>DASWZY010000341.1:0-4966 GCA_036407055.1 Binatia bacterium
GGCGCCGGAGCACCCGCTGGCGGCGAAGGATAAGGTGACGCCGGCCGATCTCGCCCGCGCGCGCCTGGTCGTGCGCGGCGCGAGCGACGGCGGCGCTTCCAGCATCCATGTGCTCGAACAGATCAAGCGGCGCGGCTTCGACCCGCGCGTCATATTGCGATGCAATTCGCCCGAAGCGGTCAAGCGCGCTGTGCGGCGAAGGGGCGCGGTCGGTCTCGCCTACCTGAACGTAGTGATGGCGGACGTGCGCCGGGGCGATTTCAGGTGCCTGGACGTGCGTGGGCTCGATCTCCTCGCTGACAACTACATCGTTTACCTGCGCGAGCGGCCGCTCAGCGAGCTGGCGCAGGCGTTCAGAAAGCTTCTGCTGCGCTACCGTAAGGCGGTGTGAGAGCGAATCGTCATTACGCCGCAGAATACCCCTCGGGTAGTCTCCGTCCCTTTGGTATCGGTTGTCTAAAATCCCGGTCTTGACTACACTGGCCCCGATGAATGCCTCCGCCGCGCCGCTCCCGTGTCCTTTTTGCGGCAAAGAACCAGGGAATTTATTGATGGTTAAGATTTATTGCGCGAACGACGATTGCGCGATCTTCGACATTCCCGTCGATATCGGCAAATGGAACCGCCGCGAAGCGCCGGCGGGTGATAAAGAGGGCGATCTGAAACAGTAGACGAGGGCATCAGCCATGCTGACGCGGGAAGAAAACGAGAATTTGACGCGGGTCGGCCGAGGCACGCCGGCGGGCGAGATGCTGAGGCGCTACTGGCAGCCGGTCGCCGCCGCCGGCGAACTATCTGCAGAAAAGCCGATCAAGGCGGTCATGCTGCTCGACGAGAAGCTGGTTGTCTATCGCGACACGAAGGGCGGCTACGGCCTCGTCGGCGAGCGCTGCCCGCACCGCAGCGCTTCACTTGCCTACGGCCGCGTGGACGCCGAAGGAATTCGCTGCCCCTATCACGGCTGGAAGTTCGACGCGGCGGGACGCTGCCTCCAGCAGCCGGCCGAGCCGCCCGACGGCGGCTTCAAAGAGAAGATCAAGCATACCGCCTATCCGGTCGAGAAGCTCGGCGGTCTGCTCTTCGGCTATCTCGGGCCGCTGCCGGCGCCGGTGCTGCCGCGCTGGGACGTGCTCGCGTGGGAAGACGGCAGGCGCTGGATCGAGGTGCAGGAGCCGCTTCGGTGCAACTGGCTCCAGCCCATGGAGAATTCCGTCGATCCCTCGCATCTCTACTGGCTCCACGGCGAGACCGCGCATCTGCTGCCGAACGTCGCGCATTACGAGGAAGAGCACGACTTCATCCCGTTCGACTCCGGCATCTACAAGCGCCGGACCACGCCGGGAAAAAATGCCGGCGATCCGCCGGCGATCGACCAGCACCCGCTGCTGTTTCCGAATACGCTGAGGCACGTCTTCCGCGCGAAGGACAAGATGCTGCGCCACAATCTCCAGATGCGCGTGCCGATCGACGATGCGCACACGCAGGTCTTCGTCATCTTCTTCGAGCCCAACGACACGGACCGCACGCCGGCGGACGCGGACGTGCCGTGGTCCTATTTCCCGATCCGCGACGAGCATGGCCGGTACCGTCTCGAGCACGTGCTCGTGCAGGACGCGATGGCCTGGGAGACGCAAGGCGCGATCGCCGACCGCAGCGAAGAGCGCCTCGGCGCGGGCGACGAAGGCATCATTCTCTTCCGCAAGGTTCTGCGCGAGCAGATCGAGGCCGTGCGCCAGGGCCGCGACCCGCTCGGCGTCTTCCGGCACGCCGATAAAAAACGCGTCATGGAATTCGCCGTCATCAACGAGCGCATCGGCGTCTTTCCGCGCGAGCAGAAAGTCGCGTAGCTGTGCAGGAGGCAATTCAAAGACCGAAGACTGTCGCAAGGGGCATCAATTTGCTTTGGCTGTCTCTTGCGCTTGGATTGCTCAAGGCGCCGACCCACTTGTCTGATACCCGTCAAGGTTCAACAACATTTGTCGTAAGCCTACTGGTCTTCACATTTGCTTTCTTAGCTTTTATGATTTTTAAGATCTCGACAAGAAAAAATTGGGCTCGTATCGCTTTCCTTGTGTTGTTTGCGATCGGTACGCTGCCAACGGTGGCCATTTTTTTTGACGAATTCGCGCGTACTCCGATTGTTGGAGTGCTGACTTTAGCTCAAATCGTTGTTCAACTTTACAGCCTTTTCTTACTGTTTACGCCATCAGCTAATGCATGGTTCCGCAAACGGGCTCCCGTTGATATCTCAATGTCAGTTCCGGCGTGAACTATGTATCTCACCAAAAGAGGCAAAGACTGGCTGGCTGGCGTGCGGCGCCGCGCATGATATGAAGCCGCAACTCAGCGGGCTTCTCTGTGCCGCTGTTATCCTGCTCGCCGCGGCGGCCGCCGGCGCCGCCGATTCCCCCGAATGGGATAAGATCGTCGCGGCAGCGAAAAAAGAAGGCCGCTTAAATCTTTACGTCGGCCGCTACGGCACCGAGCCGCTGCTCAACGAGTTTCGGCGCGACTATCCCGATATCCAGATCACGAGCGTCAACGGCCAGGGCAGCCAGCTCGGCGCGCGCATCATGACCGAAGCGCGCGCGGGTAAAGTGATAGCCGACGTTTTCAGCGGCGGCGCGACGACCAACTACAACATACTTTACAAAGGCAAGGCGCTCGATTCGATCAAAGCGGCGCTCGTCCTGCCCGAGGTGCTCGACATCTCGAAGTGGTACGGCGGAGCGCACTTCTACACTGACCCCGAGGCGACGAGCGTCTTCGTCTATATCGCCAACCCGAGCAGCTCGGGGCTTTACTACAACACGACGCTCGTCAATCCCAAGGAGTTCAAGTCGTACTGGGACGTCGTGAATCCGCGCTGGAAGGGCAAGATCGTCGCGCAGGACCCTTCCGGCAACGGCATCGGCCCGCCGCTGGTCTTCTTCTACAAGAATCCCGAGATCGGCCCGGAATTCATCAAGCGCTTATTCGGCGCGATGGATTTGACGTTCGGCCGCGACCGGCGGCAGATCAGCGACTGGCTCGCGAGCGGAAAATTTTCCATCTGCCTCGGCTGCCGCGAGGCGATCAAAGCCAAAGAGCAGGGCCTTCCGGTCGACGAGTTCGGCACCGAGGAATGGAAAGAGGGGATATACATCACGAGCGGCGGCGGCTCGCTCAGCCTCATCAAAGGCGCGCCGCATCCGAACGCCGCGCGCGTGTTCATCAACTGGTTTCTCTCGCGCAAAGGCCAGACGGCGCTGCAAAAATATCCCGATCTCTACGGCGAGGCGGCGCCGAACTCGCGCCGGATCGATATCCCGAAAGACGGACTCCCGCCCGAGAGCCGCCTCGTCAAAGGGCGGAAGTACCTCGACATCTCCGACATCGAGCTGCAGGACGCCGCTCCGGTGTTGAAGTTCATTAAGGAAGTGCAGGCGGGGACGGGAAGGTAGCTAACGACCGGAGCGCACGAGCGCTGCTGCTTCGAGAAGCGCCTCTTTCCCGCCCGCCGAATACATACCAAGCTGGTGCAGGATGGACCGCTGATCGTCGTCGTAGCGGACGGTAAAGCGGAAGACCTTCATCGTCGGTCCGGAGTCGAAAAGCCACGGCAGCGATTCCTTCGTAACGGCGATCGGTTCGGCAAATCCGCGCCAAACGTTGTCGCGTGCAACCGGTTCAAGATCACCGACCAAGGTCTTAATAGGATCGAACGTAACGTCGTCAACAATTACCGCGAGCACGTTATGATTCGTCTTATTGCGAAAGCTGAAATTCCAAACTAGTTCCGGTTCTCTGCTGTTCGTACGGCTTGGCCCGACGATTATGCCGGCGATTTCGATTTTGATCCGCAAATCTTCCGCCGGAACGGGACCGCCGCGGCTGATGTTGGCCGTTATTTTTTGACCGCCGGCGATGCCGATCTCGATCGTCTCCGTCGGCTGGGGAAAAACCGCGAGCGGCAGAGCGAATAAACTCGCGCAGAAGACCATGGCGAAGGTCATTGCCGTTAAAAAAGCTGTTCTCATCTGTTCCGGCAATATGGAGGCATGCGTGTAGGTTGTCAATTCTCCAGGGATCAAACGCGCTAAAAACACTATTGACGAGTCTGGGTATTAGAGCTTTAATCGCCCGTATCATCCGGACATTCGAAGGAGGCGACTCGCCATGGACGACAACAAGGGCAAGGGCGTTTCGCGCCGCGATTTCTTGAAGCGCGTCGGCGCGGGCTCGGTCGGCGCGGCGGTGATCTCGAAGGGGCTGCTCGACGCTCCCGGCGCGGATGCGTATCCGACCGAGGCGGTCCAGCCCGCCAAGGGCCGGTCGATCGTATCCCTCAAGGTCAACGGCAAGCCGTATCGAGTCGAGGTCCAGCACCGCCAGACGCTGGCCGAAGTCCTGCGCGACGAGCTCGGTCTCACCGGCACGCGCATCGGCTGCGACCGCGGCGAGTGCGGCGCGTGCACCGTCGTCATCGACGGTCGCAATATGTACTCCTGCAGCCAGCTCGCGGTCTGGATGAGCGGCAAGGAGATTCTCACCGTCGAGGGACTCGCGAAGGGCGACAAGCTCGATCCCCTCCAGCAAGCATTTATCGAGCACGACGGTCCGCAGTGCGGCTTCTGCACCTCTGGACAGATCATGTCCGGCAAGGCGCTCCTGATGCGCAACCCGAGCCCGAGCGAGGCTCAGGCGCGCCGCGCGCTCTCCGGCAATCTCTGCCGCTGCGGCAATTACAACCGCGAAGTCGAAGCCGTGCTGGCCGCTGCCAAGGCGCGCTAAGGAGACGATCATGGCGCAAAAAGAATTCTCCGTCGTCGGCAAGGCGACGCCGCGCATCGACGGCTTCGAGCGCGTGACCGGCAAAGCCGAGTACACAGGCGACGTGCAGCTTCCCGGCATGCTCTACGCGCGCGTGCTCAGGAGTCCGCACCCGCACGCGAAAATCGTGTCCATCGATACTTCCAAAGCGGAG
>DASWZY010000342.1:0-4036 GCA_036407055.1 Binatia bacterium
GGTCGTGGGCGAGTCGGTCGTGGCGTTCGAGCTCGCCGCGGCGTTCCTGGAGAAATTCGGCGGGGACTCGCTGCGCGAGATCAAGCGCAATTACGAAGGCTACCTCGAGCAGATCAAGCGCTTCTGAGCTGTTTGTGCCCGCGGGCGCCCCAAAAAACATCGCGCTCACCGGCTTCATGGCGGTCGGTAAGACCGAGGTCGGGCGCCGGGTCGCGCGCCGGCTCGGATGGCGCTTCGTCGACGTCGACCGCGCGATCGAGCGCGACGAAGGCCGCAAGGTCCAGGAGATTTTTCACCGCGACGGCGAAGCCCGCTTTCGGCTGCTGGAGAAGCAAAAGCTCCGGGAGATTCTCGCAAACGAGCGCCAGGTGATCGCGACCGGCGGCGGCGCGGTGATGGACGAGGAGAACCTCGCGTTGTTGAAAGAGAAAGCCCTGCTCGTCTGCCTCACGGCGAAGCCCGAGACGATTCTCGGGCGCGTCCGCGGCGGCAAGCGGCCGCTGCTCGATGTCGCCGACCGCGAGACGCGCGTGCGCGAGCTCATGAGCCGGCGCGCGCCGGTTTATGCGCAGGCGCACGCGATGGTAAATACGGAAAATCTTTCGATCGACCAGGTCGTGGAGGAAGTTCTCCGCGCGGTCCAATGACGCCGTCCATGCGCACGATCAACGTCGATCTCGCCGACCGCTCCTACGATATTTGCGTCGGCGAGAAGAATCTGCCGGAGCTGGGCCCGGCGATGCGGCGCGCCGGCCTCGGCAACAAGGCCGCGATCGTCACCGACGGCAATATCGCGGGATTGTATTTGAAGCCGGTCGAGGCTTCGCTGCGGCAGGCCGGTTTCGAGACCTCGGTGATTTTTTTGCCGGCCGGCGAGGAGCACAAGAACCTCGACGCCGTCGCGGCGATCTACGACCGGCTCGTCGCCGCCCGCTTCGAGCGCGGCTCGGCGCTGGTCGCGCTCGGCGGCGGCGTCGTCGGCGACGTGACCGGCTTCGCCGCCGCGAGCTATCTCCGCGGCGTCCCGTATGTCCAGGTACCGACGACGCTGCTGGCGCAGGTCGATTCCAGCGTCGGCGGGAAAACCGGCGTCAACCATAAAGAAGGAAAAAATCTCATCGGCGCCTTCCATCAGCCGCGGCTCGTCTGGATCGACGTCGGCGCGCTGCGCTCGCTGCCGAAGCGCGAAGTCGTCGCGGGCTTGGCCGAAGTGATCAAGTACGGCGTCATCGCCGACGCCGCGCTTTTCCGCCGCCTCGAAGACAAGCTCGATGACATTCTCAAGCTCGATAGCGCCATGCTCGCGGAGATCGTCGCCGCGTCATGCGCGATCAAGGCCGATGTCGTCGCCAAGGACGAGCGCGAAAGCGACCTCCGCGCGGTGCTGAACTTCGGGCATACCGTCGGCCACGCGCTCGAGGCGCTCACGGGCTACGAGATGTTTCTCCACGGCGAGGCGGTCGCCATCGGCATGGTCCAGGCGGCGGCGATCTCGGTCGCCGAAGGCGCCTCTGACCGCGAAAGCTTCGAGCGCATCCGCCGTCTCGTCGTCCGCGCCGGGCTGCCGGCGGAGATTCCGGCCGAGTTGAGCCCAGCGGAGCTCGTCAAGCATATGGAAGTCGACAAAAAATCCTCCGGCGGAAAAATCAAGTTCATCCTCTGCAAAGGCATCGGCGCGACGCGCTTCCACGCGCTGGCGCCGGGCGAGATCGTCGCCCGGCTGGAGGCGGCGCGGTAACATGGAGCGCGCGCGCAGCTCCGAGCTCGTCGACACCGCCGAATCGCTCCGTCGCCGCGGGCGGGTGGACGACGCGCTGGAAGCCGTCGAGCAGGTGCTCGCCGCCGCGCCGGAGCACCGGCGCGCTTTGCTGCTGAAGAGCCGGCTCCTCTATCAGCGCGGCGCGCTTGGCCGCGCGCTCGACGTCGCGCGGGCGCTCGAGCCGCTGCTCGGCGGCGAAGCCGCCGAGCTCACGGCGGCGCTCATGCGCCTCGATCAGGCTGCGCGGCGGCCCGCGCCGTTCGCGACCGAGAGCATGGCGCGCCTGCTGACGCAGCAGGGATATTTTCTCGAGGCGATCGAGGTCTACAAGCAGCTTTACGAAGCGTCGGCGAATCCGGGAGTGCTCGATGAGATCGTCCGCTTGACGGGCCTCGTCGAGCGCGAAGGCTCGCGCGACGCCGGCGAAGAGCTTGTCCGGCACGGGCTGGAAGTCTCCGCGCGCTGGCTCGAAAAGCATCCGAAAGGATCGTGATGGCGAAAAAAAGAAAAATCCTCGTGCTCCATGGGCCCAATCTCAACATGCTCGGGCGGCGCGAGCCGAAGATTTACGGCCGCCTCACGCTCGATCAGATCAATCGCAAGATCGCGGCGCTCGCCGCCGAGCTCGGCGTCGAAATCGAAGCGCGTCAATCGAACATCGAGGGCGAGCTGGTCGGCTGGATCCAGGAGGCGCCGAAGTCATTCGGCGCGCTGATCCTGAACGCGGGCGCGTATACGCATTCGAGCATCGCCATGCGCGACGCCCTTACCGCCGCCGGCATTCCGGCGGTCGAAGTGCACATTTCGAATATTTACAAGCGCGAAGAGTTCCGTAAGCGCTCGATCATCGCCGAGGCGGTCGTCGGGCAGATTACGGGATTCGGAGTGGAAAGCTACTTGCTCGGGCTCAGGGCCGCGGTCGCGGCTCTATAGGGATTACTGCAGGAACATGTTGGCCGTGTCGAGGTTCTTCTGCTTCATTTCCTCGATCAGCTGCTCGCGCTGCTTCGTCAATTCGGTCATGCGGTTTCTCAAGTCGCTCAGCTGCTGTTCGCTCGACGTATAGCCCGGCGGGGGCGGATTGACGGTCGGCGCGACGTTTCCCGGCGGGATTTCCGTAATCACCGGCGGCTGGCCCACAAAGGGCGACGGGCTTTCGACACGCACGGGGCCGCCGTCGACGCCGCCGCCCGGATTCTGCTGCGCGTCGCGCAGCCGCGCGTTCAAATCGTCGGTGCGCCGCCGCATTGCATCGTCGTTAGTGATCACCGAAGGCTCCGGTGAGGCGTTGCCCCGGGCCGCGGTAAAATAGTTGTTCTGCGCCGCCTTCAGCTCCTCCGTAAGATCCTGAGCCTTCTTGCGGTAATTGTCCTCCTCTTTCTTCTTTTCCTCTTCCGGTGACGTTTGCCGGGATGCGCAGTCCTGGTCTTCGCACTCCGCGGTCGGCGCCTTGCCGGCCGCTGCCGGTGCGCGCGTGGGCGCGCTCGGGCCCGCGTCATCTCCGGAAGACTTGTCGCGGAGATCGAGACCCCGGGCCTGACCCTCTGCGCCGCTGAGGATCGTCTGTATCTGATCGCGCGGCAGCGCGACCTCGCCGCCGAGACCGTAGATTTTGATCGTGTTCCCTTCCTCGCGGTACGACTGCGTCGTGATGCGCCGCCCGTTCTTCAGCACGACGGTGTACTGCGCGAACGCGAGCGCCGGTAAAAGCGCCAAAGCTACAGCGATCAACAATATGCGAAGATGACGATTCATAGCCGCCCAATTATACACGAACCGCAAAGTACGGACAAACTTATTCGAAGAAGATTGTGAAGAAAAAAGAGAGGAACGCGCGCGTATCAGCTCGACCGCTCGGCCTGCCCGTGCATGCTCTTGATCCAATGGAACAGCTTGGCGCGATAGAGGTAAGCAGCGAACAATAAGGCAGCCGAGACGACAAGCAGGACAAGCGTGGTGCCGTATGCCTGCTCGCGCACGCTCGCGCCCTGGACGGTGAGCAGGTAGGTGCCCGGCGCGCGGCCGATGATCGAGATGATCAGGAAGGTCCGCAGCCGCATGCGGCTCAAGCCGAGCAGGTAGCAAAGCATGTCTTTGGGAAAGCCGGGTATAAGGAACATTAAAAAGGTGATCGTCACGCCGGCGTTGCTGTCGGTGAGGAAGTCGAATTTATTGACCACGTCCTTTTTCAGCAGGCGCTCGACAAACGGGCGGCCGAGGATGCTGGCGACCTCGAAGGCGATCCATGACCCGAGGCTCAGACCAATGGTCGACAGG
>DASWZY010000343.1:0-7435 GCA_036407055.1 Binatia bacterium
ATGCCGATCCCGAGAAGAAAGACCCCAAGCTGCTCGTCTTCGACATCGAGGCGGAAAAAGCGCTGCCGCGGCCGGTGACGCTGGCGGAGGTCAAGGCCGATCCCAAGCTGAAGAGCTTCGACCTCGTGCGCCTGCCGCGCCTTTCCGTGATGCCCGTGAGCGACGAGCAGTGGAAGGCGATCGAGGCGATGGCGAAATGAGCGAAGCCCGCAACCGCGACCACGGCCCCAGTCATTCCCACGAGCATCGCGGCGGCCGTCACGAACACAAGACCCGCTTCCACGACCCCGAGCACGCGGCGGAGTTCGACCGGCGCAGATCGGAGATCCGCGCCGACCTGGCGGAGAAGCTCGCGGAAATGCTGGAGCTCGGAAGTGAGGAATCAGTCTTGGAAGTTGCGACCGGGACCGGGCGCGCCGCCCGGCCGGTCGCAAAACGGCTGCATGGAGGCCGCATCGTCGGCATCGACCAGGCGCCCGCGATGCTCGATGTCGGCCGCCGGCACGAAGAGCCCATACCGGCATACACGCAATGCGCCGGCGAGGCCGACGCGCTGCCGTTCAAGGCAAATGCGTTCGACCGGGCCTTCGTGTCCTTCAGCCTGCATCACTTCGGCAATCCCGAGCGCGTGGTGCGCGAGGTCCTGCGCGTTCTACGGAACGGCGGCAGATTCGTGATTCTCGACCCCGTCCTCAAAGAATCGACCGACGCGCTCGGCGCCGCGCTCGACGCCAAAGTCAACGAGGTCTTCCGCCGGACGCACGGCGAGGAGTTCCGTTTTCATACCGCGAGCGGCATCCAGCGGCTGCTGCTGAAAGCCGGCTATCGCGCCGTCCGCGCCAAGGTCGTGACCTACACGTTCGATCAGGAGGGCATGGACGGCATTCCGACCGGCGCGCACTGGCTCGAAGTCGCGAGCGAGCTGGAAGCCCAAGCGCCGGAGCTGGCCGAGCGCCTCAAAGCGACCTATTTCACCTGGCACAAGCACGGCGACGCGCTGCATGTGAGCGGAAGCTTCCCATACGCGCTGGTCTCGGGTGAAAAACCGCAATAACTATCGATCCCTCCGGTAAAGCCTCGCTCGGCGTCATTCACCTGTAACATCATCCCCGGCCGCCCAGTAAAATTTTCCCCGCAGCCACATTTTTACGGGTGATCCGTGCGCCCGTTTGCGAGAATCCATTTACTTTCCGGCTTCTTTCTTCTGGCATGCGCGTTGCTCAATGCGGAAGGTAGCTCCCGATGGAGGCGCGAATATGACACCCGGCGCAAAACTGCAAGATGGCTGGAAGATATTAGTCTCCGCGCTCGTCTGCGTGACGACCGTGTTCATCTTTCTCGTCGCGCTGGCTTCTCCGGGCACCGATGAAGACGAAGACAAGCCGGGCCAAACCCCCGGCTTGTCTTCGCCCGAGGTCCCGGGGGCCGGGACCATGGGCGGGGTCTTGAAAGATTTTCAATTCATCCCCGGCAGCGCGGTGATGGTCGACGCGACCCACGTTCTGGCAATGTTCCAGAACCCGGAGAAGCAGTTTTATGCCGTCGCGCTGTTCAGCGCGAAGTGCGAGGGCACCCGCTGCACGCCGACCGAGCTGATTGCGTTCTCGATCGTCGATAATCAGGGGCGCGACGTCGAGCTCGCCAACGGCGCGGGGCGCGGCCGCGGCGCGGGACAAGAAATATAAATGAGGTGGAGTCACGACACGACATCGGGCTCGCACTGGAGGTTGGGTAAATGAATAAAGTACGAATCGGAGCGAAGGTTAAAATCAAGCCGCAGCACTGGCTGCGGGCGCTCGAGGACGGAACGGTCGTCGAGTACCGCCCGCAGTCGCGCCACAGCTGGCTCGTCCAATTCGAGCATAAATATCCGGGCGGCGGCATCGACGGCGACAAGCTCTACTTCGACGAAGCCGAGTTTTCGGAAGTCGAATATTCCGACGCGAGCGCCGCGATCGAGCCCGTTATAGGCGCCCGAAGATTTTCACGTGTTCCCAACGGAGTCGACTTTTACGGTTAATCCGCTCGTCTCCTTCCCATAAACTCCGCACCATAACTCACCACCACGGCGTCGCCCGGCAACGGGCGGCGCCGCCTTTCTTTTTTGCGCCGCGAACGCGCTGCGGCCTTGCAGCCAAGCTTCGTCCTGCGTTAGCTTAGACCGTTTCCAACGGAGGACGCATGAAAATATATTTTCTCGCGCTCGCAATGCTCGCGCTCGCCGCGGCGAATGCGGCGGCGCAAAGCCGTCCGGTTGTCATCGACGGCGGCACGCTGATCGACGGCACCGGCCGCGCGCCGATTGCCGACGCCGTCGTGGTATTCCAGGACGGGCGCATACGCGACGTCGGCCGTCGCGGCGAGGTGAAGCCGCCCGAAGGCGCGGAGGTCATCAACGCCAAGGGCAAGACGATCCTGCCCGGCCTGATCGACGGCCATTGCCACCTGCGCGATTGGATGGGCGAGGTTTATCTGCACTTCGGTATCACCACCTGCCCGACGATCTCGAACAACCCGACCGATTGGGTGATCGCGCAGCGCGAAGGCGTCAAGAACGGCACGATCCGCGGCCCGCGCGTCTGGGCCGCCGGCAACGTGATCGACGGCCCGCCGCCGGAAGGCATGGGCGGCCTTCGCCGCCAGCGCATGAGTACGTTCGTCCACAACGAAGAGGAGGCGCGCGCTGCGGTGCGCGCGGCCGTCGCGAAAGGCGTCGACGGCTTCAAGCTCTTCGAGCGGCTGCGCCCGCAGGACGCCAAGGCGGCGGCCGAAGAGGCGCACCGCGCCGGCAAACCGGTGATAGGCCATACGCTCGACATCTACGTGTCGGCCGACGCCGGCTATCAATCCGTCGAGCACGCTTGGTCGGTGCTGTTTACCTCGATCACCGATCCGAAGAAGAAAAAAGAGCTCGACTTCGCGCGCATCACCGGAAAAATCAGCACCGCCGAGGCGCTCTCGTACATGGAGCGCGACCAGTTCGACAAGCTCATCAAGACGATGGTCGCGCGCAACGTCCACTGGAGCCCGACTTGGGGCACGACCTATCGGCCGATCGCGCGCCGCGGCGCCGAGATGCGCAAGGAAGAGGCCGCGCTCTTGAACGATCCGAATCTCCGCTATCTGCCGTCTTACATTCCAAAGGACGTTGAGAAGCTCTATTCGCTTTTCGCCAAAGCTCCGCCGGAGCAGCGCGCACGCCTCGAGCAGGGATATAAAAACGTGCAGGAGTTCGCGCGCCGCTTCGTCGCCGCTGGCGGCAAGATTCATCTCGGCTCCGACCCCGACGCGATTCTCGCGGGCTACGGCGTCCACGCGGAGGTCGAGATGGCCGTCGAAGCCGGTCTCACACCCATCCAGGCGATCGAGGGCGTGAGCCTGAACGTCGCCGAGGCGTGGGGACGTCAGAGAGATTACGGCAGCGTGGAGAAAGGCAAGGTCGCCGA
Source organism: Binatia bacterium (assembly GCA_036407055.1). Classification (GTDB taxonomy): domain Bacteria; phylum Desulfobacterota; class Binatia; order UBA9968; family UBA9968; genus JAJPJQ01. The sequence continues at coordinate 3,447 of DASWZY010000343.1, forward strand.
CATCGTCCTTGTGAACGGCGACGTCGCCAACGACATCCGGGCGACCATGCGCGTGGAGAAATTCTTCATGGATGGAAAGCCCGTCGACCTCGCGTTTCATCCGGATTACAAGAATCCGGTCCCGCGTCCGATCGTCGACCGCCCGGAGCAGGAAACCGCGCCGGGAAAATGAAGCGCGTCGCGCTAATTTTCCTGCTGCTCGCGCTCTTCGTTCGTCCGGCAGGCGCCGACGAGGCGGGCAAGCTCGCGCTCGTCTCCTACCCGCCGCGCCCGCCGAAACTCCCGCTCTGGCTCGCGCGCGACGCCGGGCTGTTCAAGAAATATGGGGTCGACGTCGCGCTCAAGGAGCCGGCGTCGAGCGAGGAGCTGCTGGCGGCGCTCGCGCGGCGCGACGCGGACATGTACGCCGCGACCGCGCCGTACATTGTTTCTGCAATCGGCGACGGCGCCGCCCTCGTCTTCATCGCCAATACGGGCTACAGCGTGCTTAAGCTCTTATCGCGTCCGGAGATCACTGCGCCATCGCAGCTCAAAGGCAAGCGCATCGGCACGGGCGAGCTCGGCAGCAGCCAGGACCGTATCACGCATCAGGCGCTCATCCGGATCGGGCTCGATCCCGAGCGCGACGTCACGCTCGTGCCGATCGGCGGGCGCAGCGTCGAGCGGCTGAAGGCGCTTATCGCCGGCAAGATCGACGCCACGACCAGCAACGAGGATAATCTTTTCGAGCTGGAGCGGCGGGGCGAAATGGATAAGGTCCGCGTGCTCGCCGACAACGAGAGCCTCAAGCTCTACATCGGTGCCGGCGTCGACTTCGCCGTCTCGCGGACAGTTCTCCAGCGCGATCGCGCGGCGGTGAAAAATTTTCTCAAGGCGATGGGCGAGGCGACCGCGCTCGCGCGCCGCGACCGCGCGGCCGCCGACCGCATTTTTACCCAGTACATCGGCGTGCGCGATCCGGCGCTGCTCGATTTCATGTACCGCACCTACGTGCTCGGCGCGATTCCGCAGAAGCCGTTTCCCAAGGCCGACGCGGTCGGCCTCGGCCTCGAAGAGTTCGGCGCGAAGCCGGGAGTCAAAGGCAAGAAGGCCGAAGACCTCATCGACGCGAGCCTGGTTCGGGAATTGGAGCAAGAAGGATTCTTCGACCGGCTTTACGGCAAGTAAAGTTTGCAATGGCGCAAGCACGCATCCTGCTCGTCAAGCCCGACGGCGACGATCCGTCGCCGGTCGATCAGTCGCTCGGCGCGGCGCTCGCCGCGCGGCGGCGCAGCGTCGACATCGAGACGAAGACGTTTCGCCGCGGCGACTCTGACGACCTCGCTGCGGTCGTCGAGCAATATGCCGGGAACATCGACGGCGTTGTCGGTGCGACGGGCGTTCCCGAGTCGACCCGCCTCGGTGAGCTTTCCGAAAAACATAAATTTCTATGCCTCGTCGCCAACAACAATCCGGCGGTGCGGCAAAACCGCCGGACGGTTTTTCACATCGGCGTGCCGACGCGCATGACCGCGGCGTCCGTCGCCGATCAATTGTTGCGCGTCGCCGGCGTCCGGCGCGTCTTCCTGCTGCACGACGAGACGGAATTCCAAAAGCGCGTCGCTGACAACACCGCTTCCTTCCTCGCCGCCGCCGGGGCGGCGGTCAGCATCGCGTCGGCCGCGCGGCCCGGCTGGCCCGACGAGGTCGCTTCCTGGCGTCCGGAACTCACCTATCTGGTGCTCTCTAGCGAATCGCGCGCGCTGCCGCTCGCGCAAAAACTGCGGAGCCAAGATGCGCGCATGCCGCTATTGCTCGGGCGCTCTTTGCTGCGCGCGAGCTTTATCGAACGGCTCGGCGGCGCGTCCGAGGGGCTCTACTTTGTCGACCTGTTTCGGCGCGGCGCGCCGCGGAGCCAGGAAGAGGCCGAGTTCGTCGACGCTCTCGCCGCCGCCGGTGTTCCGCTGCCGACTTCGAACCACGGCTTCGGCTGGGACGCGATGCTGCTGCTCGCCGGCGCGCTCGCGGGCGCCGATGGAAAATTATCGCGCGCGCTCGACGATCTCGAGTCGGGTGCGGAAATCGCGGTCGCGACCGGACGCTATCGCTTCGACGGCGCCGACCATAACGGCCGCCAGGCGTTCGACCCGACGCTGCTCAGCGTCCTGCGGTCCGGCCGGGTGATTCCATTGTAAAAGGATTCGTAGTGCTTCGCTTGTTGCTAATCGTACTCCTTGTCGCGGGGCCGGCTTTCGCCCAGACGGCGGACTGGGAAAAAAAGTGGAACGCGGCGGTGGCCGCGGGAAAAAAAGAAGGATCGGTCGTTGTCGCCGGCTTTCCAGATCCCGTGATGCGCAAGGAGATCGTCCCGCGCTTCGCCGCGCGCTTCGGCATCCAGGTGGAATTCGTCGCCGGCCGCTCGAGCGATATCGCCGCGCGCGTCCGCAACGAGCGCAACGCCGACCTTTATGTCATGGACGTTTTTCTCGCCGGTCCGGACACGACCGCTCAGGTTCTCTACAAGGAGCGGATGCTCGATCCGCTGAAGCCGCTGCTCATCCTGCCCGAGGTGACCGACGCGTCGAAATGGAAGAACGGCAAGCTCTGGTTCGCCGATCCTGAAGATCGCTACGTGCTGCGGCCGTTCAGCGGCGTTAGGAGCCAGTTCCATATCAACGCGGATTACGTCAAGCCCGGCGACTTGCACGCGGCGGCGGATCTGCTCCATCCGCGGTGGCGCGGCAAGATCGCAAGCGAAGATCCCGCGATTGTCGGCGCCGGCGCCAATAAAGCCGGCCGCTTCCTGATGCAAATGGGCGAGGAGTTCGTGGTCAAGCTCTACCGCGACCAGAAGCCGGCGCTGAGCCGAGAGCGCCGGCAGCTGGCCGACTGGCTCGCCCGCGGCACCCATCCGATCTGCCTCAACTGCGACGAGGACAACGTGCGGCCGCTGCAGCAGGAAGGATTCAAGATCGAGGAGGTCTTCGAAATCCCGCCGATCGCGCCGACGATCAACGCCTCGCCGTGGCTTCTGACCGTCGCGGGCCGCGCGCCGCATCCGAACGCCGCGCTCGTGTTCGCCAACTGGATCGTCTCGAAGGAAGGCCTGGAGATTTATTCCAAAGGCTTCGGCGCGCCGACACTGCGGCGCGACGTCGACGAATCGTTCTTGAACCCCGCGGCTCTTCCGCGCGCCGGCGTGCGCTATTTCGACGAAGCCGAGTGGCAATGGATCACGACCGGCAGGCAAGAAGCGGCCGAGCGCGTGCGCAAGCTGCTCGGCGCGCGTTGAAAACTCTCTTTCGCTTGACATCCGCTCCGTCCGTTTACTACTTTCGCGGTACTTTTTCTCACGGAGGTCACGGATGTTTTTTACCCACAGAAAGAGTTCGCTCCGGCACGCCGCGCTGTTCTCGCTCGCCGTCTGGATGTTCGGCACAGCATCGGCAGCGGCGCAGAGTCTCCCGCCGCAAAAAGAGGTCGTCTTTAAATCGGTCGACGAGAACGCCAAGGCGATCGCGCTTCTGGGCGATAATATTTTTTATTTCGCCGAGCTGGGCATGCAGGAGTTCGAGACCGCGAAGCTCATGACCGGAATCCTCGAAAAGGGCGGCTTCAAGGTCGAGCGCGGCATCTCCGGGATGCCGACGGCGTTTCTCGCGACCTACGGCTCGGGCTCGCCGGTGATCGCGATCCACACCGAATATGACACCACGCCCGGAAACTCGCAGACGCCCGGCGTCACAGACCACAAGCCGATGGTCGAAGGCGCGCCGGGTCACGCCGAAGGCCACAACACGAACGCGGCCGTCATGATCGGCGCGGCTTTCGCCATCAAAAAAGCCATGGATCAATTCAAGCTGAAGGGGACGCTCAAGATCTTCGGCTCGCCGGCCGAGGAGCTTCTGATCCCGCGGCCGTACTTCGTCCGTGACGGCTACTTCAAAGATGTCGACATAGCGTTTCACGATCATGTCGGCGAAGAGCTCAAGACCGAGTACGGCATCCGC
>DASWZY010000344.1:0-2041 GCA_036407055.1 Binatia bacterium
GCCTCGACTCGCACTTTTAGCTTCAGCCCGCCCTGATCGACGATGTCCTGGAGCGCCAACGCGACGAAGCTTCGCTCCGAGTGGCCGAGGATTCTGGCGAACTTTGCCGCGCGCTCTGGGCTGACGAATTTTCGCCGCTTCTCGATATCGCACAGGTGCTGCTTGGAGATGCCGAGCTTCGCGGCAAATTCGACTTGAGACATTCCTTCCGCCTGACGCATCGCCTCGATGAGTCCACCGAAAGTCAATTCGCCGACGAGGCCTTCCAGAAACTTCATGGCATCGCTTTTTTTCTTAGTACGCATGCGGATGAACCTCGATAACTTTAACAATCTTTATTTCTGTTCCTTCAATCACGTAAACAGCGCGCCATTGCTTGTTCAGATAAATAGCGCGTTGACCCGCGCGGTCGCCCTTGAGCGTGTGGTCGTGCCAACCACGGACTTTTCTAACCTCCTCCAAGCCGAATTGCTCGATGTCGTAAACCCATTTTTGGAACTTGACGACGATGGGCTTAGGCGTTTTTAGCAGATCTTTCTCTACGGCCCGGATGTCGACCCGGTTGATCACAATATAGTACTGCTAATTGGTGTACTCGTCAACTCCTCAGGTGCTAGAACTCCTTCGCCTGATATACCACCTCGCCGCCGGCGATCGTCATCAAGGCCTTGATATCCTTGATGCGCTCGACCGGCGCGGTGAGCGGATTTTCCGACAGCACCGTCACGTCGGCGAGCTTCCCGGCGGCGAGCGTGCCCTTCTCGTTTTCCTCGAACATGACGTAGGCGGCGGCTCGCGTATGCATCGCGAGCGCCTCGGCCGGCGTCAGCGCCTGCCCGGGGCCGAGCAGCGTGCCGGCCTTGGTTTTGCGCGCCACGGCGAAGTACATGTGCAGGAACGGATTCAGCGGATTGGTGAGCCAGTCGGAGCCGCCGGCGAGGATGATGCCGTTCTTCAAATAATCGCGCGTCGGCGAGGACTGCTCGGCGCGCTCGCGGCCGAAGTTGGTCATGTACGTCTCACCCTTGACGTAGGGCGCGGCCTGGATCGTCACGATGAGCCCGAGCGCTTTGACGCGCGCGATCTGGTCTTGTCGAATATTTTTTCCGTGCTCGACGGTCCAGCGCCGCCCCACGATCGATTTCTTTTTATCGATCGCCTCCCAGGTGCTGAGCAGAATATCGAACGCCTTGTCGCCGTTGCAGTGGACGCTCATGCGCCAGCCGTTCTCGTTCGCGAGGTCGGAGATGTCGCGGAGAAATTCCGTTGTGTTGACCTGCACGCCGTAAAAATCCTTGTTGTTGACGTACGGCTGGGTGAAGAGCGCGCCCGTCGAGCCGCCGTCGAGCGTGACTTTAATGAGCCCGGTGCGGAGCCACCGATCGCCGGTCGCCGGCGGCAGCGCCTTGTTGATCTCGCGGAAATCGTCCGGGCTTTTCGGCCGCACGCGCGCCGCGATGCGGATCTTCAAGCCGCCGGATTTTTTCAGCTCCTCCATCGTGCGCCACTCGCCCATGTTGACGCCGCCGTCGACGAGGCTCGTGATGCCGAGGCTGTGCGCCAGCGCCTGCACGCGCTTGAGCGCGGCGAGCGACGCGCCGGGCTCTTCCTTCGGCAGCAGCTTGCGGATCGGCTCCTGCGCCGTGTCGACCAGCGTGCCGTCGGGCTCGCCGGTCTTCGCGTCCTTGCCGATCTCGCCGCCTTTCGGCGCGGGCGTGTCTTTGGTGATGCCGGCGAGCTTCAGCGCGAGGCTGTTCGACGCCGACTGGTGCGCGCCGCGCGGGATAAAGACCGGATTATCCGGCGCGGCCTTGTCCAGCTCCCAGCGCGTCGGGAAACGGTTTTCTTTCAATTGATTCACGTACCAATCGGACGACGCGATCACCCACGCGCCGGCGGGCACGTTGTTGTCGCGGATGTGGTTGCGGACGATATTCAGCACGTCCGCCACCGACTCGGCTTCGCCGAGCTGGACTTTCACCATGCCGAGGCCGCCGCTCACGATATGGATGTGCGTGTCGATGAGGCCGGGGATCGCCGT
>DASWZY010000345.1:0-9517 GCA_036407055.1 Binatia bacterium
GCGCGAAGTCGGCACCGAAGGCAAGCTCGGCGGCCAGGCGCAAGTCCGCGACGTCAGCGGCGTGTGGAAGGACCTGACCGAGTCCGTCAACATGATGGCCGGCAACCTGACCGCGCAGGTCAGAAACATCGCCGACGTCACCATCGCCGTCGCCAACGGCGACTTGTCCAAGAAGATCACCGTTGACGTCCGCGGCGAGATCTTGCAGCTCAAAGACACCATCAACACGATGGTCGACCAGCTCCGGTCGTTCGCGGCCGAGGTCACGCGCGTCGCGCGCGAAGTCGGCACCGAAGGCAAACTCGGCGGCCAGGCGGTCGTTCCCGGCGTCGCGGGCACCTGGAAGGACTTGACCGACTCCGTCAACGCGATGGCGAGCAACCTGACCGCTCAGGTCCGCAACATCGCCGAAGTCACCATCGCCGTCGCCAACGGCGACTTGTCCAAGAAAATCACCGTCGACGTCCGCGGCGAGATTCTCCAGCTGAAAGCGGCGATCAACACGATGGTCGACCAGCTGAACGCCTTCGCGGCGGAAGTTACGCGCGTCGCGCGCGAAGTCGGCACCGAAGGCAAGCTCGGCGGCCAGGCGGTCGTGACCGGCGTCGCCGGCACGTGGAAAGACTTGACCGACTCCGTCAATCTCATGGCCGGTAACCTGACGGCCCAGGTCCGCAACATCGCCGACGTCACCATCGCCGTGGCCATGGGCGACCTGTCGAAGAAGATCACGGTCGACGTCCGCGGCGAGATTCTCCAGCTGAAAGACGCGATCAATACGATGGTCGACCAGCTGAACGCCTTCGCGGCGGAAGTTACGCGCGTCGCGCGCGAGGTCGGCACCGAAGGCAAGCTCGGCGGCCAGGCAGTCGTCCCCGGCGTCGCCGGCACGTGGAAAGATTTGACCGACAACGTCAATCTGATGGCCGGTAACCTCACCGCGCAGGTCAGAAACATCGCTGATGTCACCATCGCCGTCGCCAACGGCGACTTATCCAAGAAAATTACCGTCGACGTCCGCGGCGAGATTCTCCAGCTGAAAAACGCGATCAATACGATGGTCGACCAGCTGAACGCCTTCGCGGCGGAAGTTACGCGCGTCGCGCGCGAGGTCGGCACCGAAGGCAAGCTCGGCGGCCAGGCAGTCGTTCCCGGCGTCGCCGGCACATGGAAAGACTTGACCGACAATGTCAACGTCATGGCCGCGAACCTCACCGCTCAGGTCCGCGGTATCGTGAAGGTCGTGACCGCCGTCGCCAACGGCAGCTTGAAAGAGAAGCTGACCGTCGAGGCCAAAGGCGAGGTCGCGGCGCTGGCCGAGACGATCAATAACATGACCGATACGCTCGGCATCTTCGCCGAGCAGGTCACCACGGTCGCGCGCGAGGTCGGCGTCGAGGGCCGCTTGGGCGGCCAGGCGAACGTCCCCGGCGTCGCCGGCATCTGGAAAGATCTCACCGACAACGTCAACCTGCTCGCCGCCAACCTGACGACGCAGGTCCGCGCGATCGCCGACGTCGCGACAGCCGTCACCAAGGGCGACTTGACCCGCTCGATTCAGGTCGATGCGCGCGGCGAGGTCGCGGAGCTGAAGGACAACATCAACGCGATGATCCAGAACCTGCGCGCCACGACCGACCAGAACACCGAGCAGGACTGGCTGAAGACGAACCTCGGAAAATTCACCAGCATGCTCCAGGGCCAGCGCGATCTGACGACCGTCGGCCGCATGCTGCTCTCCGAGCTCGCGCCGCTCGTCAACGCGCAGTACGGCGCGGTCTATCAGATGGACGCGGGCGCCAACGGCGACAGCCGGCTCCAAATGCTCGCCGGCTATGCCCGGGGCGACGACGCGGCGATACCGACAGACGTACCGGTTGGCGTGGGTCTCGTCGGGCAGTGCGCGCTGGAGAAACGCCGGATTCTGCTGAACGAGATTCCGACGGACTATGTGCGCATCGGCTCCGGCCTCGGCGCCGCGCCGCCGCGGAACCTGATCGTCCTGCCGGTTCTCTTCGAAGGACAGACGAAAGCCGTCATCGAGCTCGCCTCGCTTGCGCAATTCACCTCCACGCACTTGACCTTCCTCGCGCAGCTGACGGAAAGCATCGGCATCTTGCTCAACACGATCGAAGCGACGATGAGAACCGAAGGCTTGCTGCAACAGTCGCAAAAGCTCGCGGTCGAGCTGCAGGCGCAGCAGAAAGAGCTGCAGCAGACGAACGAAGAGCTCGCGACCAAGGCGAAGCAGCTCGCCGAGCAGAACGCCGAAGTCGAGCGCAAAAACCGCGAGATCGAGCAGGCGCGGCATGCGGTCGAGGAAAAAGCCGCCGAGCTGGCGCTCGCTTCGAAGTACAAATCGGAATTCTTGGCGAACATGTCGCACGAGCTGCGCACGCCGCTGAACTCCATTCTGATTCTCGCGCAGCAGCTCGCCGACAACCGCGAAGGGAACCTGAACGGGAAGCAGGTGGAATTCGCCCGCAACGTCCACGCGGCGGGCGCCGACCTGCTGAACCTGATCAGCGACATCCTCGACCTCTCGAAGATCGAATCCGGCACTGTTACCGTCGAGCCGGAAGAGGTCCCGTTCGGCAAAGTGCGCGACGCCGTAGAGCGGAGTTTCCGCCACGTCGCCGAGGCGCGCCAGCTCGCTTTCGACATCGACCTCGATCCGCAGCTGCGCGGCATCACTACCGACATCAAGCGCCTCCAACAGGTCCTCAAGAACCTGCTGTCGAATGCCTTTAAGTTCACCATGCAAGGCCGTGTCAGCCTGCGCATCAGGCTCGCCGAAAGTGGCTGGAGCTTCGATCACCTGACGCTCAACGCCAGTGCGAGGGTCGTCGCTTTCGAGGTCACCGATACAGGCATCGGCATCCCGCCAGACAAACAGAAAATCATCTTCGAGGCGTTCCATCAGGCCGATGCCGGAACGAGCCGCCGTTTCGGCGGCACGGGCCTGGGCCTTGCAATCAGCCGCGAGCTCGCCACCCTGCTCGGCGGCGAGATCAAACTGGTCAGCACCCCGGGACAAGGCAGCACGTTTACGATGTACCTGCCCGAGCAGTACATGGGCGCCGCGCCCGGAGCGGCGATCAAGGCCGATTCGCCCGCGCCGGCGCCGCTCATCGTGCGGCAGGCCGAGAAGCTGGAGGAAATTCCGGACGACCGCCACGAGGTCGCATCGGGCGATCCCGTCGTGCTCATCGTCGAGGACGATCCCCACTTTGCGCGCGTGTTGTTGGGCCTCGTGCGCGAAAAGGGCTTTAAGGGCGTTGTCAGCAACCAGGGCGGACTCGTTCGCGCGCTCGCCCGCCAATACAATCCGCTCGCGATTACGCTCGACATCTTCCTGCCGGACATGCTGGGCTGGACGGTGCTGAGCCACCTGAAACAGGATCCCGCAACCCGCCACATTCCGGTTCAGATCATCACCGTTGAAGAAGAGCGGATGCAGGGCCTGGGCCACGGCGCGTTCTCGTACCTCATCAAGCCGTCGACCACCGACGAGCTGCGCAAGGCCGCCGACCGCGTGCTGGACTATGCGCAGTCGACGCGGCGCAACCTACTCATCATCGAAGACAACGAGATCGAGCGCCAGAGCGTCGTCGAGCTCCTCGGTCACGACAGCGTCGACATCACGACCGCGGCGACCGGCGCCGAAGCGTGGGCCGCGCTCCGCAACGGCATCCGCTTCGACTGCGTCGTGCTCGATTTGCGGCTGCCGGACATTTCCGGCTTCGAGCTGCTGGAGCGTATCCGTCAGGAACCGGAGCTCCACGATCTGCCGATCGTGGTTTTCACCGGCAAGGACCTCTCGGAAGAAGACGAGATCCAGCTCCTGCGCATGGCGGAGAGCGTCATCTTGAAAGGCGTTCAGTCGCCGGAGCGGCTGCTCGACGAGACCTCGCTGTTCCTCCACCTCGTCGAATCGGAGCTGCCGGAGTCGAAGCAAGATATGCTGAAGCGCTTGCGTCAGACCGACGAAGCGCTCGTCGACAAGAAGGTGCTCGTCGTCGACGACGACGTGCGCAACATCTTCGCGCTGACGAGCCTGCTCGAACAGCATGGGCTTAACGTCGTCAGCCGCGAAACCGGCACCGAAGCGATCGACCTGCTCGACGACGACCAGGCGATCGACGCCGTCTTGATGGATATCATGATGCCGGAGATGGACGGCTACGAGACGATGCGCAGAATCCGCAAAAATCCGCGGCACCGCCTGCTGCCGATCCTGGCGCTCACCGCCAAGGCGATGAAGGGCGACCGCGAAAAGTGTCTCGAGGCCGGCGCTTCCGATTACATCGCTAAACCGGTAGACACCGAAGAGCTGCTCGCGCTGCTGCGCATCTGGCTCTTCGGCAAACAGCCTCTGACGCGACGGCTCCCGTCGATGGCGAGCGAGAGCCCGGCGGCGTAGCGCAAGGCGCTACGCGCATCTCAGATCTCAAATCTCAGATGTCCTATGAATCTGAGATTTGAGATTCCGAGCGAAGCGAGGATACGAGGACAGCAAGGACCTGAGCGAGGATAGATGAGCGAAGCGATAGCCAACATCCTCATCGTCGACGACGACGTCAAGACGTTGATGGCCATGGAGGCGCTGCTGTCCGCGCCCGGCCGCCACATCGTACTCGCCCGCTCCGGCCGCGAGGCGCTTAGACAACTGCTCAAGCAGGATTTCGCGCTCATCCTGCTCGACGTCCGCATGCCGGACATCGACGGATTCGAAACCGCCTCGATGATCCGGCAGAACGAGCGCTTCCGCTACACCCCGATCATCTTCCTGTCCGCCGTCGACACGCTCGACGAGGACGTCGTGCGCGGCGTCGCGAGCGGCGCCGTCGATTACCTCTTCAAGCCCGTCATGCCGGATGTCCTCAAGGCGAAGGTGACCGTCTTCGTCGACCTGTTCCGGATGAGCGAGCGCCTGAAGCAGCAGGCAGTCAAAGAAGTTCAAGCCCTGCTCGCCGCCGTCGTCGAATCGTCGCAGGACGCGATCGTCAGTAAAAATTTGGACGGCATGATTCTCTCGTGGAACGGCGGGGCCGAGAAACTCTTCGGCTATAAAGCCGAGGAGGCGATCGGCAAGCACATTACATTGCTCATCCCTCCCGACCGGCACCCCGAGGAAATCGACATTCTAAGTCGTATCCGGCGCGGCGGGCGCATCGAGTCTTACGAGACGGTTCGCCAGAAAAAAGACGGCCGCCTGATCGACGTGTCGCTTACCATCTCGCCGGTCTTCGACGGCGCCGGGCGCATCATCGGCGCCTCCAAAATCGCCCGGGACATCACCGAGCGCAAGCGCATGGAGGCGGAGCTGCGCTCGCTCAACGCGGAGCTCGAAAAGCGGGTCGCCGACCGCACGGCCGAGCTTATCCGCACGATCGAGCAGCGCGAGAAGCTCCAGCAGCAGCTCGCGCAATCGCAGAAGATGGAGAGCATCGGCACGCTCGCCGGCGGGATCGCGCACGATTTCAACAATATTTTGACGATCATCCTCGGCTACTCGTCTGCCCTGGGCGGCGTCGACGATTCCACGCGGCTTCGTGAGGGCCTCGAGATCATCCGCGAGACCGGCATGCGCGGCGCGATGCTCGTGCAGCAGCTTCTGACACTGGCGCGGAACGGCAATCTCAGCTTTCAGCCGGTGGATGTCAACGACCTTTTGCGCCAGTTCGCACGGCTTTTGGGTGAGACTTTCCCCAAGACGATGGATATTTCGCTCGATGTAGACGACGATCTTCCCGCCACAATGGCCGATCCCAACCGGCTCCATCAGGCCCTGCTCAACCTTTGCGTCAATGCGCGCGACGCCATGAACGACACCGGCACGCTCGCTCTACGAGATTCGATCGCTTCCGGCCAAGAGCTGCGCGCGCGCTTCCCCGACGCGGCCGACGAGGCGTACTTGTGCATCCATGTGAGCGACACCGGGAATGGCATGGACGCGGCGGTCCGCGACCGCATCTTCGATCCCTTTTTCACAACTAAGGACCCGGGCCAGGGAACCGGACTCGGGCTAACGGCGGTTTACGGCATCGTGCGCGAGCACGACGGCTTCGTGGAGGTCGACAGCGAGCCCGGACGCGGAACGACGTTCCGACTGTATCTGCCGCTGCGCTCCGTAGACGGAAAATCGACGGCGCCGACGGCCGACGACACGAAAAAACGCGACGAGAATCGCTACGGAAATGAAACGGTTCTCTTTGTCGACGACGAAGACCGTCAGGTCGACCTCATGGCGGGCGTTCTCAAGGAGAGAGGCTACCGGGTGCTTATCGCGCGCGACGGAGTCGAGGCCGTCGAGCTTCATCGCCGCCACAAGCAAGAGATCGCCGCGGTAATCCTCGATCTCGGGCTTCCGCGTCTGAACGGCTGGGAAGCCTTTCTGAGAATGAAGCAAGAGCAGCCCGACGTGAAAACGATTTTCGCCAGCGGCTACATCAAAGCGGATATCCGGTCCGAAATGATGAACCAGGGAGTCGTCGGCATCATCCACAAACCCTACCTGCCGGACGAGCTTCTCGCCAAGATCGGAGCGGCCATCGCCGAGTGCGACACGTATCCCATAGTCGTCGAAAATTGAAGCCTGCCGGGCGCTTCTCGGCTGTATGAAAATCGATTCTGTTACGTCTTTATGAGGATTCGTTCGCATCTCGTCACTCTGGTGCTCGCAGCCGTGCTGCCGATTCTGGCGTTCTCGGCCGTAATGACGGCGGTCTTTTGGAAGCAGCAGCGCGCCGCTTTCGACGAGCGGTTTCTCGATCGGGTGCGCGGCCTGACGATCGCGCTTGACCGCGAGCTCGAAGGCCATATCCGGGCGCTTGAAATTCTTTCCGAGTCGTCCGCCCTTCGCGCCGGCGACATACGCGGCTTTTATGACCGCGCCGAACGGGCGCGCGATCGGCAAAAAATGTGGTCCAACATCATTTTGCTCGACGCCGACAGCGCCAGGCAGCTCATGAACCTTCGCCTCCCACTCGGAATACCGCTGCCCGTGACGCCCGACAAAGCCTCGTTGGAAGCGGTGATTCGATCGGACGGGCCATATATCGCTCCGCTTTCCCGCGGGCCCATCAGCGGCGAGGACGCGACCCGCATCTTGGTGCGGATCGCGAACGGCGGCGGAAAAGCCTACGTTCTTGTCGCGGTTATCACTCCGGCGGCGTGGCTCGAACTGCTGTCCAAATACCCTATCGCTGCCGATGCGACGCTTACACTGCTCGACCAGAACGGCATTGTCGTTGCGCGCACTCTCAATCACGACCGCTGGGTCGGCAAGCTGCCCTCGCCGGGTTTGCTGGAGAACGCGCGTAACGCGCCCGAAGGCGCGTACCGCAATATCGGCCTCGAAGGACAACCGTTCTACTCGGCGCACAGCCGGTCAAAAATCGCCGGCTGGACGCTGGCGACCGGCGTGCCCGTCGCGCATGTTGAGTCGACCCTGTGGGCCTCCACCCTGGCGATGGCGGGCGGCGTCACAGTGACGGCTTTGCTCGCCGTCGTATTGGCCTTTCTTTTCGGCCGCCGCATCGCGTCGCCGATCTCCGCCCTCGCCCGGTCAGCCGCCGCGCTGCCGCGCGGCGAAGCATCCGATGCAAACGAAAAGACCGGCATCGAAGAGGTCGAAGAGGTCTCGCGGGCCTTTCGCGACGCCGCGGAGCAACTCAGGCTCCATGAAGAAGAGGTCCGTTATCAGACGCAGTTGCTCCGGACGATCACCGATCACGCTCCTTCGATGCTACTGCTCATCGACGCGGAAGGCCGAGTGACTTATGCAAATCCGACGACGGAGCCGATGACGGGCTTCACGCCCGAAGATCTGATCGGGCAGCGGATGCACGAGAAAATCCATCATTCGTTTCCCGACGGCAGTCCCTATCCGGCCGCCGCATGTTCGCTCACGCGCGCTCTTATGATCCAGCAATCCGTGCGCGACCTCGAAGATATGTTCGTCCGCAAGGACGGCACGTTTTTCGACGCGCTCTGCTCGGCCAGCTCCATTTTCCGCGGCGACTTGACCGTCGGCGCGGTCGTCGAGATCCAGGACATCACCCGGCGCAAGCGCTACGAGGAAGAGTTGGAGCGGCGCGTCGTCGAGCGCACGGCGCAGCTCGAAGGCAGCGTGAAGCAGCGGGAGAAGCTTCAGGAGCAGCTTCTCCAATCTCAGAAGATGGAGAGCCTGGGGACGCTCGCCGGCGGCATCGCGCACGATTTTAACAACATCTTGAACATCATCATCGGATATGCTGCGACGCTCGCGCGCACGCAGGCCTGCGATCTCTCGGACGGCCTGAAAGTCATCCGCGACGCTGCCGAGCGCGGCGCCGCCCTCGTACAGCAGCTCCTCACCGTCGCGCACAAAGACGCGATCGACTTCGCGCCGCTTGACGTCAATCATTTTCTCGAGGGGCTCGTCGGACTTTTGCGCGAGACCTTCCCGAAGACGATCGCGATTTCCTTCACGGCCGATCCATCGCTGCCGCGCATCATGGCCGATGCCAACCGCATGCATCAAGCGGTGCTCAATCTCGCACTCAACGCGCGTGACGCGATGCCGCATGGCGGCGTCCTCAAGTTCGCGACCTCGCGCACGGCCGCAAGCGATATAAGAAGGCAATTCCATGCCGCCGACGCGGAGGAATACCTCTCGATTATCGTCTCCGACACCGGCGCGGGCATCGAGGCGGCCGTCCGCGAGCGCATCTTCGATCCATTTTTCACTACCAAGGAACAGGGCAAAGGAACGGGCCTCGGCCTGACGGTGGCGTACGGCATCGTGAGCAGCCATAAAGGCTTTATCGACATGCAGAGCCATCCCGGACAGGGCACGACGTTTCGGATATGCTTGCCGCTGCGGCGGGCGGACGAAAGCAGCGAGCCGGCGCAGCCGGCGACCGGCATCAACAACGGCGCCGTCACCAACGGTTGCGAGACGCTGCTATTCGTGGACGACGAGGAGCGCCAAGCGCGGCTCATGAAGATCGTTCTCGAAAACCACGGCTACAAAGTCCTCGTCGCACACGACGGCGAGGAAGCGGTTGCTCTGCATCAAATTCATAAGCAAGAGATCGCGGCGGTCATCCTCGATTTGGGCCTGCCGCGCCTCAGCGGCTGGGAGGCGTTTCAGCGCATGCGCCAGGAACAGCCGGGCCTGCAAACAATCTTCGCCAGCGGCTATATTCAATCGGACATCAAAGCGGAAATGACCGTTCAAGGAGCCTGCGTGATCCACAAGCCTTACCTGCCGGACGAGCTGCTGGCGCAAATCAACGCCGTCATCCGAAAGCAAAAGGAGATGCCTGCGGAGTAGTTCGACCATGGGACAGGCGACGCATTATCCGCCGGATCCGCCCGCAGCCGATTTCGGTTTTCAAGCGATGCTTCTCGCTCAGGTGAACGACGCGGTGATCGCCGTCGATAACCAGGAGCGAATTACCTACTTCAACGCTGCGGCGGAAAGACAATACCGCGTGACGGCGGCGGAAGCGCTCGGCCGACCGCTGGA
>DASWZY010000346.1:0-3012 GCA_036407055.1 Binatia bacterium
CTTGCTTGAAAATTATTTCAGACGAAGATTGGACCGCTTGTGAAAATAAGTTCAAATTGGCTGTAGCCGTTCTTAAGGATGAATTCGAGAAGGCTGCGGCGGTTATGCGAAAAGTCGGCAAGAGCGGTGAAGTCCGCGAAGAGCAGTATAGTAATTGGCCAGTTTTCAGGGAATTTCGTAAGTCGAGTTATTTTTTAGAGGCTTACGCAGAGATTTTCGGTCATCCGTTTACAAACATCTCTATCTTACAATCGAAGGAGACTGTCAAAGAGGGCAGTGGCATTGAGGAAGACCTTACCCACGAAAAGAAAACTCTTTAAAAAATCCGCTGACTTTATTTCTGTTAAGCAAGCTTGAGCTATTGTAGCGCTTTGATGAACGCGCGCTTGAGGAAGACGCCGACGAGATGCCGCTTGTATTCGGCGCTGCCCTCGAGGTCGTCGACGGGGTCGGCGACTTTGGCGAGCTCCTGTGCCGCGTCGGCCAGGCGCTTCTCGACCTCGGCGCGCGAGCCCGCGAGCATTTTGTCGACCTGATCGGAGCGCGCCGGCTTGGGGCTGACGCTGCCGACCACCGCGCGCGCGCTTTTGATGTTGCCGCCGTCGACGTCCAGCACCAGCGCGAGGCCGAGCGTCGGCCGCTCTTTGATCTGGAATTTCATATAAGCGGCGCGCCTGTTTTTCGCCCCGAGCGGGATGTCGATGCCGGTCATGAGCTCGTCCGGCGCGAGCGCGGTCTCGTAGGCGCCCTGGATCAGCTCGTCGATGTTGAGCTTGCGCTCGCCGTTTTTACCGGCGACGTGGACATGCGCTTCGAGCGCGAGCAGGAGCGTCGCGGGATCGGAATGGGGCTCGGCGAAGCAGAGATTGCCGCCGAGCGTGCCGGTGGCGCGCACGCGCACGTTGGCGACGTTGTGCTCCATGTCGACCAGCACCGGGCAGTGCTCGCGCGCTTCGGCCGATCGCTCGACCGCGCGGTGCGTGACCGTCGCGCCGATATGGAGGTTGTTGTTGCCGACGCTGATGGTGTTCAAATCCGGCACCGTCTTTACGTCGACCAGGTGCTCGTAGCGCAGCAGGTCGTGCTTCATCGCGAGCAGCAGCTCGGTGCCGCCGGCGTAGAGCCGGCCGTTCTCGCCGTAGCGCGCGAGCATCTCCGCGGCTTCCTTCGCGCTCTTCGGCTGATCGATGGTGAAACGTCTGAGTGGCATCATAAAGTTTACTTCGCTTTCTGCTCTTTGAGCGCGCGCCAGACCCGCTCGGGCGTGAGCGGCGCGTGGCGGATGCGCACGCCCGTCGCGCGCGCGACCGCGTTGGCGATGTTCGCCGCCATGGAATTGAGCGACCCTTCGCCGCCGCCTTTCGCTCCATAAGGGCCGGCGCCGTCCTGATTCTCCACTAAATTGAGCTCGATTTCTTTCGCCGTGTCCTTGAAGCGTGGCAGGCGGTATTCCAGAATCGATCCGTTCATCAATTGCGAGCCTTCGTACACGAGCTCTTCGTAAAGACCCGTGCCGAGACCCATCGTCGCTGCGCCGATGTCCTGTCCTTCGGCGAGCGCGGGATTGATCGCGAGCCCGACGTCGCCGACCGTGACGAGCTTCTCGACGTCGATCTTCCCGGTCTCCTCGTCGATCGCGACCTCGACGCCGGTGCTGACGGTCTCCCAGAAGACCGGGATTTGCGCGAAGCGGCCGGCTTTTCTGATGTACGCGCGTCCGATGACTTCGCCGTCCGGCAGCGCGTAATATTTGCTGATGATCTGCGACCAGTTAAGCTGAATCTCGCCGGCGCGGATGCCGCCGGGCACGACCTGAATCTGCTCCACTTTTACTTTGAGCACGTCGGCCGCCATCGCGACCATCTGCTGGATCGCCTCGCGGCACGCGTCGACCATCGCGCTGCCCATGAGCGTCGTCGTCCGGCTCGCGCCGGTCGAGCGGTCGTACGGCGTGATCGCCGTGTCGGAGGACATCACGTGGACCTTCTCGAACGGGATACCGAGCTCTTCCGCCGCGATCTGCGGCAGGACCGTATGGCTTCCCTGGCCGAGCTCGGTGCTGCCGGTGAGGATTGTCACCGAGCCGTCGGCGTGCACGCGTATCGCCGTCGAGGTCAGCGGATAGGCGCCGGCGTCGCTGGTCGAGCAGGCGATGCTCTTGGCGTGGCCCTTCGGCGCCGGCTCGTTCCAGCGCAGCGCCTTCGCCGCGATGTCGAGGTCTTGCTTGAGCGAGCCTTCGAACGGCCGCATCTTCGGGAAAAACTCCTCGCCGTTCTTGGCCGCGTTCATGACGCGGAATTCGTAGGAGTCCTTGCCGATCTTCGCCGCGAGCTCGTCGATCTGCGATTCGCCCGGGAGCGTCACCTGCGCGCAGCCGAAGCCGCGGTAGGAGCTCGCCGGCACGGTGTTGGTATAAAATGAATAATTGTCGATCTGCACGTTCGGGATCGAGTACGGGCCGACGCAGCGGTTGGTCGACTTCTCGACCACGAGCGGGCTGTTCTCCGCGTAGGCGCCGGTGTTCATGAGAATCTTGGCCTGGCGCGCGATGATCTTGCCGTTGGCGTCGACCGCCGTGCGCATCCAGGTAAGGGCGTCGTCGCTCCGCGTCGTCAGCATCGCCTCTTCGATCGTGAGCTGAAGCTTCACGGGCCGCTTGAATTTCCACGAGCAGGCGGCGGCGAGCGGCTCGATCTTCGTGTACGATTTGCTGCCGTAGCCGCCGCCGACGAACGGCACGACCAGCCGCACCTCGCTCACCGGCAGGTTGAAGATCGCCTTCAAATCATGCCGCACCATGAACGGATGCTGCGCGGAAGAATAGACCGTGACGCCGTTGTCGCTGACGTCGGCGATCGCGACGTAGGCCTCCATCGCGTACGCGTAGGTCATCGGGAAATAGTATTCGCCCTCGACGACCGCAGCGGCGTTCTTGAACGCCTCCTCGACGTTGCCCCACTTGATGTGGTGCGCCTGGCAGATGTTGCTGCCCTTGCCGGCGGTGGTTTCGCC
>DASWZY010000347.1:0-7174 GCA_036407055.1 Binatia bacterium
CGCTTTCTCGTCGGCGGCGAGCCGCTCACAGAAGCGAAGCTGGAAATCATCGAGCAGGCCGGCGCCGTGGCGATTCCGCGCTACTCATTCGGTGAAGGCGGCAGCGTCGGACTCGGCTGCGCATCGCCGGTCTATGCCGACGAAGTCCACGTTAGCGAGCACCGGCTCGCGCTCGTCCGCCGGCCCGATCCCTCCGGAGACAGTGGCGGCATTCGCCCGCTCCTCTTCACAACTTTCGCCCCCCACGAAGTGCGGCTTCTGTTCAATGTCGAGAACGGCGATTATGCCGAGTCCGTCGAGCGAGACTGCGGCTGCGCGCTGGAACGGCTCGGACTCACGCATCATCTTTACGGGATTCGCAGCTTCGAAAAGCTCACGAGCGAAGGCATGAATTACTTTTTCGGCGATCTGTACGAGCTCTTCGAAAAGATCTTGCCCGCCGAATTCGGCGGCAGTCCCGGCGCTTATCAGCTCGTCGAGGAAGAAGACGGGGGCGGACAGACGCGGCTGAGCCTGGTGGTCGATCCCACGATCGACGGATTGGACGAAGCGCGTCTCGTCGCGCGCTTGCAGGCGGAGTTCGCGTCCGGGCATCGCTGGAACCGAACGACGGCGCGCCTGTGGCAAAATGCTGGGACTTTTCGCGTGGTGAGAAGAGCGCCTCACGCGACCGCGCGCGGGAAAATTCTCCCGCTGCACATCGCGCGGAACGAACGCGCTACTTAAAGATCGCCCTCCACTCGCGTTGCAGTCCTTCGTAGTCGCCGGCAGCGGCGGGATCGACCGGCTGAAGCTTGAGCCGGGCCCCACCGGCCGACGCGAGCCGCGGCGCGATGCGTCCCGACGCGCGGATCAGCGTCTGCCCTTCTTCTGATAGCAGGAAGTCGACGAACAGCCGCGCGGCGGCGGGATGCGGCGCGCTCGCGACGACCGCAACCGGATGGAGTGAGACGACGATCGGATCGAGCGACCTCGCCCATTCGACCGGCGCGGCTTTCCGCTTCATTCTCTCGATTGCCTCGCTGAACGTGAGCGCGACTTCGAATTCGCCGGCGGCCATCAGCTCGGCGATTAACGTGTGCCCATCGCGGAAACGAATCTGCTGCGCCGAGAGCTCGCGCAGGAATTTGAACGCGCGCTCGCGTCCCCAATATTGCGTCAGGCCGGCGAGCCACTCGGTCTCTTCGTTGTCCATGCCGAGCTTCGCACGCAGCCGCGGGTGCACGATGTCGCCGTGGCTTCTCGGCGGGGACGTAATCGCGCGCGTGTTGTAGCCCCAGACATAGTAGCTGTCGTAGAGATCGGTCCAATATCCCTTCGGGTCTTTGAAGCCGGCCGGGTAAAAGCGACTTTCGGACGAGAGATACGGCTGGATGAGGTTGCGCTTCCAGAGCTGGTGATAGCCGATGCCGCGCAGCGAGATCACGTCGGCGATCGGCCGGCCGGACTGCGCTTCGCTGATGATGCGCGGCAGCAGCGCCGTCTCGCGGTTGCGGAAGACTTTTACGCTAACGCCAGGGTATTTTCTCTGGAAGGCTTGCGCCAGGCGCTGGCTGTCCTCGATTGAAATCAGCGTATACCAGGCGACCTCCTCTTCGTATGCCGCCTTGGGCATCTGCTGCGCGGCCGGCGAAGGCGACGCGCAAATAAACAAAGAGAAGACGAAGGAAATAGTCAAAAGACGCCGTGTACGAGCTTTCATCGAAAATAGCCGGTTATAAGCCAGGTACAGGGGCTTCGCAATGGCGCGGTTGAATTTCCATAGTGTTCATGCGAGCTTCCAACATAATGGAAGCTGGCAAAAGCCTGCTGCGGGAGCTTCCGTCCATCGACCGGCTGCTCAATCATCCGCTCTGCCGCTCGCTGCTCGCGGCCACGAGCCGCGACTATATCACCCGCCAGTGCCGCGCGCTGCTCGACGAACACCGCGCCGCGATCCGCGCCGGCAAAGCGACTGAAACAATCGATGAAGAATCGATCCTGGCGCAGCTCGCTGGGCGGCTCGAATCCGAGCGCGGCTCCAGACTCGTGCGCGTCGTGAACGCGACCGGCACGATCCTGCATACGAATCTCGGGCGGGCCCTGCTGCCGCAGGCAGCCATCGACGCGGCGGTTCGCGCCGGCCAGAGCCCGGTGAACCTCGAGTACGATCTCGAAAAAGGCGCGCGCGGTAAACGGGAAGAAATGGTCGAGAGCCTGCTACGCGATCTTACCGGCGCCGAAGCCGCCAGCACCGTCAACAACAACGCCGCCGCGGTGCTTCTTGGACTTAACACGCTCGCCGAGGGAAGAGAGGTCATCGTCTCGCGCGGCGAGCTCATCGAGATCGGCGGCTCGTTTCGCATTCCGGAGATCATGGCGAAAAGCGGCGCGATCCTGAAAGAGGTCGGCAGCACCAATCGCACGCACCCACAGGATTACGAGAAGGCGATCGGAAAAAACACCGCGCTGCTGCTCAAGGTGCACACCAGCAATTACAAGATCGTCGGCTTCTCCGCCGAAGTCTCACTCGAGGACATGGTCGCGATCGGGAAAAAACACAATGTCCCGGTCATGGAGGATTTGGGCAGCGGCGCGCTCATCGATCTGAGCCGCTACGGCCTGCCGAAGGAGCCTCTCGTCGCGGAGCGGGTCGCGCTCGGCGCCGACGTCATCACCTTCAGCGGCGACAAGATCCTCGGGGGACCTCAGGCGGGACTCGTCGTCGGGAAAAAGAATTATCTCCAGCAGATGAACAAGAATCCGCTGCACCGCGCACTCCGCTGCGGCAAGCTGACGCTCGCCGCACTGGAAGCCACGCTGCGTCTCTATCAGCAATCGGCGGATGTCGCTGAAGAAATTCCGACACTGCGGGCCTTCACGCGTGGCGTCGCGGAGCTCGAAGCCGCGGGCACGCGCGTTTTGCCGGCGCTTCAAAAAGCCCTGGGCGACGGGTTTCGCGCGGCGCTCGAAGACTCCACGTCGCAGATCGGAAGCGGCGCGCTGCCGACCGAAGAGATTCCAACAAAGGTGATCGCGATCGAGAGCGCAAACATCGGCGCCGAGCGCATCGCAGAAAAGTTTCGCCGCGCCGACCCGCCGATCGTCGGCCGCATCAAGGACGGCCGCTTTCTTCTCGATTTACGAGCCGTGTTCAACGCGGACGATCTGATCCCGCATTTCCGCGCCGGCAACGCAACCCTCAAGACCCGCGACTCGAAGACATAGTCATGCCCTACATCATCGGCACCGCCGGCCACATCGACCACGGCAAGACGAGCCTCATCAAGGCGCTGACGGGCGAGGACACCGACCGTCTCAAAGAAGAAAAAGAGCGCGGCATATCGATCGATCTAGGCTTCGCCCATCTCGATCTACCGGACGGCACACACGCGGGAATCGTCGACGTTCCCGGCCACGAGCGCTTCATCCGTAATATGCTCGCGGGCGCGCACGGCATCGATCTCGTGCTCTTCACAGTCGCCGCCGACGACGGCGTTATGCCACAGACTGAAGAGCATCTGGACATCGTACACCTTCTCGGCGTGAAACAGGCGATCTTCGTCATTACGAAAGCCGATCTCGTGCCGCCGTCCCGCATCCGCGACGTCGAGGAAGAGATCGGGATCCTCACTTTTGGAACGGCTCTCGAGAATTCGCCAATGATCCCCTTCTCCGCCGTCACCGGCCAGGGTCTCGACAAAATTCGCGAGGAGATCATCCGGCGCCTACAGCAAATCGGCCGTACGGCGCCGAAAGGGTATTTCCGCCTGCCGGTCGACCGCGCATTTATCCTGCAAGGCCACGGCGTCGTCGTCACCGGCACGGCCCAGAGCGGCGAGGTGAAGGCAGGCGATCATGTGCGCGCGCTGCCCGGCAATCAGACTTTCCGCGTGCGCAGCATCCAGGTGCATAACCGCGCGGTCGAAGCCGCCGGCTGGGGGCAGCGCGTCGCGCTCAATCTGGCGGGCTTGGAGAAGGCCGCGGTCGAGCGCGGGCACGTTGTCTGTCACGAGAAGCTGACTCTCACCACCGACCGCTTCGACGCCCGCCTCGAAGTCCGGCCGGCGGCGGCCAAAGGCATCAAAAATCACCAGCGCGTCCGCATACATCTCGGCACTGCCGAGCGGCTCGGAAAGCTCGTGCTGCTCGGCTCCAAAGATAAGCTCGAGCCGAAGGAGAGCGGCTTCTGCCAGATCGCTCTCAGCGAGCGGCTGCTCGCGCTCCGCGGCGACCGTTTCATCGTACGCGACGAGACGGCGCGTCGGACACTCGGCGGCGGAACGGTTGTCCATCCCTGGCCCGGTAAACACAAGCGCAGCGAAGCCGATCTCGAAGCGAGGCTTCAGTCGCTGCTTAGCGACGATACTCCCAAGCTGATCGAGCGCTTCATGGAAGACAGTGAAGAATTCGCACCGGCGATCGAAGACATTTATCAATTCTTGAATCTACGCGAAGAGGAAGCACGCGACTGGATCGGCCGCACTCAGGGCCTGATGGCGATCAGCGCCGAAGGCGAAAAACTCTACACGACGAGAAAGAAATGGCAGCTCGTTAAGGAGAAAATCTTCGCCGTGCTCGCGGAGCATCATGCCGCGCATCCGCTCGTTCCGGGAATGGACATGGAGGAACTCCGCGCGAGGCTTCCCTACGCTGTCGGCCCCCGCCTCTTTCGCGTCGTCGTGGAGCTTTTGGAGAAAGAAAAAAGCCTCAAGCGCGAGGGCAATCTCTTGAGCCTGCCCGCACATCGCGTCCGTCTCGGTGTCGACGAACAGTCGGTGACGGAAAAGATCAAGCGGCTGCTCGGCGCGGACCCGCTTGCGCCGCCGGATCTCCGGCAGGTCGAGAAAGAGGTCGGCTCGGATCGATCGAAAATCGCCGATATCGTGCGAGTCATGGAGCGCGAAAAGGCGATCGTGCGGGTCGCTACGGACCTCTACTACCTGTCCGATTCCGTTGACAAGGTCCGGACCCTTCTATATAAATATCTCTCCGAAAACGGCGAGATAACGGCGGCCGGCTTTCGCGATCTTTTGGGTTCCAGCCGCAAGTACACTATTGCCCTTCTTGAATATTTCGACCGCGAAGGGATTACCGTCAGAGTGGGAGATTCCAGGCGTCTTAAATCGCCCTCGGCGGCAAGACCGGGGTCGTCCCGATAACAGTTTTCG
The DNA here is from genome assembly GCA_036407055.1 of Binatia bacterium. GTDB lineage: Bacteria > Desulfobacterota > Binatia > UBA9968 > UBA9968 > JAJPJQ01. Next base: position 5,151 of record DASWZY010000347.1, read on the forward strand.
ACGCCCGCTGCACGGAGCAAAGTGACAGAGACAATGAGATTGATGGACAAACGCAAAGCAGTGCGCCTGACGCGACACGTCGCCGCCGCCGGTTGAGCCGCCAAGCTCGGCCCGGCCGACCTGTCGCAAGTATTGCACAGCCTACCGAAATTCGACCATCCGGACTTGATCGTGGGAACCGAGACTTCCGACGACGCCGGCGTATTTCGCGTTCGGCCCGACCTCGCGATCGTCAACACGGTCGATTTCTTCACGCCCATTGTCGACGACCCGTACACGTTCGGCCAAATCGCGGCCGCGAACGCCTTGAGCGACGTCTACGCCATGGGGGGAGAACCCAAGACCGCGATGAACATCGTCTGTTTTCCGAAGGGAAAACTCGACATGAGAGTGCTCGGTGAGGTTTTGAAGGGCGGCGCCGATAAAGCGCACGAGGCCGACGTGACAATCGTCGGCGGGCACAGCATCATCGATCCGGAAATCAAATACGGCATGGCGATCACCGGTGTCATTCATCCCGATAAAATACTTCGCAATGTCGGCGTTCAGGTCGGCGATGCCTTAGTCCTGACGAAACCGCTCGGAACGGGAATTATCACGACGGCGCTGAAAAAAGCCAAGGCGCTTAAAGGCGCCGTGCAGGAAGCCGTCGCCTCCATGTCGGAGCTCAACCGTACCGCGTCGAAGGTCATGCGCGGCTATCCTGTGCATGCATGCTCCGACGTGACCGGCTTCGGACTGCTCGGACATACGCTGGAGATGGCGAGCGGCAGCGGTGTCACGATCATCCTCGAATCCACCAAGATGCCGCTTCTCCGCCGAGCGCGCCACCTGGCCGAAAAGGGCTATCTCACCGGCGGCTGCAAGCGAAACCGAGAATACCTGCAAGACAAAATCACCGTGGACCCTTCGATACGGGAGGGATTGGTAGAACTCGCGTTCGACCCTCAGACATCCGGCGGACTACTCATCGCCGTGCCGCAGAAATCGGCTCCCAAGCTGGTAGCGGATCTCCAGGCCGCGGGGCTAAAAAGCGCCACCGCGCTCGGCTATGCCACGTCACTGCAAAAAGCCTGGGTCAGACTGGTATAGCCCAGCGGCTCTCACCGCCGCCGCTTTGGCGGCGCGACGCGCCGTACGGCCGCTCGCGCTCGCAATGTTCATTCTGCATTGCTTTTCTACCGGCGTTCGTGCCGCAGAACCGCCGCCGTCGCCTCCTGCTACGCCCCCGAACACGGCTAGACCACCGGGCGGGTTTATCGGACAGGCGCTTCAGATAAGCAACGCGCCCGCGGCGGAGATCAAGAAAGTCGTCCAGTCGTTAATAACCCAGGGCGGGGCCGTTCTCGACCAACCGGGCGGCAAGTCGCTGATGATCGTCGACACCACCGAAAACTTTCACCGTCTCACCACCATCAAGGACACACTGGATGTCCCGGCGTTCGCCAACGCGCGCTTCGATGTCTATCAGCCCAAAGGCGAAAGCGCCGAAGAACTGGCCCGTGAGATTAATGAAATTCAGCGCAACCTTGTCCCCCGGTCGGCACGGAGTGCGTTTTATGCCGTGCCGCTGCCGGTAGCCAATGTTTTATTGGTGATAAGCAGGAGCGAGGAGGCATGGAATACCGCGCGCGTTTGGCTCCAGAAAATCGACCGCCCCGGCACCTTGCCGCGGCAAGTGTATGTCTATCCGCTTGACTCGAAGGAGGCGGAACAGGCCGCCGTGGCCGCTGTTGCGGCAAACCCTCTAGAAAAGAAACCCTCGATTCGCCGCGGGTTTCAGGTCACCTTTGACCCGCCGACCCGGACCTTGATAGTCCACGCCACACCAGGAGAATTCCAGGAACTCAAAAATCGGCTAAATCCCGACGCTACTTTCGCCGAATTCAAGCAGCGCGTGACCACGATCGCGCAAGAATTCTCACCGGAACCGCCCCCGGTCGCAGGGACCCCGAAACCGGCGAACAAGTCCGCTTTTTAACCACTTTCAGACCGGGTTTTCTCCGGTTTTTTCTTAATCAAAT
>DASWZY010000348.1:0-21570 GCA_036407055.1 Binatia bacterium
TTCAGAAACGGCGGGCCGCCGGTGAGCAGCATGTCGAGGCTTTTGCCCACCAGCGCCTGCGTCGAGATCGAGCCGCCGGCGATGAAGACCATCTCGAGCGAGATTCCCTGCTTGCGGAAAATGCCGGCGTCCTGTCCCAAATAAAACGGCGCCGCGCCGTAAAAGCCGTTGAAGCCGACGCGCACCGTCGTCGTCTGCGCGCAAACGGGCGCGGCCGACAGCGAAATAACGAGGAGCATCGCGAGGCAGGCGGCGAATGGCTTCATGCGCACTCCTTCCCGTCAAAACGCGGATTAGCGTATGGCAGAGAGTTAGTTAAGGCAAGATGATTAGGCATCGCAGGGGTTTCGGACGCTGAGTCGCGCCGCAATTGTGCTTTGATCGTCCCCCGCATGTGAAAAGCAGAGGGACGGATGAGAACACGAATTCATCCGCGGGGACCTCCGTTTAAGAAATCGCGAACCAGCGCGCGCATCTGCGCGGTGAAGCTTTCCATGGAAAATAGCACCGTCTGTTTTTGGAGGCTTCGGCACAGTGCAAGCTGGAGAGCGGTATCCTTGAGCGTTGCCGTAATTTTTTCAACCGCCTCTTCCTGCGTCCTGTAGAGAAGGCGGTCTTCCCCGCCGACAATCTCGACCTGCCCGCCGCCGCGCGGAACGAAGACAACGCATCCGCCACGGACCATCTCCGCCACAGCCATGCCGAAGTGTTCTTCCGACATTCCATGAATGCCATAACGATGATGCGCGATTAGATCGACGAGCTCCGCGCGGGAAAGGTCTTCGTGGAGGAACAGCCAGGAAGGGTTTTCCGCGACACGTCTGACAACGTGCGCATGATAGTAGCTGCTGCGGGCGTCGAGTCCGCCGACTAAGTGGAGATGTGTGTCATGTCCGCGAGCCCTGAGCGCCGCAATGATGTCTATGACCTTGTCGAACTCCTTCTCGGGAGAGAATCGACCGATACAGACGAAGCCGTTCTCCCGTTCTGTCCATGGGACAGCCGTGAAGTCTCCTGCAATCGGCGGGTAGACGGTAATGCTCTCGATGCCGTGCCATGTTCGCACCTTGTCACCGGTCCAATGCGAGTTCACGAGCGTTAGATTGTTTTTCAGCTGGGTCGTTGAATGGTCCGAGACCTTGCGACACAAACGGCGATAGACATCCAGCGCGGCGGCCCAGCCATGATACCAGCGGAGGTCTACCGCCGGGCGCGGAAGAAAAGCCGCGGGAAAATGCACATATTGAATGCCCGGGCCGCCCAGGTCGGCTTCGTTGCTGGCGCTGATGAGGAGATCATAGCCGCGGCGGATCAACCGCGCGCGCCGGACCAGCAGCTGCATCTTCAAAAGGGTCAGAGGTACCGGTATGCGATCGAGCAGCCAGCGGAGCGCCGCAAAAGGAAGCACAACAGAAAAATCGGAGTCGCCGAGCGATGTGCCGAAATAGCGGTTCGTAGCCTCGACGTCGACCGCTCTCCAAGACAGGAGTGTAAGATCGTACTCGCCCCTCAATGCCTGGAGCATCCAAGCCGCTAAGCCGTTTCCGCCGCCGGGAGGGTCCAGACTGGGTTGGATGAGGAGGACGGTTTTTTTTGCCGCTCGCATGGCTCGGTTCAGCGCCACACGCAGTATACGAAGTAGGGATCTCCCGCGCGATGGATTTCGCCGTGCACGAATCCATATTGAGTCAACAATTCCCGGCAGCGGGCAGTATCGCAAAGGTTCGAGTGCAGCTCGAAGACGGCGACGCTGACCTTTCGCAGCAGCTCCGGATAATTCTCGATCAAGAGCAGCTCGGCGCCTTCGATGTCGCACTTGAGCAGATCGATTCGAGGCACATTCGAGAAAAGCGTGTCCAGGTCGACGAACGGAACCGTTACACCTCGAAGCTCCCGTCTGAACAGCGAATCTCCGTGCAACTCCGCCGCGCCGCTCCGCTTTCCGACAAGACCGTGCATGAGCCTGACGTTTCGCGAGAGTTTATTCTCTCCGAAGATACGGGACTCGAATTCCTTGACACAGCCGGCGTCTCCTTCCACGGCGGCGATCGTAAACCCCCGGGCTTCCATGCCGCGTTCCAGTAATTGCTGCACGGCGCGCAGCGTGAAGAAGCCGACGTTGGCTCCGATATCGACAATATGAATCGGCGCGGCATGCGCGGCCGCGGCCTCGAGGGCGAGTCTTAGAGCCTTGTCGTACTCGCCATGGACAAAAATCTCGTTGTAAACCACCCAGTCATTGTAACTCGCGAGACGGCCGCGCAGTCCAGAGGACAGCTCGCATGTCAGGTCGAGCCACTGGAAGAAAAAAAGCCGGACCTGCCTGCGCATAGCGGGCGGAAAGGGCTTCCTGATGAGCCGGAGAAATTTAAATAGGGTCCTGGAGAAGAGCGTGGACACAATTGATAACGGAATCCGCCTATTGGTATCGTTTTAGACCGCGACAAACGGCGCTGCTAGCGACCTCATAAAGCATCTTTGATTGCCAAATCAAATGCTTTATTGCAACTACACAATTGCCATGGTCAGCTCGGCTGAGGCTTCCCTTTTCTCCTTTCGGACCAAAAATAATGCGTCACACTGCGACACACTGCGACATTTTGGCGAGGATTTATCTTGATTCGTTCTCGAATTAGGAGCATCCTTACAACCATCGAAGAATAATTCTTCGTTCTTCGATCCCGCGGCCGCGAAATAAGCGGCCGCAGCGTTCTCAAAACCGCATCCACAAAGCGACTAAGCAATTCATGCGCGCATCCTCTCTGCGAGCGCGCCGGTCATCCGGCGCGAATGAAACAGTTTCGTATATGAATCTCCAGCTCGGGCAGATAGCCTACGAATTCTTATCCGCGATCGTCGACGACGCAGCCCGCGAGATCTGCGTCTACGGCCCGCGCGGCGAGGCGAAGACGCAGACGCTGCTGCTCGCCGCCGTCGCGCACGCCGAGCGCAATCAAACGCTCGGCTATCCGACGCCGGTCAAATGGATCGGCGTCACCGACACGCATCGCGCGCACGTTGTGAAGACGATCCCGTCGCTTCACGATCCGCTGTGGCGCGGCGCGTGGCGGGTCTTCGACGGCGATCACTTAGCCGTTTTCTTCAGCGGCGAGACGCCGCTCGTCGCGATGGAGCTCTTCGGCGTCGAGGACCAGGGCGCGATCGACCGCCTTCGCATGGAGACGGTCGGCGTCTGGTTCGAGGAGCCGGTCGCGGTCGCCGTGCTCGATCAGAGAGGAATATCGGAGACCGCCTGGATGACCGCGATCAGCTCGCAGCGCCTGCCGGCTTATTCCCATCCGGCGGTGATTACCACGAATTATCCCGACGAAGACCATTGGACGGTCAAGCGCTTTCATCCGCCGATGACGCCGCCGCCGCATATTGTCCAGGACGGCGAGCGCATGGCGATTCGCATCCCGAAGGGAGACAACCCCCACCTCTCCGGCAGGTTTCGCGACGAAATGGCGGCCTCGCTGAAAAACCGCCCCGATCTTTTCGTCCGCCTCTCGGAGGGGAACTTCGGCTCGCTCGCGATGGGTTCCCAGGTGGCGGCGGGCTTCAATCCCGCCGCGCACGTGAGCAAGGAGGCCTTGCGCCCCATCGCGGGCGAGCCGCTTCTCTTGGGCCAGGACTTCGGCCACACGCCGGCTACGATCATCGGCCAGAGCTACCGCGGCTTCGTTCGCGTATACGCGGCCCTCCCGTGCGACCACGGCGGCGTACGCCAGCATTTCGACGCGAGCGTGATTCCGTGGCTCGCCAAATACGCCCCGTGGGCGCTGAAAGACCGCGCGATGATCGCCGGCGTCTACGATCCCGCCGGCAACACGGAGGACGAAAGCGACACCGATCAGTCGCCGATCCGCACGATCGAGAAGATGCTCGGCGGCTACTGGAGCGAAGGCGGCGTCTCGTGGGAGTCGCGCAAAGGGCCGATGCTCGCGCTCTTCAACCGCGCGATCGCCGGCGAAGCCGCCCTCCGGCTCTGCCCCGCCGGCTGCGCGCCGCTCATCCAGGCGCTCAAGGGCCGCTGGTATTATTCGCTCGACAGGCTCGGCGGCGTCATGCGCGACATCCCGAAAAAGCCGAATCATCCGTGGGAAGATTTGGGCGACGCGTTCTGCTATTTCGCGAGCAGCCTGGGCCAGGCCGACATCAAGCCGCGCGCGATCAAAGTCGAGAGCGCTTTCGATCTGTTTCGTCCGCTGAGCGTCGAATTCTGAGTTCGATCACCGGAGTCCCGGACATGGAAAAGACCGCGCGCGGCATCGAAGAGCGAGTTCCACCGATTCGTTTCGATTCGCTGAACCTCCGCTTCGTTTTCTTCTTTCATCTGCGCGAGCTCGTTTGCTACCGCAAGGACCGCAAGGAGCTCACCGAAGCGGACAGGCACGAAGCCGACGAAGTTCTCGATCTCCTGATGAGCGAGCCGGCCGGCTTCGCCTAAGACGGCGACTCACGGGATCGACGGGCCCCCTTACCGATAAAATGTCGAGATTGACGGTCCCGACACCCGCCGATCCCGCGAATCGCCATGAGAAAGATTTTGCAAAGCTGGCGCCGCCTCTTTCGTGCGGCGCCGCGGCCCGATCCGCTCGAGCTGATCGTAGAGGCGTTCGCGCGCGATCCGTTTCGGGGGACGAAACATCCCTCGAAGGAATCGCGGAGCGGCAAAGCAGAAATCGCCGATAAACAAGGAGACCCTTCATGATCGTGATCCCGCCGCAAGACCCCAACGAGCGCCGCGCCGACCCCGCCGAAGATGCGCTGGGGCAACTTTACGAGCAGTTCACGAACGTCCAGAACCTCGCCGAGTTCCACGCGGCCCTGAGAAAGCGCGATGCGCTGTACGCGCTTCAGCATCAAGAGATGGGCGAGAACCCGCAGGACTTCGAGAACCTTCATCCACGCGACTTCTACCGGCAATTCGACGGCCGGGCCGACGAGGACGACAAGGCCGTCGTCTTGGAAGCGCCCTACCGCATCCGCGAGCAGCTACGCGACGCCCTCTCGGCCGAGCGCAACACGGCTAAAAGCCGCGTCCTGGAGACTTACAAGAAGCTCTTCATCGATCATCAGCTCGGCAAGCTGGACACCGACCGGATGTATTACCTCGGCAAGATCGCCGACGCCGCGAACGACCAGGACCGCGAGCGCTATATCACGGCGCTGATCGGCCGGTTAAAGCTCTCGGGCGACGCCGGGCTGCTCTACAAAGACGACACCGACCGGCTGATCGAGAACATCCCGAGCGACCTCGACATCTTCAGCTTCAACCGGGAGTACGCAGCCGATCCCGCACGGGCGCAGCGCCTGCTCTTGAACGGGGCCTATCCCAATATGAGGCCCGAGCTGCGGGAGAGCCTGTTGAAGGAGGCCGAGAAAAGCATTTCCAATCTTGAACTGGCGCCAGACCAAGCGGAGTCAGGAGATTCGCGCCCGAACGGCGCGAGAGCCGCCGATTACAATCTCATCCTCCCGGTATGGCGGATCCCGCCGGAAGGTCTGCCCGATCCGAAGGGGCTCGAACAAACCCTGCCGTACACGCCCATCGAGGGGTTAGACCCGGCGGGACTTCTGATGCTGGTAAACGCGACCGATTCCGGATCGAATAATAGCGAGGCGCCGAAGTCTAATGTGACGATAGAGAATGACGGCGATGCCGGAGACGTTGAACCCGACTACCGCCCGGGCGATCTAGCGGCCGCGTCGCAGACGAATGCGAGCCCACAGAAAGGCCCAACTAATTCAACCGAAGCTCCACCACCTCGCGCCGTTCGCGCTCATCATGTCTTGCTGCGTCCAAACGACCGCGTAGTCACTATCGAATATGATAATGGACCGGACGAAATAAGATGGGGCGGAAGCCGGACGTGGAGGAATCATAACCCGGGAAATCTCGTCCCAGGAGACCTAGCGACCTTTGAAGGTGCGATTGGCAGAGATGACGGATTTGCGATTTTTCCCGACGATGAGACTGGCTTAGAAGCTATGTACGGCTTAGTATACGAAATGAGGGATGAAGGAAGAACCGTCGATCGAGCAATTGAGAGATGGGCTCCGCCGGGTCAAAATAACACTCCGCGATACAAGGCCCATGTCCATAGCCGGACGGGATTAACGGGCAAGGAAAGACTGATCGATCTATCCGACGCGCAAATCGACTCCTTCGTTAACGCGATACGAAGGGAAGAAGGTTGGACACCCGGCCACGTGGCTTATGATGAATGAGAGCGCGCGGATAAAGATGTTGCGCTTGGCCGTCTGCATTGCGCTCATCCTATGCTGCGGCCGATTCGCAGCGGCCCAGGCAACCGACTGGCTCGACTATGGGCCGGCCGTCGTCGCGCTTCGCGGCAAGGTCACGACTATCGTTAAATATGGGCCTCCGGGATACGGTGAAAGCCCAGAAATCGATGCTCTCGAGATTCCCATCGTGCTCGTTCTGCCACTGCCGGTTCGAGTTGCGGAGACAATTACGAATCTCACGCACATACAGCTCGTATTCGATACGAGTGGTTTTCCAAATTATCGAACTTACATCGGTAAGGAAGTCGTCGTAAAGGGAGAATTATTCGAGGCGGTCACGGGCCATCATTTTACGCCCGTTTTGCTTGAAGTCCTGGAGGTCAAAATAATCTCCGCGGCGAATAGCGCGGCTCAACGATCGGAAAAAAGATATTTGGCGGAGCTGGCAAAGCCGGCGAAAAAAGGCGTGCCTAGGGGTTGGGTACCGCGCAAGCCGAAAATAGCACAGCTCGAAGGCGATCTTACCCAAGTCGTAAAATACGGGGCTCCCAACTACGGCGATCCCCAGACCGATAAGAAGCTGGACGTTCCGCTCCTGATGCTGTTAGCGCCCGCCATTGTGGACATGACTCAGGAGAACGTCGGCTATGTGCAGCTTGTCTTTCCGAAAAACATTCGTTACCAGCGCTACCTCGATCGAACCGTGCGTGTGACAGGGACGCTTTCGGAAGCGTCAGAAAAATATCACTTCACTGACGTTATCATGGAGGTCAAAACGCTACAGGCGATCGAGACCAAAAAGTAATCCGCCTTCGCCCGTACATCCCAGTATTCCGGACTGAGGCTTCTCCTTTCGGACCAACAAATAATGCGTCACACTAGGACGCACTGCGACATTTCGGCGAGTCCTCAGCTCGCCAAGGTCAACGGCGATCGGTTGTATTACTTCGGCAAGATCGCCGATGCCGCAAGCGATCTCGACCGCGAGCGATATCTATCGGCTTTAATCGGCCGTTTGAAGCTCTCGGGCGACGTCGGCTTGCTGCACAAAGACGACGCCGACCGGCTGATCGACAATATCCCGAGCGACCTCGACATCTTTAAATACAACCGGGAGTACGCGAACGACCCGGCGCTAGCCCAACGGCTGCTCTTGAACGGGGCGTACCCGAATATGAGGCCCGAGCTGCGGGAGGAACTGCAGCAGCTAGCTGGAAATACAGTAACGACTATCCAAAATCCGCCGGCTACAGATCCGGCGACTACCGACCATAGCGTCCCCTCGATCCAAACCGCTTCGAAGCCAGAGACCAAAAACGAAGTTTCCAAACGTGCTCCACGGAAAGCGGATGACAAGGAGACGACGATACAAACCGCGCCCGAGCCCGAACAAAAGGAAACATCGAAGCCGCTTCCGCCTGAGAGAGTCCCGACGTTGCAAAATCCCCCCGCCACCGATCCGGCGACAAAAGATCACAGCGTGCCGTCGTTTGAAAATCCTCAGCGCTACGACGATATCCGTAACTACCCTCCTCTGCTAAAGCTTCCCGGAGACGACATATCGAGCGGGAGCTTTCCTGAGTACCAAATCGTCCCTCCAGGTTTTGTGGTCAAACAGGGGGAGCCCAAGGACGAAGGCGATCCTAAAAGACAGGATAAAGCGGACACGATCGATGATCTTCTAGGAGCGCTTAAGAACTCAAAGAAGGGAATCTGACGGCGGAGCAGGTCCAAATCGCGCGACAGAAGATAGCCAGGTGGATATTTAAGCAAGGCATTCGCGTCGATAAGAATCGCTGAGAGCGCATGCAAGCTCTTCGACCCCGCGCTATAATTTGCGCCGCTTGACATGAAGCAAGCCGGAACACATTGGAGCAACCTGAATGTGGCGCTCGCGCTCGCCGTCGTGATCGCATGGGCCGTTTCGGGGTGCGGCAGCGAGCCTCCGGAGACGCTGACCCTTTCGAATGCGGCGCCGAACCGGCCGTCGAGCCCTTTCGAGGTCGAAGAACCCGCAGATCTACTGAGGGCGATCATCACCGTCTGCAAGGAGGACTTGCATTTACCCGTCGTCGATCCGCTGAAGATCGTCCTGCACAAGAATACGCGTTCTTTCGCCGCCGCTGCCTACGGACCCGCCGGCGTGCCGATGGACATCCCGAGCACTCTCGCTTTCACCAAACGCGACGAGATTCACGTCAATCTTGAAAAACTAACGGAGCGTTTGGGCTGGATCACTTTGATGTCGACCTTATCGCACGAATACGCGCATTTGATCGAGCGCGAGATCACGCCCAACCGTTATCTCGGCATGCTGTGGTTCAGCGAGGGTTTCGCCGAATGGGTGGCTGCCCGGGTGCTCCATTCCCTGAAATTGCAGGATTATGCAATCACCCTGCATCATGCCGAGGAAGAGCTGAAGCATGGTCGAGCTGATCTGCCGAAGCTCGCATCGCTGACCGTAGAGCCGAATTGGAAGTACATCTCGAACAAAGCCGGAGGCCGCCTCGGGACCTATCGTCTAGCGTTCGTCGCGGTGGACCGGTTGATCCGAAAAAAAGGCATTCCCGCCGTCCTCGAATATTTCAAATCCGGGAGCTTCGAGTCGAGCTTTGCGCTCTCGTGGGACAAGTTCGCGGCAGACTTCGACAGAAGCATCGTTGAGCGGAGCTATGCTACGGGCGGGGCGATCTTCGAAAAGCCTGTATGGATGCGCGGCACCCGCTGGCGCTACATCGTGGAGGAAGCGGGCGAGCGCTTGGAGATCGTGAAAGAGGTCGTAGGCGAAGAAAGCTTCGGCGGCGTGCCGGCCTACGTCGTCAAAAACGGGGACAGATATATGTACTACGCCAAGGAGACGCTGGCACGGCTCGGCGCCACAAAGGATGGCAAGGCCGAACCGCCGCCGCGCAGGCGCGAGGAATTTCTCTGGCCGCTGGCCGTCGGCAAGGAGTGGCGAGACGAGGTCAATTCCTTCGCGTACACCGCGGCGGAGATCGAAACGATCGCCGTCCCCGCCGGCAAGTTTCAGGCCCTGAGAATCGGACTCTATACGCTGAAGGGCGGCCATCTGGCGGCCGAATACTGGTACTCGCCGCAGGTCAAGTGGCTCGTCAAAGAGCGCTTGTACTCGCTGGAGGCCGGGCCCCAAGAGACGGAGCTCGCGGAATTCGTCGCCAGGTAAGCAGGCGGCGATTCTGCGATCACTTCGCGACCGATGGTCGCGCCATATCCCTACATGCCGCAAACCCGCCGTCCGCCCCAGCCCGCGTCAATATAGTGGACCAATTGCAAGGCACCGCCGGCTAGTTTGACCAAAATAACGCGTCACACCACGTCACACTGCGACATTTCGGCGCAGATTTTTCTTGATTCGTATTCGAATTAGGTTCATCCTACAATCATCGTCGAAATGACTTCCTAAGCGGCTCCGATATCGATCCGCACAGCACGTTTTCGCGATTCGGTAGACAATCGTTCTCATCCATCAGCGTTGAATTCTGAGTCTTAACTCATAACTCAACACGCACAACTCAAAACTATTTTCTGGAGGTGACCCATGGGATTCGGCGGCAAACCCCCTTCTCCGCCCAAGCCGGTCGACAAGGCGGCCGAGCAGGCCGCGGCCGAGGCCGCGGCGCGGCTCCGGCGCGCGCGCGGTTATCAATCGACGATCCTGTCGAGCATGATGGCGGCGAGCAATCCGGGGCTCAAGGCGACGCTGGGACAATAACAAACAGGGATTGGGCATTAGGGATTAGGAATTGGTTTCGGATTAGCCGAGCTAATGCCCAACTCCCAATTCCCGGAGGTTTTTCGAATGGCTGACGGAAGAGAGATCATACGGCGCTACAACGGGCTCCGCGGCGCGGCGGCGGCGCATTTCTCGCGCTGCGAGCAGATGGCGCCTTTCATCGCGCCGAGCCGCGCCGGCATCACCGCCGCGCGCGCGCCCGGCGCCGACCAGATGCAGGACGTCTACGACTCGACGGCGATGTTCGCCGCCGACCTGCTCGCCAAGTACATAGCCGGCGAGGTCATCAATCCCGCACAGCGCTGGCACCGCTGGAAGCTGCGCAAGCCCAAGCACGCGCCGGAGCGCAGCGAGGCGGACGAGTGGATCGAGGAGTGCACCGACCGCGCGCTCAAGGAGCGCTCCAATTCCAACTTCTACGCCGAAGCGCCGGAGATGCTGGTCGACTACGGCGGCTTCGGCACCGGCTGCCTCATGGGCGATGAGCGCAAGCGCTATCGCGACGACGACGAAGGCGAGCGGCGCGGCTTCCGCGGTCTCCGCTTTCAGGCGAGCAAGACCGGCCGCTTCGTCATCAGCGAGGATGAGGAAGGCGTTGTCGACGGCGTCTGGCGCGAGTACACGGTGTCCGTGCAGGCGGCGGCGGAGCGCTGGGGACGCGAGCGCCTGCCGGACAACATGCGGCAGATTCTTCTCTCCGAGCGCCCGGACTACGACCGGCCATTCACGATCGTCCACTGCGTCTACCCGCGCCCGCGATCGGAGCGCGGCTACGGCGCGAAAGGATTTCCGTTCGCTTCGTGCTGGGTGGAAAAGGAATCGGAAGAAATTATTTCCGAGTCCGGCTACAAGCGCTTTCCCTTCATGGTGGCGCGCTGGGAGAAGACGCCCGGAGAAATCTTCGGGCGCGGGCCGGGCGACCGCGCGTTTCCCGACACGCGCACGCTCAACAAGGCGAAGCAGATGGGGCTCGAGGACTGGGCGCTCAAGATCCGCCCGCCGATCATCGTCGCGCACGATTCGGTCATCGGCAACATCCGCATTCGCCCCGCCGCGCCGACCACTCTGCGGTCGTCGGGCCGCGCGGTCTCCGATCTGATGCAGCCGTTCGAGACCGGCTCGCATCCGGAAATCTCCCAGATCAAGGAAGAGGAGCTCAGGAAATCGATCCGCCAGCTCTTCTTCGTCGATCAGATTCTCCAGATGCTCCAGGTCGAGAAGGCGGAGATGACCGCCTACGAGTTCGCGAAGAAGATGGAGCTGCTGTTCAAGATCCTGGGGCCGATCTACGGCCGCATGCAGTCGGAGTTCTTGATTCCCGAGACGGAATTGACCTTCGGTCTCATGTACGACGCCGGCGCGTTCTCCCCTCCCCCGCCGGAGCTCGCCGGCGACGGCACGACCATCGAGGTCGAGTTCACCTCGCCGCTCGCGCTGGCGCAGCGCGCGGGCGATATCGACGCGATCCGCATGACCTTCGGCGACATCGGCACGATCGCGCTCGGCGACCCGCAGCGCGCCGAGGCGATGCTGGAGAATTACGACGTCGACGAGGCGGCGCGCATCATCGGCGAGGTGCGCGGCATCCCCGCGCGCATCCTCCGCTCCGAGAAGGATCGCGACCAGATCCGGCAGGCGCGCGTGCAGAAGATGCAGCAAATGGAAATGGTGCAAGGCCTGCTCGCCGCTTCGCAGGCCGGAAGGAACGTCGCGCCGCTGGTCAAAAATGGCGCTGCGGAGGCGGCGCAGCGATGAAACCGTGGCTCACGAAACTTATCGACGAGCTCCGCGGCGAAAAGCTCGACCGGAAGAAGATCGCCGAAGCGGTCTATGCCGCGCTCACGAGCTTCCACGGCAAGATTCTGCTGGCGTATCTGCTCCAGGAGATTTTCTTCTCGATCAGCTATCAAACCGGACAGAAGTGCTGCGATACCGCCGCCAACGAGGGCCAGCGCATGGCCGTCAAGCACCTGCTCGACCTCATGAACGAATACGCGAACCCACCGGAAGAGACGATCGTAGAAAAATAGTTTCGGGTTAAAGATAGGAGCCGTTCGACAAGCTTAGGGCGAACGGAGTTTTCTCACAAGGTGTACCGAATTGAATTTTCCGTTCGTGCTGAGCCCGTCGAAGCGCTCTTTCTCGAAACTCGAAACTAGAAACTCGAAACTTAATATTTGAAAAAGGAGACGAACATGGACAACAGCACCACTTCAGCATCGAACACGACCGAGACTTGGCATTCGCAGCTGCCCGCCGACCTCACCTACGAGCACAACGGCAAGGCGATTCCCGTGCGCGAGGCCGCGGCGATCAAAAACATGCCCGACCTCGGCACGCTGGCGAAATCCTACCTCGACGCGCAGAGCGAGATCGGCCGGCGCGTGCGCATTCCCGCGAAGGACGCCAAGGCGCAGGAGGTCGCGTCGTTCATGCAGCGCCTCGGCCAGGCGGGCTTTCTGCCCGCGGTGCCGGAAGCGCCGGACAGCTACGAGATCGACCAGCCGGAATATCTGCCGGCCGGCGTGAGCTGGAACGACGAATGGGTGAAACAGGCGCGCGATGTCTTCCATAAAAATCGCTTCACCCAAGAACAGGTCCGCGCGGCGATCGAGCTGCACCAGCAGCTCGTCGGCTCCATGGCGTCGACGTACAAGGCGAGCTTCGAGTCGGGAATGGAGGCGCTGAAGAAAGACTGGGGAAGCGATTTTTCCGCCAACGCGGAGCTCGCGACGCGCGCGGGCCATTTCATCTTCGGCAAAGACCAGGAGTCGCAGGAGTTCTTCGACCGTACCGGCATCAACAACGACCCGCGCTTCCTGAAGATCATGGCGCTCATCGGCAAGCATCTCGAAGGCGACGACGGCTTTCTCGCCGCCGGCCGGCAGTCGGCCCCCGAGCCGGACGACGAGGCGCAGGACATCATGCGCAACCCGCGCAATCCCAAGCACGACCTCTGGAAGCGCGGCGACCCGCGCACGATCGAATACATCCGCGAGCTCTTCGCGAAGAAATATCCCGAGGCCGAGCGCGCGTAGTCTCTCAGTAATTAAGGAGATTAAACCTCATGATCGTCATCCCGCCGGAAGATCCGAACGAGCGCCCATCCGATCCCATCGCCGAGGCGCTGGGGCCGCTCTACGACCAGTTCACCAAGGTCCAGAACCTCGCCGAGTTCCACGCCGCGCTCAGAAAGCGCGACGACCTCTACACGCTTCAGCATCAAGAGATGGGCGAGAAGCCGCAGGATTTTGAGAACCTCCATCCACGAGACTTTTATCGTCAATTCCACCGCCGCGCCGACGAGGATGACAAGGCTATCGTATTGGAAGCTCCGTATCGCATCCGCGAGCAGCTAAGAGATGCGTTTTTCGACGAGCGGCAGAGCGCACTCGGCCGCGCAACGGAAACTTACAAGAAGCTCTTCATCGACCGGCAGCTTGCCCAAGTCGATCAAGACCGGTTGTACTACCTCGGTAAGATCGCCGACGCCGCGAACGATCAGGACCGCGAGCGCTACCTAACCGCCTTGATCGGCCGTTTAAAGCTTTCCGGCGACGTCGGACTGCTCCACAAAGGAGACGCCGACCGCTTGATCGAGAACGTCCCGAGCGACCTCGACATCTTCACGTACAACCGGGAGTACGCGACCGACCCGGCACGAGCCCAGCGTCTGCTCCTCTACGGCGTGTACCCGAATATCCGGCCGGAGTTGCGGGAGGAGTTGGTGAAGGCGGCTAATAGCGCGGCGGGACAGGCGAGCGCACAAGAGGTTGAGCAGGCCGAGGGCAATCTCCCGCTAGCAGCCAATGCCGATGAAGGGGATCATTCCGAAACGAATAAAGAATCGCCTACATCGTCTAACGACGAGGACGCTGCGGAGACAGCGCCACAAGAGGAAGAGTTAGCCGAAGGAGAGGATGGCGAGGCGGCAGTTTCAGGCGAGCAATATGCCGCAGCCACAGGTAGGATCGCCGCACAGCAACAATCTTCCCCGGCGGGAGGTTGTGTCGGAATCATTGGGGCAGTTCCCGGTTATCCGGAAACGGGCAGGAACAGTTGGAGAGCCTGCAATGATCAAATCTTTATCGATGCGGCGAATCAACACAACCGAAGATATGGATTAAATTCCGACGATCCGGGATATATCACACCCCAGATGCTAAAAGCCTGGGCCATGATCGAGAACGGAGGCGAACAACGCGAGTTTCTGAGCGATCCGTTTACTGTCAACAAAAAAGCAAATTGGGCCAAGGAAAAGGCCGCAATCGCGGGACTTAAATATGGGGAGAAAATGACTCCACAGAAGAGCGCCGAGGCAGCTTTGGAATGGATGAGGTATAAGTCACGCCTACTCGGCGGAAAAGGCACTTTGACAGACGGACTTCACAACTACAGCGGCAGTACGGATCTACACGATAATTCGAGCCGAAAAAATAATTTAGACTATCATCCCGGCGTGCTGCACCGTGAATGGTATTCCGCTATGATTTTAGAGCTTGAAGCTAAGATGCTGGGGATGGCAAGACCACAAATGGAATAGGAGCCCTTGTGTCGAAACGAGCCTATATCGTTTTCATTTGCGCCGTTCTCAGTCTATTTATTGAGACATCTGCGGTCTTAGCGCTTCATTGCGATAAAGCCGACCGACGATTTACCCGCCGGACGCTTGTGCACATGCTCCGCGATGACGGGTTCCCGGAGGTTATGATCAACGAGTACGTGGATCTCACCCTGCTCGGCAACATTAAAGTAAATGAAGTCACTTGCTTTACGCTTTACGTTTACGAGACCGAGTTCAGCGCCGCTCCGACAAGCAGCCCGCACAATGTAAGACGACTGCTGGTCATTAAAAACCGGTCCTACGTCGGCATGTATCCTATCGACGATGTGGATGATCCAATCGGCATCTTTAGCAATGATGTGATCTTCCCCGATACCGGAAAGCAGGAAAATAAGATTCGCTTCGACCGCGACAACCCACCGCAAGAAATCGAGCTAAGTGGCACTAAACTGCGCTTGATGAAGCCACGGCGGAAGTGAATCGGGTGGCGACCGTCGTCACTGCCGAAGCTCCCTACCGCAACCGCGAACAGCTAAGAGGTGCCCTCTGGGCCGAGCGCGACCCCGGCGAAGAGCCGCGCCCTGGAAACGTACAAGAAGCTCAAGCTGCTGTTCGTCAATCACCAGCTGATTCGGCTCGCCAGGATAAAGAATTCCTGGTTGACCAGGCGGTGGACGCGCAGAGCGATCGTTTTCATTGGGCCAGGGTACGAGGATGTCTGGTACGATGAGTCATTGTTACTCAACTGAGTTCTGCAGAACCGCAACAACCAGTTTATGACCGAGCTCTATATCCGCAACCACATCCGCTTCGAGAAGCCGAAGCAGGTGAAGCTTGCCGGCGAGGCGAGGCGCGTCATGCAGACCGCCGATCCGAGCTTGGACGTCGAGGATCATCTCCGGCGTCTCGACGCGGTGCTTCCCTGCCCCGGCGGCGCGGAGAAGCGCGCCGAGTGTTTGTTCGACACGCGCAAGTGGCGGCTCGAAGACGCGCAGGAGCTCCTCACCAAACAATTTCTAGCCGAAATCGGCAGATTGCCTGCGTGAAATAGCCAGCTAATAAAATTTGTGCGTCACACTGCGACATACCGCGACATTTCTCTGCGGATTTTTCTTGATCGATATTCGATTTAGGTTTAATATCACTGACAAGATAGAAACCATTCGGGCGGGCAAGCCGTCCATCAAAACCGCTCTTTTTTTTAATTTCTCTCTAAGCTCTTCTCTTCCGGGCAGCTCCTTTTTCGGAGTCCGGTGACGGCATCGAAAGCGATGCCGCTGCGCGCGCGAAAGCCGCGCTAGGTGCGGTCCCTTTCAAGGGCCAGCCGACATCGGCGGTTCCTGGCTCCCGCCAACGACCAGGAAACAAACCGAAAGGAGCATTCCATGCATCTCTTCCGATTCATCGCGCTCATCGTCGCCGATTTTCTCGGCTACGCGGCGTGGAAATTACGCGAGCAGCGCGGCTCGATCAGCTTCGACCAGGCGACCGCGCGCGCGTTCCATGCGACGCTCTCTACCCTTTACCAGCAGGAGAAATCGCTGCTGGAAAATCAGCTCACGTCCGTCCATCGCGGCGTCAAAGGCGAGAAGGATTCCTTCGACCGCCTCGGACCCGTGATCGCGACCGACATCGCCGATCGCCACGGCGACACGCAATATCTCAATCCCAAGCACTCCAAGCGCTGGGACATTCTCGTGCCCTCGGAGGCGGCGGTCCTCCTCGATAAGGAGGACGAGATCCGCGCGCTCATCAACCCGACGAGCGAGTACACCAAGACGATCGCCGCCGCGCTCGGGCGGCGCGCCGACAAGCACGTGATCAACGCGGCGGTCGGCGTCGCGCTCGAGGGGCAGATCGACCAGACCGGCGGCCTGACCTCCGTGTCGCTGCCGGCGGGGCAGCAGATCGCGCTCGGCAGCTCGCCGAACGACGTCTTCACGCTCGCGAAGGTTCAGCAGGCCTCGGCGATTCTCTCCAAGGCCGGCGTGCCGAACAATCCCAAGAGCCGGATCATGCTCTACTCGCCCGGCCAGGAGCAGGCGCTGCTCAACATCACGCAGGCGGCGTCCTCGGACTTCACCAAGAACAAGCTCTACGACACGGGCAGCATGAACGGCCTCTCGTGGATGGGCTTTACCTGGATCGAGATCCCGGACGTGAAGGACGAGAGCGGCGCGACGCTGTCTACGATGCTGCCGATTGTGAGCACGACGCGCACATGCATCGCGCTCGCGACCGACGCGGTCGGTCTCTCGATCGGCCTCGACGTCCAGAGCTTCATGGACGTACTGCCGCACAAGCATCACGCACTGCAGGTCCGCGCCGAGATCATGATGGCGGCGGTGCGCAAATGGGACACCGGCGTCGTCTCGATCGCGACGCTCGAACAGTAATCCGACGAAAGGAGGTTAAAAGCATATGGCAGGGCCATTCTTTTCGACACAGCTCACCAGCGTGAACGCGCAGACCGTGCTCCAGCCGGGGCAAGGCGGCGGGGACGGATTTATCATCCCCTGGAACTACACGACCGCAGGCGGCGGCGGTCCCGCGGTTGGCGAGATCGTTTACCTGGGCAACATCCCCGAAGGGTTCTATCTCGCGGGCATCCACATCGACATCGATGCGATGGGCACCTCGACGACGGTGGACATCGGGGACGACGACGATCCCGACCGCTACGTCGCCGGCGCGAGCGTCAACAGCCCGACGTTCGGCTTCCTGTCGATCGTCCTGGCCACAGGGTATCTCTTCCGGAACGACAAACCCCGGCAGCTGAGAGCCACGGCGCAGGGCGCGACTTGGGGCGCATCGAAGAAGTTTTTCGGCTTCGCGCTCGGTTTCAAGGACGCGTAACTGAAATGGCGTGAGGCGGCAGGCGTGAGGCGCGAGGAGGATTTCTTTCTCATGCCTCATGCCTCGCCCCTCGTGCCTGGAGGAATCAATCATGGCGGCTTTTTCATCCATCGACGCCGCGCATTCGCGCGCGGTTTCGAAAATGCAGGACGGCACCTGGGTCGAGGCGTTCGCCGCGCGCGGCAAGGACGGCACGATCGGCGTCTATGTCCTGCGGCCGATGTTCAACGTCAGCGGCTTCACTGCGGCGGGACAGAACAAGCAGGGCTCGTGGGACTTTCTGACCGACGATGCGGCGAGCTGAGGTCGCGAAAACAGACAGGAAAGGAAAACAGCAATGAGCGATGAAAGCAAAGAAGCTGCGGCGGAAATTCCCGTCGACGAGGTGCTTCGCGGACTGCAGAATTTCCAATCGTGGGCTTACGCCGTAGCTTCGGCATTGCCCTACGCGACGGCGCTCGTCTCCCAGTACCGCGAGGCGAAGCGTGAGATGGCCGAGATTGTCCGCATCCGCGAGACTCATCTCGCCGATCTCGAAACGGCCATCGCCGAGCGCGAGCCGGCGCACCTGAAACGCGTGGCGGAGCTGGACGCGGATTATGAGCGTAGAAGGAAAGCCGCCGAGGACGCGCTGCAGCGAGCCGAGCAGGCGAGCGCCGGGAAAGCGGCGGAGGTCGAGGCTAAGGAGAAACGCAACCGGGAGCTCGAAGAAGCCTATGAAAATTTCAAGAAAGAACATGGCCTCGCGTAAACTATTCAATGCGCTCCTGCTCTTCGCGATCTGCGCTGAGCTTTGTCGAGGTGCGCCGGCGCTCGCGGCCGAGAAGATCCCGGAGACGAGCCAGGCGCCGGTGCGCTTCGCCGGCGCCGACGGGCGCCCCGCGTATCCGGCCGATCCGGACACGAACACGCTGAGCGTACGCTGTAAGACCGCCGACGGCTCGACGTTCGAGAGCTGCGCCGGCGCGGGCGGCGGAGGCGGCGCTGGGACGGAGTATACGGAGGATGCCGCTCCGCCGGCGAACCCGATCGGGCGCGCCATCTCCTGCCGGCGGCGCGATGCCCTCGCGGGCGAGACCGATGCCGACGGCGATTGGGTCACCGGCAACTGCACGAACAAGGGCGAGCTCTACGTTAAACACCCCGATCCGATTCCGGCGAGTCAATCCGGCGCGTGGAACATCAACAACATCTCCGGCAGCATCGCGCTTCCCACGGGCGCGGCGACCGCCGCGAACCAATCGACGGGGAATGCTTCGCTTACGTCGATCGACGGCAAGATCACGGCCGTCAATACGGGCGCGGTGACGATCAGCAGCGCGCTCCCGGCGGGAAATAACAACATCGGCGATGTCGACGTCGCCAGCGTCCCGGCCGATCCTTTCGGCGCCAATGCGGACGCGGCGGTCGCGGCGGGTGCCGCGGGCAGCGTTCAGGCGAAGCTAAGGCGCATCAGCGCCGACGTCGACGCGATCAAGACCGCGGTCGAGACGATCGACAACATCGTGTCCGGCTCCGGCGCGAACATCACGCAATGGGGTGGAACGAATGTCGTCAACGGCGGAGTCGGCGGGTCGCCCGGCGTCGGCGGCGACACCGCGCACGACGCCGTCGACGCCGGAAATCCGGTCAAGATCGGCGCGAAGGCGGTTTCTCACGGCAGCAACCCGACCGCGGTCGCGGCCGGCGATCGAACCAATATTTACGCGAACCGCCACGGCATTCCGTTCGTCATTGCCGGTCATCCAAATATCCAGACGCTTGAAGCCGAGTTTACCGGCAACGCTACAGACCAGGCGCTCATCACGGTCGGCGGCGGGACGAAAATCGTCGTCACTAAAATAAGCTGGATAGCCTCCGCCGATCATTTCTCGAAAGCATCGTTCCGAGTCGGCTTCGGCGCGGCGAACACGCCGACCACGACCGGCGTCGTCATCACGGGCGGCGGTGTTTATGACGGCAAGCACGAAGTGGAAGGTAACGGCGCGGGCATCATCGGCATCGGCGGCGACGGTGAGGATTTGCGCATCACGATCGGCAGCTTGAGCAGCGGAAGCGTCCGGTTTCTCGTGACCTATTACACGATTGAGTCTTAAGGCGGATATTGGCCACGACCGCGAGCGAGGTCTGAGGATGAAAATTTTCTTTTTACTTCTGTTTCTGGTTTTCGCGGCCGCATCCGCAGGCGCGGCGACGCTCACCTGGAAGGATAACAGCGGGTCGATGCCGGGCTGCTCGGGCTCGGGGCCATGCGATGCGGAAGACGGTTTCGCGATCCAGAAGCTTCCGGCCGGCGACGCGACTTTCACCGAGATCGACCGCGTAGGCGCGAACGTCACGACCTACCTCGATAAAGCCGCCGAGGCCGGCGACTGCTATCGCGTGGCGGCTTTCAATGCTGCGGGAGTCTCCGGATTTACCAACGTCGCCTGCCTGCCGCTCCGGCCCAAGGACCCGTCGGACTTGAAGCTATCGATGGAGTTCAGCGGCACTTTTCGTAACGATCGCGTCCTGGCGGCAAGTCCCGAGGGGTACCAGCTCGCCGCGGTCATCAAAAAACGCCGGTTCACCGGCACGCTGGGAGACAAGCGATGAACGCAACCGATATCTGCAACGCCGCGCTCGGGATGATCGGCCAGAATTTCATCGCCGCGCTCGACGACGGCACGCATACGGCGAACCAGTGCAATATTTTCTTTCTGCCGGCGCGCGACGCGTGCCTGCGCGACCATTTATGGAACTTTGCGCAGAAACGCGCCGCGCTCGCGCAGACCGCCGCGCCGGTGTCGCGATGGCCGTACGCCTACCAGCTGCCGGCCGACTGCCTGCGCATCGTCGCGTTGAACGCCGATGCGCAACTCCGCTGGGCCGTCGAAGGGCGGACGCTCGTCACCGACGAGCCAAGCGCCACCGTTCTCTATATCGCCAAAGTGGACGACGTGAATCTCTGGGACGCGCTCTTCGTCGACACCTTCACGATCCTGCTCGCGTCGAAGCTCGCGCTCGCCGTGGCGCACGACGCGGGCTACTCCGGCGAGCTGTTGAAGCTCTATAACCTGCGCCTCGCGGACGCAAAAGCGGTCGACGGCCAGGAGCAGGGCGTACCCGACTCGCTCGGCGCGCCCGATCTCATCGACGTGCGCGGCTAACGCGCTCCGGAGAACATCAATGCCCAAAGCACGACTGCTCAGAACCAATTTCACCGCGGGCGAGCTATCGCAGCGGCTCGAAGGCCGTCCCGATCTGGCGAAATATTTTAACGGCGCCGCCACGCTGGAGAACTATCTCGTATATCCGCAGGGCGGCGTGTATCGGGCGCCGGGCAGCCGCTTCGTTAAAGAGGTGAAAGACTCGACGAAGAAGACGCGGCTGATTCCGTTCATCGTCAACCGTACGACGGCTTACGTCTGCGAATTCGGCCACCAGTATGTCCGCTTCTATACAAACGGCGCGCGCATCGAGAGCCCGCCGGGCACGCCGGTCGAGATCGCTTCGCCGTTTAACGAAGCGGATTTGTCTCAGATCCAGTTCGTCCAGTCGGTCGACGTGCTTTTTCTCGATCATCCGCTCTACCAGACGCGGAAGCTGTCGCGCGTCTCCGACACGTCGTGGGCTTTGACCACGATGCCGCTCAGGCCGCCGCCGTCGTTCGAGGACCTCACCGATCTGGGAACGACGCTCACGTTCGCGAGCGGCGCCGTCGGGACGCGCACGTTTACCGCCGGCGGTAACGTCTTTCTCGACGGCGATGTCGATCGCGAGATCGTCTCCGGCGCCTCGCGCGCGGTCATTACCGCGCTCAACGCCGCCTCGCCCGCCAACTCGGTCACCGTCGACGTCTTGGTCGCCTTCACCGGCAGCCCGATCGCGGCGGGCTCCTGGTTTTTAGACAAGTCGCCGACGAACTTCATCGATCCCAATAAGAAAAGTCCGGTCGACGCAAAGGTCACGGTGAATTTCCGAGACACGACCACGGGCGCCGGCGCCGCCGACGGCGCGCGCGCAGCCGACGCGCCTCCGGTTATCGTTCCCGGCAAATTCATCAAGCTCTACGGCGGGCTGATCGAGATCAACGAGTTTATCAACGCGCAGCAGGTCAAGGGCATCATCCGGACGATCTTAAGCAAAGCGACGGCGAAGGATC
>DASWZY010000349.1:0-3755 GCA_036407055.1 Binatia bacterium
CGAGCCGATCGCGACCGACACGTACTCCGGCCCTTCTTTGGCGAGGTTCATCAACTCGACGAAGCCGGCCTTTCTGGCGCGGCTGTTGGTCGGCGGCGAGACGGTGCCGGCGTCGATCTGCCCGGCGGCGAGCGCGGTGAAGATGTTCGGCACTTCGAGCAGCGGCAGGACTTGATAATCGCCGGGCTTCAACCCCGCGGAGCCGAGCGCGTAGAGCGCGGCGGTGTGCGTCGACGAGCCCGCGCGCGTGATGCCGATCTTCTTGCCGCGGAGGTCGGCGATGCGCTTGAACTCGGGCTTCGCCATGAGCGAGAAAACCATGCGGTTGGTCGCGCCGACGACCAGCGCGATGTTCGCGCCCTTCAGGTTCGCCTGCACCATGTTGAGCCCGTCCATGAACGAGAAGCCGATCTCGCCCGCGAGGATCGCCTGGATGCCGCGCGAGCTCGACTGGATGTGGATCAGTTCGACGTTGTCGAGGCCGTATTTCTCGAAGAGCTTCTCCTGCTTCGCCATGTGCAGGCCGCTCTGCGCGCCGGTTATGGCGGTCCAGTTGATGCGCACTTTGCTCTGCTGCGCCCACGATGCCGGCGCGAGCGCGAGGATGAGGAGGATGACGGCGGCGAGAAAGGTGTGCGGTTTCATGCTTGTCCCGTATAACAGTGGGGTAACGCTGTCAATCCGGGCGGATACCGCAGGCGCGTAGCATTCATGCTGAGGTGCCTGCCCTGAGCCGAGTCGAAGGGTCGAAGCATGCTTGACAAGACGCGAGCCGCGACGATAGACCGGCTTCATCGAAGGAGGCCGCCATGCCGCACGCACGTATTCGATTGAGATTCATCGTCGCCGCCCTTTTCCTGCTCGCGCTCGCCGCGCCGCGGCAATCCGCCGCGCAGCCGCTCAAGAAAGTCACGGTCGTCTACACGATCGTCTCGGGCGACTCGGTCGCGTTCTGGGTCGCCGAGGACAAAGGCTTTTTCCGCAAATACGGCCTCGACGCCGACCTCAAGTTCATCACCGGCAGCAATCAGACGATCGCGTCGATGATGGCCGGGCAGGTCGACTTCACCAACGCCGGCGGCGGCGCGGTGGTCGAGGCCGACCTCCAGGGCGGCGACGCGGTCATGATCGGCTCGCTCGTGCCTTATTTTCTCATGTCGATGTACAGCCAGCCGGAGATCCAGAGCGTGAAGGAACTCAAGGGCAAGCGCATCGCCGTGACGACGCTCGGCACGGCGACCGATTTCGCGCGCCGCATCATCGTGCAGAAGGCCGGGCTCAACCCCGACCGCGACACGCTGCCGCTCGCAACCAAAGGGCCGTCGGAGATTCTCCAGGCGCTGCTGACCAAAAACGCCGAGGCCGGCATGGTGGTGCCGCCGCTGACGCTGATGGCGAAGCAAAAAGGCTTGAAGGAACTGGTCGACCTGATCGGCCAGAAAGTCCCCTACGTCCAGACCTCGGTCGCGACCACGCGGCGCATGCTGCAAAAAGATCCCGCCGCCGCGGAGGGCTTCATGAAGGCGGTCATCGAGGCGATCGCGTTCCAGAAGCAGGAGCCGAAGGCGACCAAGGAGATTCTTAACAAGTATTTAAAGAACATTCCCGAGGATCTGCTCGACGAGACCTACCGGCGCTACGTGGTCGACATGTACCAGAAATATCCGCGCGTCTCGCACGACGGGATCCGGACGCTTCTCGACTTCGTCAAGCTCACCAACGAAAAGGCGAAGGCGGCCAAGCCCGAGCAGTTCACCGACACGAGCATCCTGGACAAATTGGAGAAGGCGAAGTTCGCCGACCAGTTTTACAAATAAACCGGCGGCGGCGCGGCGCGCCGCGCCCGCGGCCGGATCATAGCGTCGATCGTGCCGATTCCGGGACAATTCGAGCCAAGGCCTCCGCCCCGTTATTTGCCGTCTTGACAGCCCGCGCGTCGAAGCGCATAGAACCCGGGTGGAAAAAGTCGCCATCATCGTCGTCTGCCGCGATAAATTCTCGACCACCGATCGCTGCCTCGACGCGATTCTCGCCCATACGCCCGCGCCGTTCGATTTGCTCGTCGTCATGGGCGGCGCGCCCGAAAGCTGCCGCGAAGAATGGGCGCGCAGGTTCGGCCCGACCGCGCGGTTTATTTTCACGGATAAGTTTCTCAACCAGAGCGAATCGCGCAACATCGGTCTCGCCGAGGCGAAAACCCGTCTGGCCGTTTTAATCGACAACGACGTGTACGTCCGGCCCGGCTGGCTGGAGCCGCTCGTCCGCTGCGAGCGCGAGACCGGGGCCGCGATGGTCGTTCCGCTGATTCTCGAAACCGAAACCCGGATCCACACGGCGGGAAACGATTTTTACGTTTCCTATGAGGGGCAGCGGGCCTTCGGCCACAAGCATCTCCGCCTTTGCGGCAAGCCCTTTTATGAAAACTCCAACCTCAAACGGCAGCCGACGGACTACGGCGAGCTGCACTGCCAGCTCGTTCAGGTCGAGCCGACGATCAGGCTCAAGGCCTTCGACGAAAAGCTGCGCGAGGTCGCCGAAGTCGATTCCGGTCTTATCTGGGCCAAGGCCGGACACGGCCTCTGGCTCGAGCCGGCTTCCGTGGTGCTTTACCACAAAACGGCCGAGATCCGCCGCGAGGATATCGACGTCTTCGCGTGGCGCTGGGACATGCGCGGCATCCTCGAAGGCTACCGGCACTTCGAACAGAAATGGGGCGTCGACGCCACCGAATCCGGTCTCTTCCAAAGTTTTCTCGTCGGCATCAACCGCTGCCTCGGGCCGGCGGCGCGGGCCTTTCCGTCGGATTTCGGACTCGCGTGCGACCGCTGGCTCGGCCGCCTTTATCAATGCGTCACCTTGCCGCACCGGCAGCTCGATTGGTGGCTCACCAAGTATATGCGGCGGCGCTTCGGCTATCACGACTGGCCGAATTCCGATCGCCGGTCGTAAGCGGACGATAACTCGCGGATTCGGAAAAACACCCCTCTAAATCTCCCCTTCGCAAGGGGAGACTTTTCGGCCCCGCGCGCGGTTTCCGATCCCCCTCCTTACGAAGGAGGGGCTAGGGGAGGTGGGTTTTTCGCAATTCCCGTCCGACTGTAGGGGCACGGCGTGCCCTTTTTTTCGGATCGGAACCCTTCGACAAGCTCAGGGCGAACGGAGAAAAATCCTATTCACGGGGACAGAAATAAATTCCGTTCGTGCTGAGCCCGTCGAAGCACTCTTCGGTTTGTTTTTGTTTCGGCCTCACTACTCACTGCTCACTACT
This sequence comes from Binatia bacterium, assembly GCA_036407055.1. Taxonomy (GTDB): domain Bacteria; phylum Desulfobacterota; class Binatia; order UBA9968; family UBA9968; genus JAJPJQ01. The sequence continues at coordinate 3,269 of DASWZY010000349.1, forward strand.
TTTTCGGCCAGCGCGGCCCGACGCCGTAGCCCGGGCGCCTGAGGCGCCGCACGACGTCCATCAGGCGCGCGTCGCCGCGGCCCGGCCGGCCGGCGCGGCCGAACACCGCGCGCTCCGCCCGCGCGGCGACTTCCAGCTTCGCGCGCGCGAACGCCGCCGCGTACTCCGGATCGGCGCGCAGCCAGTCGCTGTGGTTGCCGCCCGAGCCCGAGGTTTTCCGCGTGCGCGCCCAGTGCCCGCCCTCCTGCACGTACGCCGCGAGGTACGCGCGCTTGCGCGGGTGGGCGATGTCCTCGAACAGCGCCTCGAACTTCGGCGCGATCGCGCCGGGATTTTTCGGCGGCCGGCCGATCATCAGGCCGTTGCGGTTCTTGCCGTTGCCGCGAAATCGCTTCCGCGGCACCATCATCGGCCGCCTCATCGCTTCACTCCGTTCGCGGTTTCGCGTTCCGAGTTTCTAGTTTCGAGCGCAGACGCGGGACCTAAT
>DASWZY010000350.1:0-2482 GCA_036407055.1 Binatia bacterium
CTGCGCTGCGCGGCGAAAAATCCAGACGTAAAAACCGATGAACAAGAGCGCCGGCAGAAATCCCAGCAGCTGATTCGTCCACGAGCCTCCGTCGTCGATCGGCTTCGCGCTGATCTCGACGCCGTGGTCGATGAGAAACGACTCGAGGTCGGGGCTGACGAAGCTAGGCAACGCCGTCGCGAAATTGCGCGACGTCTTCGATTGGTCGCGCGGAGCGATGACGCTCGGCGGCAGCGGCGGCACCTTTTGCCCGGGCTTCGCTTCCGCGCCGGCCTTCGCCTTGTCGGCCGGCGGCGGATAGGTGACGGCCTTCTTGAACCGGCCGGTGATCGAGTCGCCGCGGCTGTAGATCGACTCCACGTTGCCGCGGCCGACCTCCTCTTTGAAAAGCGTGTAGGGAACAGTAATCGGCGCCTCCGGCCCGGGCAGGAGGATGCGCGCGATCAGATAGTTCGCGGCGAGGATCGCGATCAGCCAGAGCCAGGTTTTCCCCGGCGGCATCTTCGGCGCCGGGGCGTTCCCCTGCGGCGGCGGAGGTCCGCCCCGTGCCGCATCGCGTCTTGTCTGCTGTCCCGGCAATGCCATCGGAGCCTCTATAGTTCGCCTATCATCTATGGGATCGAAAACAAGCGGGAGGATCCCTCGTTCACCACGACAAAAAGCCGCCTGCGGGTTTCCTCGAAGGCGGCTTTTTCCCAAATCGAATTGGGCGGATGCGGCGGCGCTTATTTGTAAACCGCGTTTAAAAATCCTTCCCGCTGCAAGTCCTCGATCACACTGGTGTCGACAAACTCCCGCCAATCGTGCGGCTCCTTCACCTGCATGAATTCAAGAAAGACCGTTGCGTCCTCCGGCCCGGGGTTGGGAACCCGGGGAAAGACCTTCAGCCAGAAATCGTACGTCTCTTGAAGAATCTTGGGATCGCTCTCCCGAAGGTTTTTTCCCAGCACCTGAACACCGAACGCCCGGTCGGTCCGAAAGCGCGCCAGGCCCGCGACGAAGGCCCGCATGAAGTTTTTTACGGTTTCGCGGGACGATTTGATGAATGATTGGCGCACGGTGATCTGATTAATGGGATATTGAATGCCGCTGCCGACGAGATCATAGAGCGGGCGGAGTCCCAGCTCGCGCGCGCGCATGCTGAATGGAGGAAGCAGCAAGGCTCCTTGCACGGTCCCCGCCGCAAGCGATGCCAGGCGTGTGCCAAAGTCCCCTATCTGAAGCAGGGCAACATCTTTATCCGGATCCAAACCTAGTTTTCTCAGCGCGTATTGCATCGCAACGTAACCTGATCCACCCACGGTGCTGACCGCCAGCTTCTTACCCTTGAGATCTGCGGCATCGCGAATATCTTTGGTGACAAATAAGGTATAGGGAAACACACCGACCGTTCTGGCAATGATGACGGTGTCCGCTCCCTTGAGCCGGGCATTCACGACCGCCGCCCCACCGGTGGTGCTGATCTGAATATCGCCGCTGATGAGAGCGCGCGTCACCGGCTGGCCGCCGGCAAATTGAATGATTTCAAGATTCTTGATTCCGTATTTCTCGAAGTAGCGTCCTTCTTTGGCTGTCCAGAGCGGCGCCTGCGTCGCGCTGAAGATCGTGCCGGCACGGAGCGGCGCTTCCGCGGCCGCCGCAACGGAGACCGCCCCGAGAAGGGTCAAGCAGGCGAGCGCGGAGGCTCTCGTCTTAGCCGAAGATTTCATTTTTCCATTTCTCCCGGATCTTGTTTTTCAGCTCCTCGCTCGACTCGGCGATGGGCGGGAACTGGTGGCGCCGGTCGTAAGGCATGCACGCGTCGATAAGGCAGCGCGAGCTGTGGCCTTTGTTCTCCGGCGGAATGCACACGTCGAGCGAGCCGCTCGCCGCGCGCCGGATGATTTCCACCGCTTGATCCGGGTCGCAGCGCGTCGCCATCGCCCAGAGCACGTCGAATTCGCTGGTCGGGTCGATGTCTTCGTCGACTACGACGACGAAGCGCCCGTTATAGGCGCCGCCGAGACACTGCGACGCGAGAATCAGCGCCTGGCGCGAGTGGCCGGGATAGGCCTGCTTGATCGAAATGACATTGAAGAGGCTTCCGATGCCCGCTTCCAGGGACCAGACGCCTCTCACGTTGGGCAAACCCGCTTTCTCCACGCGGTCCCAGAGCTGGGCCGCGCGGATCATTCCCTTCGAGAGCGAGTAGTCCGTGGGCGGACGGCCGGGGCGCGCGACGCAGAGGATCGGATCGTTGCGGTGATGGATGCGCTCGATGCGGAGCACCGGCGTGTCTTCCATGCGCGTACCGTAGTAGCCGAGCCACTCGCCGAACGGTCCGTCGGCCTTGACGTCGCCGGGATTGAGAAAACCTTCGATGGCGATTTCCGCGTGAGCGGGAAAAGGCAGGCCGCTAACTTCGCCCTCGACGAGATCATAAGGTCGACCTCGGATGCCGCCGCAATAATCGTATTCCGAATAACCCAGCTCAATGGGATTG
>DASWZY010000351.1:0-2956 GCA_036407055.1 Binatia bacterium
CGTGAACGGCAACGACGTGCTGCCGCCCGGCGGGTCGGCAGTTCCGGCCAGTCCGCCCGAGTTGACGACGTCCGATCTTGTCGTCTGCAATTTGAGCGACCTGAAAGATGCCGGCGGCAACGTGATCGGCTGGGCGCACAAACCGAAGAACAGGATCGCCATCGATCCGGTTCTGGGCCGCATCGCCTTTGCAGAAAATCGTGCCGCTCCAACGAGTGTGGCCGTGAGCTATCACTACGGCTTCAGCGCGGAAATGGGCGGCGGTGAATATGGACGCGAAACCACATTCGTCGGCACCGATCCCGCCGTGCTCGTGCCGGATCAGAGCGCCACGATCCAGCAGGCTCTCGATTTGATCGCCGCATCCGGCGGCGTGGTCGAAATGACAAATAACGGAACATTTGCTGAAGCACTTACGATTCGTGCGGGAATCAATCAGGGGAAGGCGATCGAGCTCAGAGCTGCCGAAGAGCAGCGGCCGGTGCTGATCCTCTCCGGCGATCTGGTTGTCTTCGGCGCCGATGAATCGGAAGTGACGCTCAATGGGCTGGTGATCAGCGGCAGCCTCCGCGTCCCGCTCGTCGACGGCAGCGGCAGCCCGAACAAACTTCGTCTATTGCGATTGCGCCATTGCACGATCGTGGCGGAAGCTGTTGCTGGTACCGGATCTCCGCCTGTCCTAGCTGAACCCCGGATTTTCGTCGAGCTGCCAGATACCAGTCTGGAGATCGATCACTGTATCGTCGGCGCAATTCGCGCCGCCACGGGTGCTGACGTTTCGATCACCGACAGCATCGTCGATGCAATCAAGCAAACGGAATTCGCCTACGCGGGAATCTCCGCAGCGGATCCCGGCGCGCCGCTGACGATCCAGAACAGCACGGTGATCGGACAGGTTCATACGCAAACGATGCAGCTCGCGTCGAACACGATTTTTGTGTCCGGCGTCCGGGCCGAGAGATTACAGCAGGGCTGTGTGCGCTTTTCGTTCGTGCCGCCCGGCTCGCGCGTGCCGAGGCAGCATCGCTGCCAGCCTGCGGCTTCGGCCGATTCGGCTCGCGTCCGGCCGGTGTTCACGTCGCTGCGCTACGGGGATGCGAGCTACTGCCAGTTGAGCGGCCAGTGCCCCGTGGAGATTCGGACTGGCGCGGATGATGGCGCGGAAATGGGCGCGTTTCACGATCTTTACCAGCCGCAGCGGGAAGCGAACCTTCGAACTGCCCTGGACGAGTATCTTCGCTTCGGCCTCGAGGCGGGAATTTTTTTCGCGAGCTAGTTTGGGGGGACGTAATTCTTAATCCAATGCTCGCCTGTACATGAAATCACGGAGTACAGATCGCAGGTTACTTGAACGTCATTCCCGCGAAAGCGGGAATCCAGGTCTTTCCCCCTGCTTAAAACTGGATACCCGCCCCCGCTTTCGCGAGGGCATGCTTTGGAATCGCGAGTATGACGACTCCGTTTGGGCCGAGGAAGTGCAAGGCGAGTTAGAGGACTCAGGAGAACCAAATGCCGGGTGATTACAGCCGCAAAACCTTCAATCGCAGCAAACACTATAGCGGCGTGCTCATGCAGCAGGGCCGGGTGCAGCTCGACGCCGACTGGAACGAGCAGCTCGACATTCAACTCTGCCGCATCGAAACCGAAGCCGTCGATGTAATCGGACGCTCCGGCGTGCCGCAGGAAACCGGTGGATTCAAGATAGGCATCGCGCCTGGCGGCCGTGATCTCACGATTTCGCCGGGGCGGATCTATGTCGATGGAATTCTCTGTGAATTAGAAACTCCTGCAACGTACACGTCTCAACCCTATTATCCGAAACCGGATTTTACGGTGCCGGGCGGCAGTCCGCCTTCGAGTCCTCCGGGAGGTGCTCTTCAACTCGTCCTTGAAGGCGCCACTTATCTCGTTTTTCTCGATGTCTGGCAGCGAGAGATCACGGCTCTCGATGATCGGCTCATTCGCGAAGTCGCGCTCGCCGGACCGGATACGACCACTCGCTTGCAAAACGTCTATCAAGTCAGACTTTTGAAACTCGCGCCCGCGAGCCCGCCACAAGCGATGAACTGTGAAACCGCGATTGCCGAGTTCGATCAGCTCACGGCGCTCAGCACCGGCAAATTGAATGCGCGCACACGGCCGCCGACGGACGACGAAAATCTCTGCCTGCTTCCACCGAGCGCCGGCTACAGCCGGCTCGAAAATCAGCTTTACCGCGTCGAGATTCAGCAAACGGCGACGAATCAGGTGACGTTCAAATGGTCGCGCGACAATGCTTCCATCGAAACCAGGATCGAGAAGATCGAAGACAATGTCCTGACGGTTGCGGACGTCGGCAAAGATGAAGTCCTTGGCTTCGCGGCGGGACAGTGGGTCGAGATTGTCGATGACGAATCCACTTTCAAGGGCGTGCCGCGGCCATTGCTGCAGATCGATACTGTAGATCCTGCTTCCCGCGAGATAACCCTCACGCTTTCCGCTCACGACCGCGCTGATCTCACCGGACTCAAGCTTCGGCGCTGGGATCAGGTCAAGGATGCAGGTCCGGACGGAGTCGCGATTTCCGCCGGCAACTGGATCGATCTCGAAGGCGGCATTCAGGTGAACTTTTCCGCCGGCACATACCGGGCCGGCGATTACTGGCTGATTCCGGCGCGGACTCTGACCGGCGAGATCGAATGGCCGCCGTTCGAAATTCCGAACACGCAGCCGATTTCGCAAGCGCCGCGCGGAATTCGCCATCATTACTGCCGGCTCGGCATCATCGAAGTAGACGACAATGGCGTCATCGACACGGTTTCCGATTGCAGGAACGTATTCCCGCCGCTCACGGAGCTCGAACAGTTTCTGTACGTTTCGGGCGACGGGCAGGACGGAATTCCCGGAAGGGAGTTGCCGCAGCCGCTCATCGTTCGGGTCGCGCGCGGCGATCATCCGGTTTCCGGAGCGCCGGTGC
>DASWZY010000352.1:0-3215 GCA_036407055.1 Binatia bacterium
CTCGGCGAAGAGGCGGACGCGCGTGCGCGCGTCCTTGTCCGGGTTCACCGTTTCCCAGCGCTGGAGCAGCGTCAGGATGCAGCGCTCCTGAATCAGGAACAGCAGTTCTTCTTTCGTGCGGAAATAATAATACAGGCCGGCGAGGCTCATGCCGGTCGCGCGCGAGATGTCGCGGATCGAAGTGCTGTGAAAGCCCTTCTCGGCGAAGATCTTCGCCGCGCACTTGAGGATCTCTTCGAGCTTCTCGTCGTAGTGGCGCGTTGGGGTCTCGCCGCGGTTCGCCATGACGAATCATCTTCGCAAAGGGACACGGGGGTGTCAAATCGCCTTGCGCGCGCGGTATACTGAGTCATGAATCTTCCCGTGAACCCGCCGCTTTTGCCGATGCTCGCCAAGCGCGCCGGCGATCTGCCGGCGGGCGACGGCTGGATCTTCGAGCCGAAATGGGACGGGTTTCGCGCGCTGGTGTTTCGCGACGGCGACGAAGTCCTGATTCAGAGCCGCGACGAGAAATCCCTCAACCGCTACTTTCCCGAGCTGATCGAGCCGCTCAGCGCGCAGCTGCCGGCGCGCTGCGTGCTCGACGGCGAGATCGTTGTCGTGCAGGACGGCGCGCTCGAGTTCGACACGCTCCAGCAGCGCATTCATCCCGCCGCGTCGCGCGTGAAGCTGCTTTCGCAGCGCACTCCGGCGTCGATCGTCTTTTTCGATCTACTCGCCGAAGGCGACGAGGATCTCCGCGACTCGCCGTTCGATAAGCGCCGGCAAAGGCTCGAAGCGCTGCTTTCGTCCGCCGCGCCGCCGCTGCACGCGACGCCGGCGACGCGCGATTTAAAAACCGCGCGCGACTGGTTCCGCCGCTTCGAGGGCGCGGGTCTCGACGGCGTCGTCGCCAAACCGGTGGCGGGGATTTACGAGCCCAACAAGCGCGCGATGCTCAAGATCAAGCACGAGCGCGAATGCGATTGCGTCGTCGCGGGTTTTCGCTGGCACAAAAAAGGCGCGCGCACGATGGTCGGCTCGCTGCTGCTCGGCCTCTACAACGACGCCGGCGCGCTGCAGCACGTCGGCGTGTGCGCGAGCTTCACCGAGGCCAAGCGGCGCGAGCTGGTGGAATTTCTCGCGCCGTACCAGAAGAATGCGCTCGCGAATCATCCGTGGAAAGATTGGGCGGAGCAGGAATCCGCCGACGGCGACGGGCAGCGCATGCCCGGCGCGCAGAGCCGCTGGAGCGGCGGCAAGGACATGTCGTGGGAGCCGCTCCGTCCGGAGCTGGTCGTCGAGGTCGCTTACGACCACATGCAGGGCGACCGCTTCCGCCACACCGCGCAGTTTCGCCGCTGGCGCACGGACAAGAAGCCGCGCGACTGCACGTACGAGCAGCTCGAAGTCGTGGCGCCGGAAGAGCTGGCGGCGATTTTCGCGCGCGGCCGCTGAAAGAATCTCGCTAGCGCCGCTGCCGCGCGCGCCCATCGCGCCACGCGCGCGTCGGATCGTCGTCGGGGTCAGGGGTCTCCTGCGGCGGGCGCAACTCTTCGGGCACGTGGCGCAGATTCACGCGGATGCGCGTCCAGGTGGACGATCTGCCGCGCATCGAGTCGATCAGCACGTCGTCCGCGGCGAGCAGCGCGGCGGTTTCGGGATGCCGATTTTTCCACCGCTCCAGTCCGGCGCGCGCCGCTTCCCGGTCGGATGAATTCGCGATCGTGACCAGCGGCGCTTTTTCCCGCGGCTTTTTCGCCGCGGACTTCTTTTGTCCCGCGGCGCGGGCGCGCGACGGCGCCACGCGCGGCGATTCGCCTTCCATCTTGCGAAAATGCGGCGGCCAGGGCGCGTCGCCGAGACCGTCGGCCTCGTCTTGCGCCGCGAGCTCCAGAAGCTTTTCGAGCGATCCCGGCGCTTTATCCATATCCGCGTGCGGATCGCCTAATTCGGCTAAGCGCTTCGGCACCGTGAGCACGGTGAAATCGGCGGGATCGCATTCGGCGACCTCGCGCCAGTAGAGCGGCGTCGAAACGCGCGCGTCGGGAAGCGGGCGCACGGAATAGGCCGAGCAGGTCGTGCGGTCCTTGGCGTTCTGATTGTAGTCGAGAAACACGCCGTGGCGCTCCTCCTTCCACCATTTGGAGCTCGCCAGCGCCGGCGCGCGCCGCTCGATCGCGCGCGACAGCGCGAGCGCCGCGCGCCGCACCTCGACGAAGGTCCAGCGCGGCTCGATGCGCGCGTTCACGTGCATGCCGCGCGAGCCGCTCGTCTTGGGCCAGCCGCTAAGCCCCATCTCCTCGAGAAACGCCTTCACCTCGAGCGCGACGCGGCGCACGTCGTCCCACTTAACGCCGGGATTGGGATCGAGGTCGACGCGCAGCTCGTCGGGATGCTCGAGATCGCCCGCGCGCACGGGATGCGGATGGAGCTCGATGCAGCCGAGGTTGACGATCCACGCGAGCCCGGCCGCGTCGTCGATCACGATTTCCTCGGCCGTGCGGCCCGACGGGAACGACAGCGTCACGGTGCGGAGCCACGGCGGCCGCTGCGCCGGCGCGCGCTTCTGATAGAACGGCTGGCCGTCGGCGCCGTCGACGAAGCGCTTGAGCACGAGCGGGCGGTCGCGAATGCCGCCGAGCGCGCCCGGCGCGACCGACAAATAGTAGCGCACGAGATCGAGCTTCGAGAGCTTCGTCTGCTTTGAAAAATAGGGCTTGTCGGGGTTCGTCACCCGGACCTCGCGCCCGTCGATCGACAGAATCTCGGCTGTGTCTTGTTTCATCGGTGATGCCCAGGTTAACATCCGGAACTAAGCCTTTACAGCATAACAATTTGACGCATTTCATCCAGTTCTCTTCGTCGGTTGCGGACGGTGATTCGGCGACGATTCGCTTCAACTACCCGCGCGTTTAGTGTATAGCTTTCGCATACATGAACTACGAAAACATCCTCGTCGACAAGAGCGGCGCGATCGGCATCGTGACGCTCAATCGGCCGCAGCAGCTCAATGCGCTCTCTTACGGACTCGTCAAAGATACCGCGCTGGCGCTGGAGGAGCTCGACCGCGATCCGGAAATCAGGGTGATGATCGTGACCGGCGGCGAGAAGGTCTTCGCGGCCGGCGCCGACATCAAGGAAATGGCGGACGCGGGGGCGTTCGACGAGCGCGTGCAGGGACGCCTCGCCTACCGCGACCGCATCAATAAAATTTCCAAGCCGATGATCGCCGC
>DASWZY010000353.1:0-9451 GCA_036407055.1 Binatia bacterium
TTTTCGGAGCCGCAGCGCGACGCGCTCCGGCAATGTGTCCGCACGATGGCGGAAGGCATGGCGGATTTCCAGCTGAACGGCGCAAAGCATGGGCTCAAGAGCATGGAGGAGCTCGATCGATACTGCTACTTCGTCGCCGGCGTCGTAGGGCAAATGTTGACGCGCCTGTTTTGTCTGCATTCACGGCAGATCGCCGAACGCCGCGATGCCCTGATGCCGCTGGCGGTCTCTTTCGGCCAGGGACTGCAAATGACGAACATCCTGAAGGATGTTTGGGAAGATTACGGGGCCGGCGCGTGCTGGCTGCCGCGGGAGATTTTCGCCGCGGAAGGCTGCGACCTGGCGGAGCTGCCTGCGGCTAGAAACCGCAAGGGCTTCGAGCGCGGCGTCCGGCGTCTTATAGGAATCTCACAGGGACATTTGCGCAACGCCGTGGCGTATTCGCTGCTCATCCCCAAAGAGGAGACCGGCATTCGCAAGTTCTGTCTCTGGGCCGTCGGTCTGGCCGTTTTAACGCTGCGGAAGATCCACCATCATCTCGATTATACGGACGGCAATCAGGTGAAGATATCGCGACTCAGCGTCAAGGGAACGATTCTCGCCACCGGGTTGACGCTGCAAAACGACGGCCTGCTCACGCTTCTTTTCTCCCTCGCGGCGAGAGGCCTGCCTTCGCCGCCCGCCTCGACTCTGCATACTGCGGCAGCAGTAAGCGAATCAGAAACCGGAACCTATTAGCATCACGGGCCATCCCGGCCGCCGCCGTACTTAACGTGACCGTCGGAAATCCGCTCGAACTGGAGCAAGCGATCCGCCGCGCTGCCGATGCGCTCATCGGCTTGCAGCGCGCGGACGGCTGCTGGAGTTTCGAGCTCGAGGCGGATTGCACGATTCCCGCCGAGTATATTCTGATGCTCCATTATCTCGGCGAGTCCAATGAGGAGCTCGAGCGCAAGCTCGCCGTGTATCTCCGCTCGCATCAGGGAAAGGACGGCGGCTGGCCGCTTTACTACGGCGGCCCGGCCGAGATCAGCTGCTCGGTAAAGGCGTATTACGCGCTGAAGCTGGCCGGCGACGGCCCCGACTTGCCGCACATGGCGCGCGCGCGCGCGACGATCCTGAGACTCGGCGGCGCCGCGCGCGCAAACGTTTTTACGCGCATCATGCTGGCGATCTTCGCCCAGCTTCCCTGGCATGCGGTGCCGTTCGTACCCGTGGAGATCCTGCTGCTGCCGCGCTGGTTTCCCTTTCATCTTTCAAAGGTGTCCTATTGGTCGCGCACCGTCATGGTGCCGCTTTTTGTTCTTTATAGTTACAAAGCACAGGCAAAGAATCCGACGGACGTCTCGATTCGCGAGCTTTTTATCGTCGATCCCTGGCGCGAGACGGGTTATTTTCCCGCGCGCTCGGCTTTGGGACGCGCACTGCTAACCCTCGACCGTATCGGCCTAAAACTGTATCCGAGACTGCCGCAGTCATGGCGCCGGTGCGCGCTGAAAAAGGCGGAGGCATGGATTTTGCGGCGGCTTAGCGGCGACGGCGGCCTCGGCGCGATTTTTCCGGCGATGGTCAATGCTTATGAAGCTTTGGAGTTCCTCGGCTATCCCGCGGACGATCCGGTACGCGACGGACAGCGGCGTGCGATCGACGATCTGCTCGTTATTGGACAGGACAGCGCCTACTGCCAGCCATGCGTGTCGCCGGTCTGGGACACCGCGTGGGCCGCGATCGCGCTGCAGCAGGTCGGCGGCGAGCCGGGCCGCGCAGCCGAGCGCAGAGCGCTCGAGTGGCTCGCCGCCAGGCAGTTATTGGACGGCCCGCAGGATTGGCGCGCCGCGCGGCCTTCCGTCCGTAGCGGCGGCTGGCCCTTTCAGTTCGAAAATTCTCATTACCCGGATTTGGACGACACGGCCGCGGTCGCGTACGCGATGCACAAGAACGCCGATGACGCCTATGCAAGCGCCGTCGCGCGCGCCGCGGAATGGATCGCGGGCATGCAGTCCCAGAACGGCGGTTTCGCCGCGTTCGATGCGGACAACGATCACACGTATTTGAATGAAATTCCGTTCGCCGATCACGGCGCGCTGCTCGATCCGCCGACAGAAGACGTGAGCGCGCGGTGCGTGATGCTGCTGGCGCGCCTCGGACAGGAATATGAACGCGTGCAAAGAAAATGTCTCGACTACCTCTTCCGCGTCCAGGAAGCGGACGGCTCGTGGTTCGGGCGGTGGGGCACGAACTACATTTACGGGACTTGGTCGGTTCTGATGGGATTGGAAGAAACAGATATCGGCAAAGCGCACGAACGCGTGCGGCGCGCGGCGGCCTGGCTGAGAAGCGTCCAGCGCCCCGACGGCGGCTGGTCCGAAGGCTGCGACACCTATTTCGATCCGTCCAAACGCGGCCGGGGCGAGCGCAGCACATCTTTTCACACGGCGTGGGCGCTGCTGGGGCTTATGAGCGCGGGCGAGGCCTCCTCCGACCCTGTCCGGCGCGGCGTCGATTTTCTTCTCCGGACGCAGCGCGACAACGGTCTCTGGAGCGATCCCGAGTTCAACGCGCCGGGTTTCCCGCGCGTCTTTTATCTAAAATATCACGGGTACGACAAGTACTTCCCGCTGCTGGCGCTCGCGCGCTATCGTAATCTCATTCTTCCGGAGGGATAATGCTCGGAATCGCGGTCGCTCTTCCGTGGGAGTTGAAAAGCCTGACGCACGAGACGATCGTGCCGGGATCGTGGAAAGCGATCGCGCCGCAGACACTGGTCGCTATTTCCGGCATGGGCGCGGATCTCGCTCGTGAGGCCGCTGCGCTTTTGATTGCGCAGGGCGCGACCGCGCTCATGAGCTGGGGCTACGCCGCCGCGCTCGACGACCGCTTGAGCGCCGGTTGTCTCGCGCTTCCGGAGCGCGTTATCGGCGCCGGCGGCGAAAATTATCCAGTCGACACCCAGTGGCATGAGCGCCTCTATCTGGCTTCGGCGTTCAAGTTTCCGGTCTGGACCGGCGCGCTCGTCGAAAGCGAGAGCGTCGTCGCGACTGCGGCCGAAAAGCTCGCGCTTAAGGAGCGCACCGGAGCGGCGGCCGCCGACATGGAGAGCGCGGCGCATGCGCGCGTCGCCGCCGAGCGCGGTGTGCGGTATGTCTCCGTCCGCGCGGTTGTCGACACCGCATCGACAGAGATTCCCGAAGCCGTTTTGCAGGCGCGCGATGCGCGGGGCGGTATCGACATTGGAAAGCTTCTCGGCGCATGCGGCGGCCCGGCCGCTTGGATGAAAGTGGTCCGGCTCGCCACTCAGTTCTGCGCCGCGCAAAAAACTCTGAAAAGAGCGAAGCGCTTCGCTCTCGACAGCTCACCGTTGTAAGTCGCCGGCGGAACGCTCGATGCCTGCGCGCTCGCGCGGATAAACTCGTCCTTTCCACCGCGTCCGCTCGCCGCGCCAGTAGCGGACGGCGGATGTCCACGTCATCGCGAGAAAAAGCGCCGCGATAAACGGCAGGCAAAGCGCCCAAGTCGCCGAGCGGCGATAGAATCTCAATATCGGGATATACGTGAGCAGCATGATCGCGAGCGCGGCGAGCGCAAGGCGGCGCGCGACATGATTGGAAGACGCGGCAAGCGCGAAGGGACTTACGTACACCAACAACAGCGCGAGCGTACACAGAGCCAGCCGTGCGACCGAATACCGCAGCTGAAAGAACGCCGAGCGCGCGACCATCTCCCATATTTCGCGCAAGCCGCGGTAGCCGCGGACGCTCTTAGCGGAATGCGTCAGGCCGAGCCAGATGTTATAGCCATGCGATTTGACTCTGTTCGCCAGCGCGCAATCGTCGATGACCGCGCCCTGAATCGACGCGAAGCCGCCGACCCGCTCCAGTACGCGGCTCTCGACGAGAACGCATCCGCCCGCGGCGGCCGCAGCTCGCGCGCGCGCGGAGTTGACCGCGTGAAAGGGATAAAGAATCTTGAAGAAGTATACGAAGGCCGGCATTAGAAGCTTTTCCCAGCCGTTCGACATGTGCGGCTCGGCCATAAGCGAGATGAACGGAATATTGTCGCGCCGCATTTTCGCGCTGAGCGTTGCGAGGATGCCGGCGTCGAGCTCGATGTCGGCGTCGAGCAGAAGCGTATAGGGCGTCGCGACCAAACGCCGGCCCTGCTCGAGCGCCCAGAGCTTGCCGCTCCATTCGGGCGGCAGCGGCGCGCTTTGAATAACGCGGAGATCGCCGGATACTCCCCGCACTGCGTCCGCCGTCCCGTCGTCCGAGCCGTCGTCGATGACGACGATTTGTAGCCCGGGTCCCTGATCGATCAACGACCGCAGCGTTTCCCGGATCACCGCGGCCTCGTTGCGCGCGGGGATGAGCGCGGTAATTTCGCGCACGCCGCTGTCGTCCGCGGCCGCGTCCATCGCATCGAGAATCTCGCGGTTGCGCCAGAGACCGAAGGGCCACACCGCGAAGACGATCCAAAGGATCGTCGCAACGGCCGCCAGAGCTATGAAGAAAGTCTCCATCGCTTTCGGATTGCCCCCAATCAACCCAACAAACGCAAAAAACTCAACCACTCGCCGCCGTTGACCGGCCGGCATGCATCGAGTAACACAGGAACAGCTTATGAGTCCCGTCGATCCGCTCATCGCGACTGCGTCCGCAGCCGCCGACGAACGCGCCGAGACCGATCCTTTCGTCGCCGATATCTCGCGTCTGCTGATGACGTTCCTTATTGTCGTCGCGATTGACGTCGCGATCGTTTCACTGCTGACGCACCGGCTGCGCTTCTGGTTTCCGCTGTGGCTCGATCCGCGGTGGGATACGCGCCCGGATCCCTGGGTCGTCTATTCGCAATCGTACTTCGCAGGCATCTTCCTGCTGCCTTTGCTCTGCCGGATCGTAGACCGCGATTTCCTCGCGCAGGCCGGAGTGCCCGCGCGCGCGGTTTTCTGGTCGGTGTGCGCGGCCGTTTTCGCCGTCGTGCTCTGGTGGAAGGGCTCGCTCATGCTGCAGTATCACAAGCAGTACGAGATGCTCGGCTGGGCGGCGCTTACGCTCGTCGTCTGGACGGTCATTCGCGCCGCCGGAATTCTGCCGCCGTGGCTTCGCGGTTTGTCGCGCCGGCGCATGCTCGGCGGGTTGCTTTTTGCAATCGCCATTTTTTTTCTGGCCATGAGCATCGTCGATCCTTTAGTCCAGCTCGGCGTCCAGCGTTTGCCTTGGTCGTCGGGGCTGGCAATAGAGATCGGCTTCTTCATCCCCGCCGGCATCGTCCTGATGGTACTTTCCCGCCGGCTGGCCGCGCGATGATAACGTTGACGACGACCGCCCTCGCGAGCGCCGATCGATGAAGGCGATCGTCTTCGATCTCTCGATTCCGCGCATCGCCGCGGCAAAAGCTCTCGGCGCCGCTTCTGCGCGGGCTTTCGTCTCCGGCTTCGGTCCGGTGCGCTGCCGGGCCGTTCCCGACGCCGAGCTCCGCGGCGACGACTGGGCGCTCATCGCGCCGAGCCTCGCGGGGATTTGCGGCAGCGACGTGATGCAGGTCTTTATCAAGGCCGCCTTCGACAACCCGCTGTCTGCGCTCGTGTCCGCGCCGCATATCATGGGGCACGAAGTCGTCGGCGAGGTCATCGAGACCGGCGCCGCCGTAACGCGCGTCAAAATAGGCGATCGCGTCGCGGTTTCGCCTATGCTCTCCTGCGCGCCGCGCGGTCTTCCGCCCTGCGACGCCTGCGTGCGCGGCGACTATCCATTATGCGGACGCTTCTTCGACGGGCGTCTCGCGAAGGGCATGCTCGCCGGGGCGTGCAGCGACGTCGGCGGCGGATTCGCCGAGGCGATGGCGGTTCACGAATCGATGCTTTTGCCGGTTCCCGAGTCAGTCGGCTTCGACGCCGCCGTGCTCGCCGATCCTTTCGCGGTCGCGCTGCACGCGGTGCTTCGGGCTGCGCCGGAGCCGGGGCAGACGGCGCTCGTTTACGGCTGCGGCTCGCTCGGGCTCATGACGATCATCCTGCTGCGCGCGCTATATCCCGCGGCGCGCGTTATCGCCGTCAGCCCCGACCCGCGGCAGAAGGCCATCCTCGAAAGACTCGGCGCCGAGCGGTTGTTCACCTCGCGAGGGCGCGGGCTCGTCGGCGAGTTCGGTGAATTCTTAAAAGTACCGCTCAGGAAGCCGCTGTTCGGTCCGCCGTGGCTGCAATCGGGAGTCGAGCGCATCTACGACACGGTCGGATCGAGCGAGACGCTCGAGATCGCGCTGCGCATCGCGAGCCCGCGCGCCTCTATCGTAATGGTCGGCGTCGCCCCGCCGAAACGATTCGAATGGACGCTGATTTATTTTAAGGAGCTTTCGCTGCTGGGCTCGAACGCGTACGGCCTTGAGACTGTCGAGGGCAAGCGCGCCAACTGTATCGAGATTTATCTCGACCTCGTCGCGCAAAATCGGCTGGACGTTTCCGGCTTGATCACGCATCGCTACCCGCTCGAGCGCTACGGCGACGCGTTTCTGGCGGCGCGGGACAAGCAACGGTCGCGCTCGATCAAGGTGATATTCGAGCCCGGATTAAGAACGCCTCGGATATCGGAATCGTGTGGGGATTAAACCGCGATCGAAAAGGCGTCGGGTATGACGGATTACGGCGCGGTGGCTGCGGTATCAACGGGATTTTCCAGCCAGCGGATTATCGTGCTTACCAATGAAACCGTCAAGGCTTCGACGTTATACAAGATAAAATGGTCCATACCGAGCTCGGCCAGGGTGACACCGCCGGGATAGATCGTGTCCGCCAGCAGCACAAAGCCGTCGTTGGGACCATGTTTCCGCATCGGAAAGTAACCGAAGCTCGCCTTAAATCCAACGTTCCCGCTCATAGGAATCCCCATCAGGTTCACCACGAACACGCGCTCGGGAACGCGAAAGGATTTAAAGCGCTGCTGGCTCTCCGCCGCCGACATGCTTGCAGTGCCCGCCGGATCGATCTTCCCCACCACCCATTCGATGTCCGGCAATGCGTTGTCGTCGATCAGCGGCGTGCCTTTGAGCGCGCCGACCGCGTTGATCCAGGCCGCGACGTGACGCGTCTCGGCGGAGCCCAGCTTCGTGAGCGCCAGTGCGACCTCGGCGCTGGACTTGCTCGCGCTGATGATGATCAGCCGCCGGCCGTCTTGCGCGCGCTTTCGAATGGCAGCCATGATTAGCTCGGCGTTGGATTCGACCGCGCCGTCGTCTTGGGTTTCGACGAAGTAGCAGGGCATTCCTACGTTTTCCAACGCCTCCCGCGGAGCGGCCAAAGCGGATCCGGTCGCCAGATTCCGCTTGTAAAGATAGGTCGGGACGATCAACGCTTCGTAGTGGGCCGACGTCTCGGGTAATCGAGCTTTGCCTTGGGCCAGCGCCGCGTTGGTGGACTTATAGAATTGATTGAAAACGCTTCGAAAGCGGCGATTGGCGGGAACCTGAGCGATTCTGTCGGCGAAATACAGCGCGGCGAAGTCGACGGAAAACTCATCGCTCAATTTCTTGAGCTCGCGGTCGTCGGGCAGTTTGCCGTCGTCGTTTTGGTAGACCTGATCGATTCGCGCGTCGAGGTGCTTGTCGTCGCGTTTGCCCGCCAGGTAGTTTTCCAGATAATAGCGCGCCACTTTCGAATCGACGCGCGTGTCGATTGTTTGCCCGTCGACGCTGCCCCGCACTGCCACACCGGAGCACGCTGCCAGCGACAGCAAGGCGAACCAGAGGGGATAGAACTTCAGTACGCTGCGATTCAAAGCTGCAACCCCTTTCTTAGCCCCGACAACTCTAATATAGAGAACCGTAGCGAAATCAAGAGGGTAGAACACCCTAGGGCCCTGGAAAAAGTTCTATCGTAGGATTGTGAAAACTCTATTGACCGGTGCGACGGGCTTCGTGGGCGCCGCGGTGCTGCGCCGTCTGGTCGCCGCCGGGCATGACGTTCGCGCCCTCGTCCGGCCCAATGGCGACCGGAGCAATATATCCGGCATCGACTGCGAGGTCGCCGTCGGCGACCTCGCAGAGCCGGAATCGATTCGTAGCGCCGTGCGCAGCTGCGGCGCGGTCTTTCACGCCGCGGCGGATTATCGTCTGTGGGTCCCCGACCCCGAGCGGATGAACCGCGTCAATGTCCAAGGGACCATCGACTTGATCCGCGCCGCGGCGGAAGCGGGCGCGTCGCGGATCGTCTACACATCCAGTGTCGCGACGCTGCGCCTCAGCGCCGACGGCGCTCCCGCAGATGAAAGCTCGGAAGCCGAGCTGTCGGATATGATCGGCGCTTACAAGCGCTCTAAATTTCTCGCCGAGCGCGAGGTGATGCGCTTGATCCGCGAAGAGCGCTGTCCGGTCGTGATCGCAAAACCGAGCGCGCCGTTCGGCCCGCGCGATATCAAACCGACGCCGACCGGGCGGATGGTCGTAGAAGCCGCCTCGGGGCGGATGCCGGCGTACGTCGACACCGGCCTCAACGTCGTCCACGTGGACGACGTGGCCGACGGGCATCTGCTCGCGTTCGAGAAAGGCGCCGTGGGCGAAAGCTACATTTTCGGCGGAGAGAACCTGACGCTCAAGCGCATTCTGGAAATCGTCGCGGAGTTCACCGGAAGGAAGGCGCCGCGGATTCGCATGCCGCACTGGGTCATCACGCCCGCCGCATATATCGTCGAAGGCTTCGCGCGGGTGACCGGCGGCGGCGATCCGATGATCACCATTGACTCCGCACGCATGGCGCACAAGAAAATGTACTTCTCGAGCGACAAGGCCAAGCGCGCGCTCGGCTATCGGCCGCGGCCGGCGGTCGATGCGCTGCGCGACGCGATCGAATGGTTCAACGCGCAGGGATATTTGAGACGATGAAGGAAAGTTTCTGGTTTCCGGTTAGCAGAGAGCAGCCGGCTCCGAGTCTTTAAACTAAACCTCGAAACCTGAAACTAGAAACTACTGGTTGGAGTATTTGATCGGCGGCTCCGGCGCGAAAGCGCCGTCGGTCTTCGGGCCGCGGAGAAAAACGCGCAGCGCCTTCAGCGGGTGATCGATCGTGTCGTTCACCGCCGTCGCTTCATAGCCGCAATGCGCCATGCAGTTCGCGCATTTCGGATTATTGCCGGTCCCATAGGCGCTCCAGTCGGTCTCTTCGAGCAGCGCTTTGAAGCTAGGGGCATAGCCCTCGTCGACTAGCAGGTAGCACGGCCGCTGCCAGCCGAGCACGTTGCGCGTCGGGTTGCCCCAGGGCGTGCAGCTATAGGTCTCGTTGCCGGCGAGAAAGTCGAGATACAGGCTCGAGTGGTTGAGCGGCCAGCGGCGTCGCTTGCCGAGGCGGAAGATATTTCTAAAAAGCTGCTTGCTCGTGTTGCGCTGGATGAAGAAATCCTGGCGCGGCGCGTGCTCGTAGCTGAAGCCCGGCGAAATCGTCACGCCCTCGACGCCGAGCGCGGTCACG
>DASWZY010000354.1:0-1716 GCA_036407055.1 Binatia bacterium
ACGCAGCTTTTTTTCGACAACGATCATTTCTATCGCTTCGCCGACGATCTCAGAGACCTGGGCGTGAAAGTCCCGATCGTGCCGGGCATGCTGCCGATCCTCTCGACGGCGCAGGTGCGGCGCTTCACCGCGCTTTGCGGCGCGAAAATTCCCGCGCACCTGGAAGAACGGCTGGCGGGCGTGGACGGCGACGACGAGGCGGCGACCAAGCTCGGCATCGACTACGCGACCGAGCAATGCCGCGGCCTGCTCGACGCGGGCGTGCCGGGAATCCATTTTTATTCGCTCAACAAGGCGCGCTCGGTTAAAGCGGTCTTCGAGAACCTCGGGCTAGGCCGCTGATTACCGGCGGAGTAATTGAATCAACAGTCGCCCCCTCACCTCAATCCTCTCCCCGATGGGGAGGGGAGGAGAGAAACGACGCACTTATCATCCAAAGGCATTTTCTCGCACCCTCGCCCTTCGGGAGACGGAAGGGTGAGGGCATACGAATTGAATTAGAAACTCCCCGATAGTAAGGTAGAAAGATATTTTTTTCGCGCCGGGCGCGCTTAAGGAGCAATGGACGAGACGACGGAACAGACGGAGGTGCGGCGGCAAAAGCTCCTGAAGCTCAAGGACGCGGGCGCGCCGCTCTATCCAAACGACTTCAAGCCGGCGCATCTCTCCGCCGACCTCCTCGCCGAATACGGCCAACTGCCCGACGAGCGGCTCGCCGAGCTGCCCGCCGACTTTTCCGTCGCCGGACGCATCATGGCGATTCGCTCGTTCGGCAAGGCGTCCTTCTTTCATCTCCAGGACCGCAAGGGACGCATCCAGGTCTACGTCCGGCGCGACCGCGTCGGCGACGAGACGTACAAGCTCTTCGAGCAGATGGATCTGGGCGATATCGTCGGTGTTACGGGAAAGCTCTTCCGCACCAAGACGAAGGAGCTCACGATCGAGGCCGCGGGCGTGAAGCTGCTCGCGAAGTGCCTGCGGCCGCTGCCGGAGAAGTGGCACGGACTGGCCGACGTCGAGGCGCGCTATCGCCAGCGCTACGTCGATCTCATGGTCAACGCCGACGTCAAGACGCTGTTCGAAAAGCGCTCAGGCATCATCCGGCTGATCAGGAAATTTTTCGAGGAGCGCGATTTTCTCGAGGTCGAGACGCCGATGATGCAGCCGATCGCAGGCGGCGCCGCGGCGCGGCCGTTCATCACGCATCACAACGCGCTCAACCTGGAGCTCTACCTGCGCGTCGCGCCGGAGCTGTTCTTGAAGCGCCTGCTCGTCGGCGGCCTGGAGCGCGTGTTCGAGCTCAACCGGAATTTCCGCAACGAGGGCATCTCGGTGCGCCACAACCCGGAATTCACCATGCTGGAGTTTTACCAGGCGTACGCGGCCTACGACGATCTCATGAAGCTCACCGAAGAGCTTTTCGCCGCGATCGCGAAAGAGGTCGCGGGCGGGCTCAAGGTTCAATCCGGCGGGCACGAGATCGATTTGACCCCGCCGTGGCGGCGGCTGCGGCTCGCCGATGCCGTCGCGGAATACGCCGGCGCGGCGCGCGCCGAGGTCGACGACGCGCGCAAACTGCAGGCGCTCGCCGACGCCAAGGGGCTCAAGATCGAGCCGGGGCTGCCGTATGGGAAGCTGCTGGTCGAAGTCTTCGAGCGGCTGGTCGAGCCCAACCTCATCCAACCGACTTTCATCATGGACTATCCGCTCGAAGTC
>DASWZY010000355.1:0-13226 GCA_036407055.1 Binatia bacterium
CGCATGCTCGCGCTCAACGATAATCAGCGCGATATTCCAGTCATCCTCGAAGCCGGCAAGGTGACCGTCGGCTTCGGCGGCACCTGATCGGTCTAACAGCCCGCGTTGCGGGCTGAATAGACAGAGACTTAACAGACAGAGACAGAGACGGGAGACATAGAAACAGAGTAGAGATACAGAGAGCGTTCTTCTGTCTCTGTCTCTATCTCTGTCTATTTCACGCTTTCTTAAGCGTCAGATGCGCAATCTGCGGCGGGCAGTTGATGCGAATGGGAAGTCCGGTAATACCGATGCCGCGGCCGACGAAGAGCATCGAGCTTTTCGTGTCGGCTTTTCCGATGCGCCGGCGCGGCAGGTGATACATACCGTCGACATAAGGCGTTAACAGGCGTGCGATCGAGAGGTTCGCAGCTTCAGGACCGAGCTTGATCTGGCCGCCGTGGTAATGCCCCGAGAGCACCATGTCGACGCCGCTCGCGGCGGCCGCGGGAAAAATTTCCGGCCGGTGCGACAACAGCAAGCGCACCTCGCCGGCCTGCGCTTGGGCGGCGGCGAGCGCCCGCGGCAAATCCGGCGCGCCGGAGCGCAGATCGTCGATGCCCAGGATATTGAGAGATGTATTTCCGATGCGGTGTGCGACCGCGTCGTTTCTTAGCATGCGGATATTGTTTTCCGCCAAGCGCTGCGTGATCTCGTCCTCGATGCCGGCGTAAGCGTCGTGATTGCCCAGACAAGCGTAGATGCCGCGCTTTGCGCGTAATCGCGACAGGGCCTCGACGCAAGGTTCGACTTCCGTGGCGCTTCCGGCGACAAAATCGCCGGTCAGCGCAACGAAATCCGGCTCGAGCCGGTTGATGGCCTCTACATAAGCGGAAAGCTCCTCGCCGGGCATGAACGGGCCGACATGAATATCGGTCAGCTGGACGATCGTCGATCCGGCGAGCGCGCCCGAAAGGCCTTCAAGGGGAAACTCATAATATTCGACTTCGAAGCGGCGGCGCTCCATTAAAGCGCCGTAGCCGGAAAGAACGAAAGGCGCCGCGGCGACCGTGCCCAGGCCCGTTTTGAGAAATTCCCTGCGCCGAAAATCGGGCTCTCTCGGCGAGCGGGGCAGCCGCGTCATCGCCCGGCGGACAAAATCATACCCCATCAGCACAAGCGCCGAGCCGGTGGAGCCCAGCGCCCAAATGGCAAAAAGCACGATCTGCGCGCGAACGAGCCATGGATAAGATTGCCGCGCCACCAGTCCATAGACGATCATGGAAACCAGCGGCAGAAACATGAAAATCAGAAAACCCGCCACCCCTACGATCAAGAGTGCGGCGCGTTTCGCATCTGGAATTTTATCGTCGATATAACGCCGGGCGCGGCGAAAAAGGTAAAGTTGGCAAACAAGATAAAGACCGAAAACAAGAAAAAAAGCTACGCGGGGACTCGTAAAATTCACGACAGAAAAGTAATATAACGGAAACTGTCAAGACGGACAAGGCAAAGTGACAGGATTGTTACAAGAACAGGTCGCCAACGAGATCCGCCGCGCGCTCGGATCGGCGGTGCGCCTGGCCGCGCTCACGCCGCTGGCCGGCGACGCCTCGAGCCGCCGCTATTACCGCGCGCGGCTGGAGAATTCGCCGCGAGCGGATTCGTCGATCGTTATGGAGCTCGCGGGCAGCGCGCTGCCGTTGTCTTCCGAGGAGCTCGCGATCTTCAAAGAGCCCCCGACGGAGCTGCCTTTCATCAATGTCCACCGTTTTCTTTCCACTCTCGGCGTCAGAGTGCCCGCGCTATTCGGCCTCGCGCCGGACCAGAAGCTTCTGCTCCTTGAAGACCTCGGCGACCGCGCGCTCTGGGACGCGGTCCAGGCACTTTCCTCGGACGAGATTTTCGCCTGGTATCAAAAAGCCGTCGATCAGCTGCTGCTGATTCAGGTCGAGGGCACACGCCGGCGCGACGACCGCTGCGTCGCGTTTCATCAGCGCTTCGACTTTCGCCTTTATCAATGGGAATTCGAGCACTTCATCGAATATGGTCTCGAGAAACGGCCCGGCGGGACAATCTCGGACGCCGAGAAAGATCAGCTCCGTGAGAGCTTCGACGAAATCGCGCGACGCCTCGACGGGCTTGAGCCGTGCCTCAGCCACCGCGATTACCACAGCTGGAATCTCATGGCATTAAAGGGCGCCGTCGGCGTGATCGATTTCCAGGACGCCTTGCTCGCGCCGCCGCAATACGACCTCGCTTCGCTGCTGAACGACCGCGAAACCGATCGCATCATCGACGGCGGACTCGAAGCGCGGCTCATCGATTATTATCTCGAGCGCCGCGAAGTGCTCGGGTTGCCCGCGGATCGCGCCGAGTTTTTCGACGATTACATTCTTTCCGCGCTGCAGCGCGATTTTAAAGTCGTCGGTCGGTTCTATTATCTCGACGTCGTGAAAGGAAAGCCCGGCTACAAAAAATACATTCCGCCCACGCTGAAGCGACTGAAGCGCAACCTCGAGCGCGCGCCGCGCTACCGCAAGCTGATTCCGCTGCTGCAAGCGCATTTCGAGGAGCTTCGGTGAAGGCGATGCTCTTTGCCGCCGGCCGCGGCACGCGCCTCGCGCCGCTGACCGACAGCGTGCCGAAGCCGCTGATCCGCGTCGCCGGCCGCCCGATGATCGACTATCCGCTGCTGCTGCTGCGCCATTACGGAATTACCGACATTGTCGTCAACATTCACCACCTCGGCGCGATGATCGAGGACTACCTCGGCGACGGTCGGAAGCTCGGCGTCAACGTCACCTATTCGCGCGAAACCGAGCTGCTCGACACCGGCGGCGGCCTGCTGAAGGCGCGGCCGTTTCTCGACGGCGGCACCTTCGTCGTGGTCAACAGCGACGTGCTGATAGGTCTCGATTTGCGCGCCGTCGTCGAGCGACATCTATCAACGCGCGCCGCCGCGACTCTGGTGCTGCGCGCCGATCCCAATGCCGAGCGCTACGGCGCGATCGAGCTTTCGAGCGACGGCCGCGTGCAGAAGTTTTTGCATCATGTAGCTGCGTCGAGCGGCTTCGCGGGACCGCTGAAGAAATTCATGTTCACCGGCGTGCAGATCTTGGAGCCTCGGGTCTTCGATTACATGGGGAGCGAAACGTCGCGACGCTTCGGCACTACGACCGCAACCTATCCGAAGATGCTCCTCGACGGCGCCAATCTTCAAGGCTTTGCGTTCGACGGCTTCTGGCACGATCTCGGAACACCGGAAAGCATTCGGCGCGCCGAGGCGAAGCTCGCCTCGGGCGAAGCGCAGCTGCGATACCTCGGAACGCCTCAGGCCTGAGGAACGATCAAGCGGATGACGAGCATGAACCCCATGCCGCAGAGCACCGACGCGACGACTTTCCAGTTGAACTGCCGATGCGCTTCGGGCAGGAGATCGCCGGCACCGAGATAAATGAAGTCGCCGGCGATAAAAGCGAGGAGCTTCTGCTGGAAGCCGGGGGGAATAAAGCCCGCGAGCAGCGCGCCGATCGGATATAGCAGCCCCGCGAGAATCAGCGCGAGCATCGTGCCTTCCCGTTTCCACTTCGCCTGCCGCATGATGAGCGCCGAGCTCATGCCTTGCGGGATCTCGTGCAACACGACCGCCAGTGTGATCGTCAGCCCTAAATAAGGATCGATCAGATAGCCGACCATGATCCCGGCGCCGTCGACGACGTTGTCGAGCGCCATGCCGAGCACGGCGACTGGACCGATCTGGTGCGTATGGCATTCGGCTTCACCGCACGCGTGGATCATGACGAGCTTTTCCAGCAGGTAGAATGTAATGAAGCCGAGGGCGAGATAGCCGGAGTCGGACTTCAGATTGGTTTCCGGCAGAATCTCGAAAAACACGACGGCCAGAAGTACGCCGGCGGCGAACGCAATGACATATCTCGGCTCGATTTTGTCGCGATCGACGCGCATCGCGAGCCAACCCGATAGGAAGTCGCTCGATCCGGCGATCAAAGCGTAAACGTAGACCATTAGGTCCCCTGCGCTTATCACAAGAGGTAAATTAAACCCCCCGAGTGCAATCGGGGGCGCAAGAACGTGTCGCGAGCGGTTTTCGAGCTACGCTACGCGAAGCTCGCGCGCGTCGTGCGGAATCCTTTCGCGCACGAGCGACGCGGTGTTCACCACGTTGAGTTTTTTGAACAGAAATTCGAAGCGCTCCTCGAGCTTCTTTCCGATCTCTTTGCGAAAAGATTCCGGCAGCGTCCAAAAGCGCTCTTTCAGCGGGCCGAAGCCTTTTTTGCGTGTTTTGTAAATGAACTGCTCGTCGGTCTCGCCGTCGACCTTCTCGGCGGCGCATTCCTTGCGGAGAAAGTCGTAAACTTCTTTTTTGACTTCCGGCGGAAAGCCGGCATCGTCGTAAAGCATGTTCTGAAAGCCCGTGGCCAGGTGGATCTCCGCGCAACCGCGCTTCGGGAAATGATCGAAAGCCTCCTCCGGAAGCGTCGATGCGCCGTGCTGCACCGCGCCGGCGAGGCCGTATTTCTCTCGCGCGACCTTTGAGAGCTGCTCCAGCGTGTCAAAGTCGAGCTTGACGCGCGCGATGCTGCCGTCGGGCAGCGGCACGCCGCCGTGCGACGTGCCGGTTTGAATGCTGATCTTGCTGATGCCTTTCAGACCCTTGCCGCGCTGATTCAGCTCTTCGCGGTAGCCATCCATATAGGCCTCGAGCTCCTCGACCGTGCTGTTTTTCTTGCCCACCTCGCCGATCTCGCCCCCGACGGAGATCGTGATGCCTTTGGGCTCCAGGCCGCGTACGTGCGCGGTCAGCTCGGCGGCGACCCAGCAGTTATCCTGCTGCTGCGCGCGAACCGTGGGCCGGCTCAAATCGACGAGCGTCGAGCTGTCGATATCGATATTGTAGAACTCTGCGTCGATCGCCTCTTTGATGAGATCTTTGAGAGCCTTGATTTCCGCCTGCGGGTTCTTCGCGAAATTCTTCGCGCTCGCCTGGAAATGGTCGCCCTGGATGAAGAGCGGGCCGGTAAACCCTTCCTTGATCGCCGCCGCCGTCACGACATGGGCATATTCCGCCGGCCGTTGGAACGTGTAGCCGATCTCGGACCGCGCGATCTCGAAAACCACCGCGCCAACCTTATTGCGGAGCGCGGCGCGAAAAACCGCCCGCGCCGTCTCGAACGTCAGGCCGCGAATGTTGATCGCCGGCACGGTGAAGCCGCTGACTTTTCCGCTACCGATAGCCTCATACAGCCGCTGGATGGAAGCCGGATAGATGCCGAGTGCGGCGGCGGCCCGGCGCACCGTATCCCGCGCGGCGGCCTTGACCGCGGCGTCTTCGCTGAAAACGCCGTTGAAAACCAGACGGTCGATAACCCCGCCGCGGAGCTTCTCCGCATCCACCACGCTCGTTTTCCCGTTGCTCTCGATGACGCCCTGAAGGCTTTTTTTGAGATCTTCCTGACCTTGGTACCGCATATCGGCCTCCTTGGAACTGCGAGGTGTATCTGGCCCTCAAGTTAGATATCCCAAATCCTAGGGGTAGGCAAGAATTCGTCGCCGCCTCCTTCAAGGTCGCCGACGTGTTTTTCTAGGGTTTCGGAGCGGCCGCGAGAGCCCGGTCAAGGCTCGAGCGCGCGGAGGCGAGATTAGGATCGATCTCCAGTGCTTTGCGGAACTCGGCGATGGCTTCGGAGCGATGGCCCAAGGCCATGAGCACGTCGCCGAGATTGACGTGCGCCAGCGGAAATTCTGGGCTGATCTCGATGGCTTTCCTCAGATGCAGGATCGCCTCCTGATACTGGCCGCGCGCAGCCAGTATCAGCCCGAGGTTGTTCTGTCCCTCGAGAAAGCCGGAGTTGATCTCGAGGGCCTTGCGGTAGTGTTCGATCGCTTCGTCGATTTTTCCCTCTCTCATTAACGCGAGCGCGAGATTGTGGTGGGCGACCAGAGAATTCGGTCTCCTGCGGAGCGCCTCGCGATATTGCGCAATGGCCTCCTCGGTCTTGCCTTGTTCGTTGAGAACGTTCCCCAGATTGGAGCGCGCATCGTCATAATCAGGATCGATTTCCAATCCACGGTGATAATAAGCGATCGCTTGATCGTACTGCCGGCGGTCGGCCAGGAGCCCGGCAAGATTGTTGAATGCGATTCGCGACGGCCGAGGGGTATTGGCAAGCACATACTCGTATAAGCTATCCGAATCGCGCCAAACCGCGATCTGCCGCCGCGTAGTGAGCAGGAGCGCAACGATCACCGCGAGCGCGGCGCCGGCGGCGAGATATCGGCCGACGGCTTCCTTACGCAGGCGCGCGCGCCAGAGCCCGGCGGCAGCGCCGCCGGCGAGCAGAGCCCAAGCGAGGCACGATAAATACGTATATCGATCGGCGACTATCTGCGAGCCGCTCTGCGCGATGCCCGATATGGGCGCGATCAGCGCAAGATAATAAACCCAAGCGGCCAGCGCGGCCGCGAAACGGCGACGCGCTAGCACGAGGGCGAGCGTGACGACGCCTGCGACGAAAAAACTCGCCACGTAAACCGGCTCCCACGGGTTGAAGCGCATCGGCAAGTCATACATCGGATAAACGCCGGCGGGGAAGAAGGTCTTCTCGACATAGTAGCAGACGGCGAACGACGCCTGCGCGAGGCGCTGAAGCGCGGAATGCTTCGCGAACGTGTCCATGGCTCCGGTGTCTTGTTGGGCCAAGCCGGCGACGATGGCGGCGGCCGCGCCGAGCACGAGGAAGGGAAGCTTTTCGAGCCATATCCGCCGCGGTCCGATGCCGTTACTATCGAGGCGCCGGAGCGGAAAAAAATCAATCGCTATTAGCGCAACCGGCAGCGTCATCGCCGTCGCTTTCGAGAGCAGCGATAAAACATAAGCGATCAGAGCCGCGCCGAGCCATTTGCGATACTCGTTCGATAGCCTGGAGGCGGCTGCCTTGAGATATGCCAGGATCGTCAAGAAGAAAAACAATCCCGAGAGCACGTCGCGCCGCTCGGTCGCCCATGCAACCGATTCGACGCGCAATGGATGAAGTGCGAAGAAAAGCGCCGCGAGCGCGGCGCCGATTTGGATCGTCCGCTCCTCCCACGCCGGCTTGGCCAGCATGAGCAGGCGAATACATACGAGATAAAACAACGCCGCATTGACGGCGTGCAGGAGCATGCTCGTAAGATGGTAGCCGGCTGGATTCAAACCCCAAATGCGATAATCGACAGCGAAGCTCAGCCAGCTTAGCGGCTGATAATGCCCCAGGTAGAAGGTCGTAAACATCCAGCGCAGCGCGGGCCCGCCCGCCTGCCGGAACGATAAATTTTCCGTCACCGTGGCGTCGTCGTCCCAATTGACGAAATCGTTTCGCAGAACCGGGAGAAAAACGGCGGCGGTTACAACCGCGACGAGAATAGGCAGCGCGGCGCGGAGAATTCTCTCCCGGTCCCATTTCAAGACGGCGTTCATGGCTTCGCCCCCAGACGCTGCAAGTCTTCTTTCGCCCCCTTAAGATCCGGCCGGAGTTTGAGCGCTTGGTCGAACTCGCGGGCGGCCTCGTCGCGCCTCCCGGTCGCGGCGAGGAATCTTCCGAGCTGATAATGCGCTTCGGCGTCACGCGGAGTCAAAGCGATGAAGCGCCGAAGGTGCTCGATACCGCCGCCGACGTCGCCGGCTTCGGCGAGCAGCAGCGCAAGATTAAAGAGCGCAGGCGCGTACTTCGGATCGATTTTCAGCGCAGCGCGGTATTCCGCCATGGCATCGGAGGTTTTCCCCTGCGCGTCCAGGACGCCTCCCAGGTTCGTGCGCGCCTCCACGTATTTGGGATCGAGTGCGATCGCGCGGCGATATTCGTTTACTGCGCTCTCGAGCTGCTGGGATTTCCAGAGTGCGTTCGCGAGATTGAAATGCGCGGCCGCATACTTGGGATCGATCTCGATCGCGCGACGATAGTGGCGTATGGCTTCCTCGCGCTGCCCGCGCAGCTCCAGCGCATTGCCCCAATTCGACTGCGCGGCGGCATTTTTCGGGTCGGCCGCGACCGCGGCGCGGTAGTGCTCGACCGCCTCCTCGGCTTTGCCCTGCTTCAAGAATGCGTTCGCGATGTCATAATGGGCCGGGCCGCGCCGCGCCAGCAGCTGATCCAGGCTGTTTTGCGCATCGGCGTAGCGCGGATAAATGCGCACGGCGGCGCGGTAATGCTCGATCGCCTCCTCTATTCGACCCGTAGCGGCGAGCGCATCGGCGAAATTTTTGTGCGCGATTTCGAAGTTGGGATCGATCTCGACCGCCCGGCGGAAATACGCGATTGCCTCGCCGGGCTTGCCGCGGCCGGCCGCGAGCACGCCGAGATTGTTGTACACCGCGGCGTACGCCGGATAAATCGCCAGCGCGCGGCCATAGCGCTCCGCCGCCGCGTCGGCCTGGCCCTCGCGCCGGAGACGGTCGCCCTCGCGCGCCCAAAAAGCCGCGCGCAAAAAGGTCGACCGCTCCTTCGCTGCGAGTATATGGCGCGCTTCGCGCCGGCTCGGAATCCAGCGGTCGAACTGCTGCCATGAGATCGCCGACAACGCGACAATCAGAGCCAGCATGAAGCAATGGACCAGAACCGCCGGCGAATACGGCAGGCGCAGAGCGAGGGATGGACCGTCAATGCGCATGGACCTGGGCGTCCTCAGTCTTGAAAATGAAAATTGAGTAGCCGATCATCGCGAGCGGCTGCTTGCCCCGGAACTGCTCGACGAATTCAACCTGCGACTGCCGGCCGAGAATGAACGGACTGTATAGAAGGCTCGGGCTGATCGCTACGTAAGGCGAGACTCCCGGCGATTGCGTCGCCGGCGGATCGAAAACGATCCAGGTTCCCGGCAGGTACGACGCGTCGATACCGTAATATTCCGGATCGTCGTAGCCGAAATGGACGAAGCGTATTTTCTCGACACCTTGCCGCTGCATCCAAAGCTTCAGCCCCTTCAGATCCTGCCCCCAGTCGAGGTTCGAATCGCTAAGAATTTTGTATCCGTTTTTCGGACCGCCGGCGGCTTCATTGAAATAGGCGAGATAATCGGGATACATCCGCACCGCCGTACCCACATACCAGACGGCAAGAATCGCCAAAGCCGTTCGCCACGAGCGGCCGCTCCTCCATAGACGAGCGGCGGCACCGGCGATCAACACGAATAGAAACGGATAGACCGGCAGAATATGCCGGAGGCCGATATTGATTCCCGTGCCGACGGCGAGGAGAAAATAGAGCGCCGGAGGCAGAATGAGAAATGCCGCGTCGATGCGCTTCAGCATGCCCCTGGCTGCCAGCCACAAACCGGCGCCGGCAAGCATGATGGTCGGCAAAGGCGTTTTCACCGCGAATGCGACGGGGAAATAAGCGTAAAAACCCACCGGCGACATTTGCCCCAGCAGATAAGCCGGCCGGCGCAACGTGCCCAGGATGTAAAGCTGTCCGTAGAGCCACGCTTCGGGCAAAACATGATGACGCAGGGCGAACAGCGCCGGCGCGCGCAGGAGCGATGCTTCCCCCGGCATGAACCATTCGAAATGGAAATGATGGGCGCCCCCGGGAACGGCGTCGTAGCGAAATCCATAAACCGCCCAGACGACGGCGTACGCGGCAACCGGCGCGGCGAACAAAACCGCGGCCACTCGCAGCGACCTTTGCGCTCGACTTGGCGCTTCTGCCGGCGATGCTTGCCGCGAAAAAATCCAACATATGCCGAGGAGGAGCCACGCGAGGAAGATTCCCGGCGCGGCATATTTCGTCGCGGCGGCGAGGCCGAAGCAAAGCGCGGTTACCGCCAACAGCCACAAGACGCCTTCGCGCAGGAAGCGCCAGAAAAAATAGGTGCCGATGAAAAAACTGGCGGCGAATGGAACATCTGTATGGATGTTGGCGCTATGCGCGAGGATATTTGGATCCAGGGCGAAAATCGCGAGCGCAGCTACCCCCGCTTCGCGTCCGAACAGCCTCGCCGCCCAAAAATAGACGAACAGGCCGAGAACGATCGCGACCGCGACCATCTGGAGCTTGGCGAAAAAGAACAGCGGCTCCGCTTCATTGTCGACGAACATCGCGTCGTGAGCGGTTTCGGCGGTCTCCGCGACCAGGCTGTCGGTGATGCGCTCCCATTGAGGGTAACTGCGAAAGTCCTTGATCGGATAGGCGAGCAGCGGCAGCGCCGCCCACAATTTCGCCAACGGCGGATGCTCCGGATTGGCTCTAAAGTCGCCGAACCTGAGATACGAATAGCCCGCGAAAAGATGGATCGGCTCGTCGACAGTGGGCGATTTCTGCAAGAAAACCGAGACCGAGACGAGCGTGAAGATGACGACAAAATAGGCGATAGCAAAAACCGGCGCGGAGCGAAGGAGAGGCGTAGGTCCTTTTTCCTGCACAGCGTTTTCCGGAAGTGGGTTCAAAGCGGCACTTAGCGCGGCTTCTCCGAGCCGCGCGGCAAGCGCTTCAACGCCTCTCGCGCCGACGCGAGCTCGGGCTGGATCTTGAGCGCTTCGCGAAACTCGCGCTCCGCCGAATCGCTCTCCCCGCGCGTCGCCAAATACCGTCCGAGATGGTAGTGCGCTTCGGCGTCCCGCGGACTAAGCTTGACGACGCGGCGCAGCCGCTCGATCGCGGCGTCGACTTGCCCCTGTTCGCCGATCAATACCGCGAGGCTGAACTCCGCGGGAGTGTAGCTTGGGTCGAGTTTCAGCGCCTCGCGGTACTGCTCGGCGGCTTCGGACGGCTTTCCGGCTGCGTCGAGCGCCGTGCCCAGATTGGTCCGCGCCTCTTTATATTTGGGATCGAGCTCGACGGCACGGCGGTATTCGGCAATAGCGCCGTCCAAGTCGCCGCTTTTCCAGAGAGCGTTGGCCAGATTAAAATGACCCGGGGCATAGCGCGGATTGGCTTCGATCGAGCGGCGGAATTCGCGAACCGCGCCCGCCGCGTCGCCCTTTAGATCCAATGCGCCGCCGAGGTTGGCGTGCGCCTCGGCATTTTTCGGATCGAGCGCGGCGGCGGCGCGATACTGATCGGCCGCGGCGGCTGCCTTTCCCAGTTTCAACAACGCGTTGCCGTAACGGTAATGTGCCTGGGCGTGTTTCGGGTGCCGCTCGAGAAATTTTTTGTATTCGTCGGCGGCGTTTTCAAAACGGCCGAGCTGGAAGTAGGCGTTGCCTATTTCGTAGACCATGGGTTTGTAGTCGGGATTGCCTTCGATCGCCTGCCGGTATTCCGCAATCGCTTCGGCGAACCGTTTTTGCTTCATAAATAACTCGCCTCTGGCGTAATGCGCGGTCGGCAGCTTCGGATTGATTTCGAGCGCGCGGTCGATCGCCTGCGAGGCTTCGTCGAGCCGATTTTGCAGCGACAACGTCTGGCCCAGGTTCGCATAGCCCATGGCGAAATCCGGCTGAATGGCGACTGTCTTGCGATAAGCGGCCTCAGCGTCGTCGAGCAGGCCCCGTTCGGCGAGGATGTTTCCCAGGTTGTTGTAAGCGCGCCAATAGGACGGGTCCGCCTGCATCGCGCGAATGTACGCGTCGATCGCCTCGTCGAACTTCTCTTGTCCGGCAAGATAGAATCCGAGATTATAATAAGCTGGCGCATACTGCGGGGAATATTGCGCAGCCTTCCGGTACTCTTCAATCGCTTCGTCCGTCCGGCCCAGGCCGGCGAGCACATAGGCATAATTGAAATGGAACATGCCCGCCCTTGGGTTGAGGCGTATCGCCTCGCGGTAATGCTCCATCGCGGCGTTCACGTCGCCCCGCTTGTTCAAAATATTCGCAAAATCGTTGTGCGCGACGCTGGTGCGCGGCTCGACACGGAGAATATAGCTCCAGAGCGTTTCGCTGTCGTGCCAGACGCTCACCTGCTGGCGCGTCAGCGCGATCAACAACACCGCAACGGCCGCAGCCGCGGCGACCATGGCCGTCGCGCCCGTGCGCCGCCGCCAGAGATAGGCTGTCGCGCCGCCGGCCAAAAGCGCAAAACCGAGGCACGGCAGGTAGCTGTAGCGCGCCGCGACCAGCTGCGGACCGCTTTGGGCGATACCCGATACGGGCAGCACCATTACTATATAAGCAAGCCACGCCGCGAGCGCCGCCGGCCAGGCTTTTCTAAAGACAATCAACGCCGGTGTGACTGTGACGACGGCCAGCGCGCAGGCGGGATAAATCCACTGTAACGGATCGAAATCGACCGGCACTTCGTACATCGGCGAGAGCTTTGTCGGCAGCAGCGTTTTCCACACGTAAAAAACGAAGCCGTAAAAAGCGGTCGCCGCGCGGGGTATGATGGCGTACTGCGATACTGTCACCATCGCGCGCGTCTCGTACTGCGCGACGGCCGCGGTCGCGGCGGCGGCAACGGCAAAGACGAAAAACGGCGTTTTTTCGAGCCAAACGTTCCGGACTTCCCGTCCGAACCAGCGCTCGCGGCTGCCGCCTAGCCTGCCGAGCGGATAGACATCGAGAATGAGCAGCACGACGGGAAGCGTCATGCCGACCGATTTCGAGAGGAGCGACAAAACGTATAAGACCAGCGCGCAGAGAAGCCACTTCTTATGCCGCGCCGTCGAAGGCGCCTCAACCGCCGTCAAATAGACATTCACGGTCAAGAAGAAAAACAGGCCCGAGAGCACGTCGCGACGCTCCGTTATCCACGCGACCGATTCGACGCGCAGAGGATGAATCGAGAACAACATCGCTGCTACGACGGCGCCGACGATCGTCGCGCCGTCCTCGCCGCGCGGCGTCACGTAAGCGAGAAGGCGAAAGGCGAGCGCATAGAAGAGAACCGTATTCGCTGTGTGGAGGACCAGATTGGTGAGATGATATCCGAAGGGGTTCATGCCCCAGACCGTGTAATCGAGCCCCAACGTCACCCACGTCAGCGGCTGGTAGTGTCCCATGAGGAAAGTCGTGAACATCCAGCGGAGATTTTTCCACCGGAGCCCGCGGAAGTAGGGATTTTTGAGGTATAGCGTATCGTCGTCGTAGTCCACGAAACCGTTGTGGAGCGTCGCGTAAAAAGCCGCGATACAGAGGAGGATCAGAATGAGAACGGCGGCGGTATGAGCCGATTCGACGGAGAGAAAGCGCGCGAGTCCAATCCTTGACTTCGCTTCAGCTCTCGGATTAAAGATGCTCACCTGATCGACGGGGCGGGACCTTCGCTGATGGCTTATAACAGCTTGCGGGAATTCGTTCAAGTTTTAGA
>DASWZY010000356.1:0-3387 GCA_036407055.1 Binatia bacterium
GCGGGAATGAAATTTTAATATGGAACGAATCGATCCTCAGGGACTGGAGCTCAAGGAAAAGGTCGTGCACATCAGCCGCGTGGCGAAAGTCGTCAAGGGCGGGCGCCGCTTCAGCTTCAACGCGCTCGTCGTGGTAGGCGACAGCCGCTCGGTGGTGGGTTACGGACTCGGCAAAGCCAAGGAGGTTCCCGAGGCGATTCGCAAGGGTCTCGAGCAGGCGAAGAAGAGCCTCATTCGCATACCGATCATCGACGGCACGATCCCATTCGAAGTGACCGGCCGCTTCGGCGCCGGCTATGTCGTATTGAAGCCGGCTTCCGACGGCACGGGCGTGATCGCCGGCGGCGGTGTGCGGGCCGTCGTCGAGGCCGCGGGCATTCACAATGTGCTGACGAAATGCATCGGCTCGTCGAACCCGCACAACAGCGTCAAGGCGACATTCGAGGCGCTGAGAGACTTGAGGCTGCCTGAAGAGATCGCCGGGCGCAGAGGCAAGCCATTGCAGGAGATTCGTTAGAAAGACAGGTCTGGAAATGAATTTAGGCGATTTAAAGCCGGCACCCGGCTCAACCAAGAAGAGAAAGCGCGTAGGGCGCGGCGACGGCTCCGGACACGGGAAGACCGCGTGCCGCGGCCACAAGGGACAAGGGTCGCGCTCCGGCGGCAACATCGCGCCCGGCTTCGAAGGCGGCCAGATGCCGCTCCAGAGGCGCTTGCCAAAGCACGGCTTTCATAATCCGTTTCGCCGCACCTGGGTCATCGTCAACCTGGGCCAGCTCGAAGCCTTCGATGCCGGCAGCGAGGTGACGCCGGAGGCGCTGCACGAGCGCCGATTGGTTCGTCGCAAAGGCGAGCCAGTGAAGGTGCTCGGCGACGGCGAGTTCACGAAGAAACTGACGATCCGCGCGCATGCCTTCTCCGCCAAAGCGAAAGAAAAAATCGAGTCGCTCGGCGGCAAGGCCGAGGTAATACAGACGGTAATCGAAGAAAAGCGCGAGGCCTCGGCCGGAAAGTAACGGACTTTAGGTTTGGCTGTAATATGATTGAAGGTTTTCAAAACGCAGGAAAAATTCCCGAGCTGAGGCGTCGGATTTTCTTCACGCTGGCCATGCTCGCCGTCTACCGGGTCGGCGTGCATATCCCGACCCCGGGCATCGACCGCATCGCGCTGGCATCGTTCTTCGACCAGGTAAAGAACACAATCTTCGGCCTCTTCAATCTTTTCTCCGGCGGCGCGCTCGAGCAGTTCTCCGTTTTCTCGCTCGGCATCATGCCGTATATCAGCGCGTCGATTATCCTCCAGCTGCTGACCGTGGTCTTCCCTTATCTCGAACGGCTGTCCAAGGAGGGTGAAGCGGGGCGGAGGAAGATCACGCAGTATACGCGCTACGGCACTATCGTGCTGTCCATTGTCCAGGGGCTCATGATCGCCGTCGGCATGGAGGGAACGCGCGGCGCCGGGGGCGAGGCGATCGTGCTCGATCCGGGCTGGAGCTTCCGCATCATGACGATCATCACGCTGACCTCCGGGACGGCCTTCATCATGTGGCTCGGCGAGCAGATCACCGAGCGCGGCATCGGCAACGGCATCTCGCTCATCATCTTTGCCGGTATCGTCGCGCGGTTGCCTTCGGCCGTAACCACAACGTATCAGTTCATCAATGAAGGCGAGCTCGGCCTATTGATCGTCATTGTGATCGTGGCGATCGTCATCGCGACTGTCGCCGTCGTCATCTTCATGGAGCGCGGGCAGCGAAGAATCCCTGTGCAGTACGCAAAACGCGTCGTCGGCCGCAAGATGTACGGCGGGCAGACCTCGCATCTACCGCTCAAGATCAATACCGCCGGCGTCATACCGCCGATCTTCGCCTCGTCGATCTTGATTTTTCCGGCGACCATCGCGCAGTTCGTCCAGCAACCCTGGGCGCAGACCTTGGCGGGCTATCTCGCGCCCGGACAGTGGCTGCACGACGTGCTTTACGTCGGCTTCATTATTTTCTTCTGTTATTTCTATACGGCCGTCGTTTTCAATCCCGTCGACGTCTCGGAGAACATGAAGAAATTCGGCGGGTACATTCCCGGCATACGGCCGGGGCAGAAAACAGCAGAGTTTATCGACCGCGTGCTCTCGCGCATCACGCTCGGCGGTGCGATCTATCTATCCGTTGTCGCACTGCTGCCGACGCTTTTGATCCGGCAGTTCAACGTGCCCTTCTATTTTGGCGGCACGGCGCTTCTCATCGTCGTCGGCGTCGCGATGGACACCATCGCTCAGGTAGAGACGCATATGATCACGCGGAATTACGAAGGCTTTATGAAGCGGGGCCGCTTGAGAGGTAGAAGAGGCTAGCGCGGGTGGACCTCTTGCGCGTCGTTTTTTTTGGTCCTCCGGGGGCCGGTAAGGGAACACAGGCCAAGCTCCTGGAGCGGAAGTTCGGCGCGTGCCAGGTTTCAACCGGAGACATTTTACGCAAGGCGGCGCGCGCCGAAACACCGCTCGGGAAGCAGACTTCCGGCTATCTCACGCGCGGCGATCTCGTGCCCGACGACGTCATGGTCAAGCTCGTCGCCGAGCGCCTGAAAGAGCCGGACTGCAAAGTGGGATTCATTCTCGACGGCTTCCCGCGGACGATCGCGCAGGCCGACGATCTCGAACGGATGCTGAAAAAAGACGGCCTGCCGCTCGAGCACGCGTTGGGTTTGAAAGCCCCGAACGACGTCCTCATCAAGCGCCTGTCGGGGCGGCGGACGTGCAGGAACTGCGGCGCCATGTACCATGCCGTCTTTAATCCGCCCGCGAAAGACAGCGCCTGCGACCGCTGCGGCGGCGAGCTATACCAGCGCGAGGACGACCGGGAGGAGCAGATCGCTGCGCGGCTCCGCGTCTACGAGCAACAGACGGCGCCGCTGAAAGACTATTATCGGAAGCGCCGTCTGCTGAGGGAAATCGACGGCGTCGGCAGCGTGGAGGAGGTTCGCAAGCGCGTTTTCCGCGCGGTCGGAGACGGAGCAAAATGATCACGATCAAATCCGCGCGCGAGATCGATCTCATGCGCCGCGCGAACGTGATCGTGGCCGAAGTGCTCCAGGAGCTCAAACGAGCCGTCAGGCCGGGAGTTACGACGCTCGAGCTCGATCAGATCGCCGAGGAGTTGACGCTTAAGAAAAACGCGACGCCGGCGTTCAAAGGATACCAGGTAGCGGGGCGGATTTATCCGCGGTCGCTCTGCGCATCGATCAACGAGGAGATCGTCCACGGTATTCCGTCGGCACGCGCGCTGAAAGAAGGCGATATCATCGGTCTCGACTACGGCGTCATTTACCAGGGCTACTACGGCGACTCTGCCGTGACCGTTGGCATCGGAAAGGTGAGCGAGGAGGCGGAGC
>DASWZY010000357.1:0-4009 GCA_036407055.1 Binatia bacterium
TGTACATGGCGGTGTCGATCGCCTGGGCGATACTTTTTTTCACCGGCGCGATTCAGCTCTGGCACGCGTGCGTGCTGCTCGTGATTCACGGCATGGCGGGCGTGCTCTGGCAGCCGGGCAGCCAGCTTTTGATTCACGACATCGTCGGACCCGAGCATTTGCAGAGCGCCGTGCGCTTGAACGCGACTTCGCGCCAGCTCGGCGTCCTGCTCGGCCCCGCGGTCGGCGGCGGCCTGATGCTGCTGCTCGGTCCGTCGGCGGGGCTGCTCGTCAACGCTTCGCTCTATCTGCCGCTCACTATCTGGCTGCTGCTCGTGCCCTATACGGGCCATCGCGAGCAGAAAGCTGCGGCGCGGCGGCCCGAGCTGAGCTTCAAGGACGCGCTCAACGTCATGCGCGAGGCTTCGACCAATCCGACAATTCTCTCGATGATCCTCCTCGGCGGCGCGACGTCGCTCCTTGTCGGCAACGCGTTTCAAGCGCAGATGCCGGAGTTCGCGCACGATCTCGGCACGGACGAGCAGGGCGTCGCCTACAGCGCGCTGCTCGCGGCGAACGCGGGCGGCGCCGTCCTCGGCGGGTTTTTGCTCGAAGGCAAGGGGCTGCTCCAGCCGGGCGTGCGCACCGCGACGATCTGCGCGATCATCTGGTGCCTGCTGATCGCCGGGTTCGCCGCGTCGACGAGCTATCCGCTGGCGCTCGTGCT
Organism: Binatia bacterium; assembly: GCA_036407055.1. Classification (GTDB taxonomy): domain Bacteria; phylum Desulfobacterota; class Binatia; order UBA9968; family UBA9968; genus JAJPJQ01. Next base: position 707 of record DASWZY010000357.1, read on the forward strand.
GCTCTTCGGCGCGGGCATCGTGAATCTGACGTATCTCTCGATGGCCCAGACGCTCGTCCAGCTCCTGGCGCCCGCGAACCTGCGCGGCCGGTTGATCGGCCTGTTCGCGATGTCGAGCTTCGGGCTGCGCGCCTTCAGCGGCGTCACGGTCGGCGTGATGGGCAGTATCGTCGGCGTCCACTGGTCGCTCGCGATGAGCGCGCTCGCGCTCGCCGCAGTCACGCTCGGCCTGCTCGCCTTCGCCACGCGCACCGCGGCGGACGCGCGCTGATTCCCGCGCATGTCGCCGCAGCTCATCGCCCTGACGTCGGCCTTCTCCTACGCCTTCTGCATCATCTCGGCCCGCCTCGGGCTCCGCTACTCCAACAGCACGACGGTCACGTACGTCTCGCTCCTGGTGCATACGTCGGTGCTCTGGCCGATCGTATTTTTCCGCGGGGTTCCGTCCGTTCCGCTTACAGCGCTCGCGTTGTTTCTCATCGCCGGCAGCCTGCAGCCGGCGATCCGCTGGTTCACTTACACCGGCATCGCCAAAATCGGCGCGGCGCGGAGCTACGCGCTGCGCGCGTCGGCGCCGCTGTTCAGCGCGGTGCTCGCGATTACCTTCTTGGGCGAGAAGACGACGCTGCCGATCGCGGCGGGAACGCTCGCGATCGTCGCGGGAATTTTTCTCACGTCGTGGGAGAGCGGCGGCAAGCCCGTGCGCTGGCTCGATCTCGCGCTGCCGGTTTTCGCCGCGCTGCTCGCCGGCATCGCCCAGCCGATCCGGCGCCAGGCGCTCGGCATCGCGAACGAGCCGCTGTTTTTCGCGGCGATCGTCGGCGCGATCTCGCTCGTGTGGTACGTGATCTATCTCGCGCTGCCGGGAACGGAAAAGCCGGTGTGGAACCGCAAATCGCTGGTGCCGTTTCTTTCGGCCGGGCTGTTCGAGACGCTGGGGATTTGGCTCAGCATCGCGGCGCTCAGCCGAGGCACGGTCGTAGTCGTGACGCCGCTTTTGTCCACGAGTCCCGTGTGGGTGCTGATAATATCTTCGATCTTTCTGCGCCACGTCGAGCGCATCACGTGGAAGATCACGCTCGGGACGCTCGGCGTCGTCGCCGGCACGATCATCATCGCGCTCTGGCGCTGACCGCCTAGGCGCGCTTGATCAATTTCTGCAAACTCCGCATCTCGCGCGGCGGCTTCAGGTGCTGGCCGGCGATCGTCCACGAGACCTCGCCGACGTAGAGATCGCCGCGGGAGTCGAGCGCGAGGCCGTGCGGCGCGATGAATTGCCCAAGCGCCTCTCCGGGACGGACGTCGCCGAGGCGTGCGAGGATTTTTCCCTCCTTAGAAAGAATGCTGAGGCGCGGCCCCAGGTTCGGGCATTCCTTATTCACCGCCATGCTCGGCCCCAATTCGCCGAGATAACAGAGCGGCTCGCGCCCGGAATCCATATAGAGCGCGCACGGCCGGTGCATGTTATGCCACTGGTCGATGAATTTGCCGTTGCCGTCGAAGACCTGGATGCGGTGGTTCTCGCGGTCGGCGACGTAGAGATAGCCGTCGCGGTCGGAGACGATGTTATGGACGATGTTGAACTGGCCGGGATCGGTGCCCGGCTCGCCCCAGGAGAACAGCAGCTTGCCGTCCGGCGAATATTTATGCACGCGCGAGTTGCCGTAGCCGTCGGAGACGTAGATCTCGTTTTTCGGCGAGAGCGCGACGTGCGTGCAGCGGTTGAACGGCTCGCCGCCCTGGTAGGGCGCGGGCTTGCCGGGGATGCCGAGCGTGAGCAAAATCTTGCCGTTGAGCGTGCATTTTCTCACGGTGTGATCGCCGTCATCGGTCAAATAAATCGTATCGTCCGGCCCCATCGTGATGCCGTGCGCGCGCTTGAAGACTCCTTCGCCCCACGAGCGGAGAAAATTTCCCTCGCGGTCGAAGACGATCACCGGATGCTCGCCGCGCGTGAAGAGATAAACCTGATCGCGCCCGTCGACGCCGACGGCGGCGACTTCCTTGAAGGTCCAGCCGTCGGGGAGCTTGCCCCAGCCCTCCGCGATCTCGTAGGTGAATTGTCCGCTGCCCACCGTTACTGCCATAACATCTCCTTTTCAGTCCGATGAAAAACGCCTATCTTCGGCAGTACGCCTGCGCTCGCCGGATACTCGCGCGCCTTGAATCTGGGACCTTTTTGATCGGCCTGGCAGAAAATTTTTCAAAGCTGAAGTTTTCTCTCATCGCCCGTCTACGCCTTCGAACCCTTGCGCGTTCCTTTATACAGCTTGAGGGGAATCAGCACCACCGCGCCGAGCAGCAAAAATATTCCCGCGAGCCAGAACGCCGATAAAATGCCCGCACGCTCGACGAGATAGCCCGCGAGGATCGGCGTCGGGAAGACGACGATCTGATTGATCAGCGACGTCAACCCGAACGACGAGCCTTGAATGTGCGACCCGGCGACATCCATCGTCGCCGCGTTCGCGATGTTGATCAGCGTGTAGAAAAAAAGTCCGATGGCGGACACGACGAGGCCCAGTTGAACGCCCGGCGCGGCGAACGCAAGGAGGAAAAAAAGCACTCCGAGCGTTGCGTAGGCGGGAAGCATGACGGCTTTTCGTCCGTACCGGTCGGACAGATGCCCGAGCACCGGCTGGGACACCGTGCCCATCGCGTGCATCAGCCCGATGTAAACGCCGAGCGCGAACGGCGAGTAGCCGAGATGCTCCTGGATGTAAATCGGGATGAACGTGATCACCGACAGCCGCCCCATCTGGAGCAGCGCGGTCGCGGCGCAGACGCCGAGAAACGCGCCGTTCTTTCCCAGCTCATAGACGTCGCGGAACTCCGCCGCGCGCCAGCTGCGTCGCGGCGCGTCCGAGAAGAAAGCGGCCAGTTCGCGCCAGACGAAGAACGCGAGCAGCAATCCCGGCACGAGCTGAAGCCGCAGCACCGTCTGCCAGGGCAGTGTTACCAGGAGCAGGCCGACCGCGAGCGGCGTGAGCGTATCGCTCACGGTCGCGCCGATGCCGTGGATCGAGAGCGCGGTCGCGCGCCGGTCGGGAAACTTATTCGACAGCGACGCCGCCGCCGTCGGGTGCCAGAGCGACGTTCCGAGCCCGACCAGACCCGCGCCGACGAGCGCCCAGAAAAGCGACGGCGCGACGCCGATCAGAAAGTATGCCGCCGCCATCGCGGCGAGCGCCGAGGCGAGAATCAAGCCGCGCCGCCGCACCTGCGCGTCGGAGAGCATACCGACGGGAAGGTCGAGCGTTCCCTGCGTTAACTGGCGCGCGGAGTTCAGCGCGCCGACCTGGA
>DASWZY010000358.1:0-9754 GCA_036407055.1 Binatia bacterium
CTGTTCTTTGTCAATAAATATTTTCGGCAGCGCCTCGCCGAGATGGATCTCGATCTTGACGTCCTTGTCCTTCGCCTCGGTTTCGAGAATGCGCGCGATCGCGTCGACGATTTCGTTCACGTCCTGCGCCGAGACGTTGGGAGTTGACGGCCGCGCAAAGTTGAGCAGATCGTTGACGAGGCCGCAAATCCGGTCGACTTCCTTGAGCGCGACCGTCTGAAAGACGTTGCGAAACTCCTGATCCTGGTAACGCTCGGGCAGGAGCTGCGTGAAGGTGCGGATCGCGACCAACGGATTGCGGATCTCGTGCGCCAGGCCGGCCGTCAGCATGCCGAGCGAGGAGAGACGATCGGCGCGGCGGATGATGCTCTGAGAGAGCTTTAAATTCTCGTAGAGGCGCGCGTTTTCGATCGCGATCGCGGCCTGGTTCGCCAGAGTCGATAGGACCTCGATATCCTCCGGCGAGTACATCTCCCGGCCTTCGCGGAGCGCCAGGTTGAGAATCGCGATCAGCCGCTCCTTGGAATTGAGCGGCAGCGCGATCTCCGCCTGCAAGCCGGCCATTTTCCCCGCCGCCTCGAGCGCCGGGCCTTCGTCGCCGGCCATCTCGAGCTCCTCGCGGATGAGCGCCTCGTGGCGCTGCATAAGAATCTCGATCAACGGATCGTCGCGCGCGATCTCGGGCGCGTCGCCTTCCGGGTTCAAGCCGACGCTGCTGCGGAGCTTATATGAGCCGCTGCCCTCGTCGAGAAGAAACAACGATGCCCGCGGCACGCCCAGCGCCTTGACCACGGTCTTCACGAGATTGTCGCAGACCGCCTCGAGATCCACCATCGAGAGCATCTCGCGGCTCGAATGCAGCAGCGTCGCGCGATAGTCGTGCCGCTTCTTGAACAGCACGCGCTCGAACGCCTCTTCGGTGCGAAAGCGAAACTTGGGGAAGAAAAAGCCGACGAGAATAAAAAGCAGCACGGCGAAGAGCGAAAAACTCGGGCTCACCTCGCCGAAAAACAGCGTCTGCGCGAGCAGCAGCAGAACATAGCAGGGCGTGAGCAGGATGAGGAGCTGGAAGGCATAGATGAGGCTCCGCTTGATGACCAGCTCTATATCGAGGAGCCGGTAGCGAACCATCGCGTAGGCGAAGATCGCGGTGTACGCCGACACCAGGATGTTGCCGTACGGCAGGATCGGAATGCCGTACCATAGAGGATAGTTCGTGGCGCCGCCGCTCCAGCCGACGACCTCGGCGACGATCAAGAAGCGTATCTGGTTGCGCTTGAGGCCTTCGGCGCGCCGCAACTCGCGCAGCAGAATGACGATGCCGAGCAGCGCGAGGCCGACCAACTGCGCGACGTGGATATGAAACAGCGGCCCGGGAACCGGCCAGTACGCGAACGGCCCGCGCGGCGCGACGCCCGTGACGATCCAATTGTCCCAGTTGCCGCAGAAAAGCACCATCGAGACCACGTAATTCCCGGCGATGAATACGTGGGAGACTTTCTTATCCAGGAGCCGCACGAGATGGTGAAACGCCGTCGGCGGTATGAAGATCGCCCCGGCCATGAGGACGCGGCTCCAAAGCAGCGCGTCGGCGGCGTTGTCGCTGATCAGCCAGCGGAAATAGCTGTAGCTCCAGACGGTGAGGCAGAAGCAGAAGATCGCGTAGGTCTGATGGCGGATGTCGTGCGGTTTGCGCGAGAAGACGAACAGGCCGAGCAGGGCGGCCGAGAGGCCGTTGACCAGCCCGCCGAAGGAGAAAAATTGAACCGGCATTCGGTAACCGTCAGCCCACGACGCCGAACGCGACGTTCGCCTGGTTGCCGAACGCGCGGAACGTCTCGATGTCGGTCAGCCCTGCCTCCTTGAGAAGATCGGCCAGCTCTTCCTCGGTGAAGAATCGATAGATGCCTTCGGCCTCTTTCGCCATCACTTTGCCGGCGTTGCTGAGAAGCTTGCGCGCCTCTTCCACCTGTCGCGGCTCCTCGACGACGCTGATGTAATTGCGGTAAACCTGCGACAGATCGGCGAACGGCTTGAGGGTCGTGACAACGATGCGCCCTTTGGGCTTCAGCAGCCGCGCCATGTCCGCCAGCGTCCGCCGCGCCTCTTGCAGGTAAGAAACGACCAGATTCATGCAGACCTGATCGAACGAACGGGCCGGGAACGGCAGCGGGTTTTCGAGGTCGGCCACCAAATAATTGTAGCGGGCAGGCGGCCCGCCATTGGCAAATTCCCGGCTGAAGCCGTCGTGCGTGCGCTGCGCCTGGGCGATCGCGTCGGACACAAAATCGACTCCGACGTACTCGTACGAGCCGCTCTCCGCGGCAGGAAACAGGCGCCGGCCGTAAATCGTCTTCATCAGCAGGAACGTGCCGTAGTTGCCGATGCCGCATCCGGCGTCGAGAACCCTGTGGCCGGGCTTCGGATCGCCCAGAACGCGATAAATGAAGTCGAGCAGATTCCAGTAATCGTGGACGTTGATGATGAAGGAATATTTTTCGAGATAGCCCTTCCAGAACTCGCGCTCGTCGTCCTTGTTGACCCCCCGGAGCAGCCGGTAGCGCTCTTTCTCCTTGCGGATGCGATGGCCGATTTCCTTCAAATCGGGGTCGCCCATCCGCGCCTGCGGCTTCGCCGTCGGCAGATAGCGCAGCGCGCATTCGACGGCGCCCTTCAGCGCCGCCTTCGCGACCGACGGATTTTCGTAAAGGCGGTGCATGCCGTCCTGGAGCACGCGCAGCTCCTTGCGGCGCGTCGGCAGCGCGGAGACGACTTCCTCGACATCGTCGAGATCGACCCAGCCGTCATGTTCCGCCGCGAAGAAGATTCCGGGCGCTTTGATGTTGCGCGCGTCCTCGAGCGTGGTCGCGAGGTCCGCGTAATGCCCGTCGATGGCGGCGCGCAGGAAGTTATCGGCGTCGACCTGAAGGCCGAGCACGTCCATGACGCCGTTGGGCAGGCCGTTCAGCGTGCGCTCCAGATGATCTTCCTTATAGATGGCGCAGAGCGTTTTCCGGACGTCGACGATGCTGACGAAGTTGATCAGCAGCGCGATGCGCTCGTCTTCCCGCGCGGCGCGCAGCAGCGCGCGGCACGCGAGGCTGCTCGCGAAAACGCCGATCGGACGCGCGGCGTAGCGGCGTTCGAGAAAATCGACGGCGGAGAGGATGTCGTCTTTGAGCTTCGGCAGCGTCGTAGCCAGGATCTCGCCGTCGCTCTCGCCGACGTGATCGGAGTAGTCGAAGCGCAGCGTATGGAAGCCGTTCTTCGCGAGGTAGAACGACGGCGCGAGGACGTCGGTTTTCGTCTCGCCGTAGCCGGGCAGGACGATCATCCACGGGCGGTCGCGCGGCGTCGATTGGGCGAAGTCGTGACAGCCGACGATGCGCCGGCCGCACCGGTTCTCATACGTGACGAGCTCGCTCAGGACCGGCGTCCGTTCGGCCGCGATCGGCGGCCGCGGTTCGGCCGCGTCGGGCAGGAACGGCCTCTGCAAGCTTTTGCTCATGGTCGCGCAGCGGCTAGTCCGCTTTTTTCTCCACGCGCGCATGGACGTTGGAGTTGCGCATGAGCCATGCGTCGACGAGCGCTTTTCGGAAACGCCATTGGTTGCCGACGCGGAAGGCGAGCATCTTCTTCTGCGTCACGAGCCGGTAGATCGTGAATTTATCGACGCCGAGATAGCGCGCCACCTGCTGGGTCGTAAGTAGTTTTTCTTGCATCCGACCCCCCTATATGGCAATATTTGGCAATATTTTGCCCTGCTATACAGCAGTTGGCTTACACTGTCAAATACCTATTTGGAGGGTGGATGGGGGTCAGGAAGTGGTATGGAAGTGTCTGGTTATGCCTAGGTGTGCTCTTATATGCCCCGCCGGCCTTCAGCGGCGGCTACTATATTCCGCACCAGACGGCCCGCGGCGTCGGCATGTCCAACGCTCTGACCGCCGGGGTCGACGACCCCTCGGCGGTTTATTACAATCCCTCGGCGCTGAGCGAGATCGACGGCAACCGGCTGCTGCTCTCCGGGACGTACATCAATGTCGTCAGCAGCGTAGAGAACAGCGGGCACAAAGAGGTCAACGGCGGACGTGACAATTTCGCCGGCAGCTTCTTCGGCAACTACCACGTCCCCGGCACGGATCTGCATCTCGGCCTCGGCATTTACTCGCCGTTCGGCCTGGCGACCGCGTATCATGGGGGGTTTACGCGCTTCGGCGCGCGCGACGCCGAGCTCAAAACCTATTATCTGACGCCGGCGGTCTCCTGGAGCCCGTCGCAATACTTTTCCGTCGGCGCGGGCGCGAGCTACATCCGTTCAAGCGCGCTGTTCTCGCGCTCGCTCTGCTTCGATCCGGTCTTCGGCTGCACGAACCGCGCGCTCGTCACCGCCGAAGAGAAAATCCGCCTCCACGGCGACGACGACACCTACAGCTATAACATCGGCCTGCTCGTCAAGCCGACCGACCGCATAAAGATCGGCTTCAGCTATCGCGGCACGGCGGATCTCCACTTCGACCGCGCGCGCGCCAAGCTCAAGGGCGATTTCGGCCCGGCGCACACGATCGGCGACGTGCGCCCGATCCCGCTTCCGGCGATCATCAATGTCGGGTTGTTCTATAAAATCACACCGGACTGGGGCGCGGAGATCGTCTACGAGCGCCAGAACTGGAGCCGATTCAGAGACCTGAGCGTCAATTTTCCCAACCCGCCCTTCGGCATCCCGTCGATCAAGCTGCCGCGGAAGTGGAATGATACGAGCACGCTCAGGATGGGAAGCTACTACCGCTTAGACAAACATTGGGAGCTGCGCGGCGGCGTCGGACTCGAGCAGGGGCCGATGCCGGACAAGACGCTCAACCCGTCGATCCCCGGCGGCGACGTTCTCACGCTGAACGGCGGCATCGGCTACGACTGGGAGCACTTTTCGCTCGGTTTTGGCTATCAGGCGATCTTCTACAAGACGCGCAACGTTAAAAATGGAGAGCTCGAAGGCGCCGTGCCGCCGGGTTTTCCGTTCGCCGGCGCGCCGGGAAAAGACAAATACAAAACTTTCAATAATTTTCTAACGGTCTCGGCGGGCTATCGCTTTTAGCAGGCTATTTCTTCTGCCCTTTTTCGATCTTCGCCCACGCATCGCGCAGCGTGACGGTGCGGTTGAAGACGAGCATCTTATCCGACGAGTCGCGGTCGACGGTAAAATACCCTATCCGCTCGAACTGATAGCGCGCGCCGGGCGCGGCGCCGGCGAGGGATCGTTCGACGCGGCAGGATGAAAGCGTCTCGAGCGAATTCGGATTGATGTTCTTCGTCCAGTGCGCCCCTTCTGCAACATCTTCGGGACTCTCCGCAGCAAAGAGGTGATCGTAGAGGCGCGCCTCGGCTTCGAGCGCGTGTGCTGCCGAGACCCAGTGGAGCGTCGCCTTAACTTTCCGCCCGCTCTGCGCCGAGCCGCTTTTCGTCTCCGGATCGTAGGTGCAGCGGAGCTCGACGACCTCGCCGGTTTTGGGGTCTTTCACGACCTCTTCGCACTTGATGATGTACGCGTAGCGCAGCCGCACTTCTTTTCCCGGCGACAACCGAAAGAATCCCTTCGGAGGCTCCTCGCGGAAATCATCGCGCTCGATGTAAAGCACGCGCGCAAACGGCACCTTGCGCGTGCCCATCGACGGATCCTCGGGATTGTTCACCGCGTCGAGCTCTTCCACGCGGTCTTCGGGATAATTCACCAGCACGACTTTCAGCGGGCGCAGCACCGCCATCACGCGCGGCGCGCGGCGGTTTAAGTCCTCGCGCACGGCGTGCTCCAGCATTGCGATATCGACAGTGCTGTTGCGCTTGGCGACGCCGATGCGCTCGCAAAAGGCGCGGATCGCCTCGGGCGGGTAGCCGCGGCGGCGGATGCCAGCGAGCGTCGGCATGCGCGGATCATCCCAGCCTGCGACGTGCTTGTGCTGCACGAGCTGGAGGAGCTTGCGCTTGCTCAAAACCGTATGCGTGAGGTTCAGGCGCGCGAACTCGATCTGCTGCGGATGGTGAATCTCCAGCTGCTCGATGAACCAGTCGTACAGCGGCCGGTGATCCTCGAACTCCAGCGTGCAGAGCGAATGCGTGATGCCTTCGATCGAGTCGGACTGCCCGTGCGCGAAGTCGTAGGTCGGATAGATGCACCACTTGTCGCCGGTGCGGTGATGCGCCGCGCGCAGGATGCGGTACATGACCGGGTCGCGCATGTTGAGGTTCGGCGAAGCCATGTCGATCTTCGCGCGCAGCGTGCGCGAGCCGTCGGGAAACTCGCCCGCGCGCATGCGCCGGAACAGATCGAGATTCTCGGCCGCAGAGCGGCCGCGAAACGGGCTGTTTCGCCCCGGCTCGGTGAGCGTGCCGCGGTATTCGCGGATCTGATCCGCGCTGAGATCGTCGACGTAGGCCGCGCCCTTGTCGATGAGCTTCTCGGCGAATTCGTAAAGCCGGCCGAAGTAATCCGATGCGAAGAACTCGCGGTCGGCCCAGTCGAACCCGAGCCAGCGCACGTCGGCGCGGATCGAGTCGACATACTCGACGTCTTCCTTGCTGGGATTGGTGTCGTCGAAGCGCAGGTTCGTCAATCCGCCGAATTCTGCTGCGATACCGAAGTTGAGACAGATCGACTTCGCATGGCCGATGTGAAGATAGCCGTTCGGCTCCGGCGGAAAGCGCGTGTGCACTTTCCCGCCGTTTTTATCCCGCGCGCGGTCCTCGACGACGACGTTTCGGATAAAATGGGACGGCGTGGACTCGACTTCGTTGGTCGCGATCGTCATGAAAAGATAACCTGTACTGTGCGTGAATTGACTTTTTATACTAGCATAAAGGAAACGGCATTCCGAATCCGCGAACGTTTCTCAGCCGCGCGATTCCGTGTTAGTTTAACTGGATGGCCACCGTCCGCACCCGCTTCGCTCCGAGTCCGACCGGCTATCTGCACATCGGCGGAGCGCGCACCGCGCTCTTCAACCTGCTTTTCGCGCGGCATCACGGCGGCACTTTCGTGCTTCGCATAGAGGACACCGACCGGGAGCGCTCGACGCCGGAGGCGATCGCGGCGATTATCGAGTCGCTCAAATGGCTCGACCTCGCATGGGACGAAGGGCCCTTCTTCCAGACAAAGCGTTACGATCTCTATAAGGAGAAAGTCCGCGAGCTTCTCGCCGCGGGCAAAGCCTATCCATGTACGTGCACGGCCGAGGAGCTCGATCAAAAGCGCCTGGCCGCGCTGAAAGAAAAAAGAAAACCGATGTACGACGGCGCGTGCCGTCCGCCCGACGGCATCGTTCCACCGCTGCCGCAAGGCAAGCCTTACACGATCCGCTTCCGCGGTCCGCGCGAAGGCGCCACGGTCGTCGACGACCTCGTCAAAGGCCCGGTCGTTTTCGAGAACCGCGAGCTCGACGACCTCATCATCGCGCGCTCGGACGGCACCCCGACGTATAACTTCTGCGTCGTCGTCGACGACGTCGACATGCGCGTCACGCACGTCATCCGCGGCGACGACCATCTCGCGAACACGCCGCGGCAGATCCTTTTGTATCAGGCGCTCGGCCGCACCCCGCCCGCCTTCGCGCACGTGCCGCTGATTCTCGGCATCGACAAAGCGCGCCTCAGCAAACGCCACGGCGCGACGTCGGTCACGGCCTATCGCGACATGGGCTATTTCCCCGAGGCGCTCAGCAACTACCTCGTCCGGCTCGGCTGGTCGCACGGCGATCAGGAGGTATTCTCGCGCGCAGAGCTGATCGATAAGTTCTCGCTGGAAAGTGTCGGCAAGTCGGCCGGCATCTTCAATCCGGAAAAGCTTCTCTGGCTCAACGCGCATTATTTGAAGACCCGGCCGCTGTCGCAGCTCGCCGACGACGTCGTGCCGTTCATCGAAGCCAAAGGCTATGCGGTGCCGCCGGATAAAAAATGGCGCGAGCGGATGGCGGCGACGCTGCAGGAGCGCGCTAAAACGCTCGTCGAGCTGGTTGAGCTCGCGCATTTCTATCTATCGGACGACATCAAGTACGATGAAAAGGCGACGAAAAAATTCTTGACCGCGGACATTTGTGCCCCGCTCGAAGAGCTGATTCAGAAGCTGGAGGCGATCGCCGACTTCAACGAGAAGAATATCGAAGCGGCATTCAACGAGGTCCTGCAGCGCCACAATCTCCAGCTTGGCAAGCTCGCCCAGCCGGTGCGCGTCGCGCTCACCGGGACGACGGTGAGCCCCGGCATCTACGAAGTGCTCGCGGTGCTCGGAAAAGAGCGGGCGCTCGAGCGACTGAGAGCTGGGCTGAACAACATTTCGGGATAACGCATGGGCGCAAAGACTGTGCTGCTGCGTCTACACGTATGGCATTCCAATCTTTCTCGATCAGCTAAACTCATTATCGCATTCCTATTCGTCCCCACCATTTTGGCGGCTTTGCTGTTAATCGGCGTTACAGCAGTCGTGTTTGGAGCTTACTTGCCTGTCAAAGTCGCCTTTACCCTTCGTTTTGGTGCAGCGTTTCTACTTTGGGGTGCAATTATTTATAGTTTCATCATTGCCTTGGATCATAGCCGCACATCTAAATAGGCGCTGGCAATTATCGCGATGTCCATCGCACTTCGAATCGCGACGCTCAATCTGGCGCAAGATCATAAATGCTGGGATTTGCGCCGCGACCTGATCGTAGCGCAGGCGGCCGAGGTCAAACCCGATTTTTTAGCGCTCAACGAGATCCACGTGCCCAGTCAAACCGGCCGCTGGCTCCGGCGCTCGCTCGCCGAGAAAAACGGACAGCGATTCAGCCTCTTGCAGCAGCCGAAAGCCGGCGGGGACGGAAGAACGCAGGCCGAAGGTCTGCTGACCCGCCATTCGACTATCGAGATCGACAGTCTGGATTACCGCTCGCACGATTGCGTCGCGCTCGTGGCACGCTTCGAAATCGGCGGACGGCTCCTCGATCTCTACGTCACCCACTTGATCGCCGCGCGAGTGGAAGACTCCGCCCGAGAGTTTCAGATCGAACAACTCCTAGCGTGGATCCGAACGCGGGCCGACGCCGATTTTTCCATCGTCTGCGGCGACTTCAACGCCACGCTCGATGCGGCGTCGATCCGGCTGATGCAAAAGGCCTTTCGCCCGACGCAAAACGAGCCGACGGCATTCACGCCCTTGCAGGAGCCCGGCGGCGCTCCCACGCACCCGGAATGGCCGCGCTTCGACCGCTGCATCGATTATATCTGGCTGAGCGAAGGCATCGGGGTAAAGGGCTCGGGCCTTTGCTTCGACAAGCCGGCGGCCGGCAATCCTACGCTGTGGCCCTCCGACCACGTCGGCGTATGGGCAGACCTGGAGCTGGCGTCAACGAGCGCCGTTCGCGAGCCCCATTGACGGGAACTTGCGAGGGCGCCGGCGGATTCCTCGCGCGAGTTCCGAGCGCCGCGGCTTGACAATCCGCGCCGGCGCGGCGATCTTGTGCGCATGGAAGAAAACAAGCGAGTATTCAACCCGCACGCGTGGGAGAGCCGCGGCTTCATCGACAGCTGGGATGAGCGCACCGAGCGCGAGCGCTCGATCCGCGACATGCAAAAGACCGCCGCCGTGCTGATGCTGCCGCACCCGCGCGAGCAGGCGATCCGCGTGCTCGATCTCGGCGCCGGCTACGGCGCGCTCGCGATGTCGGTGCTGGAAGACCGCCCGAACGCCACCGCCGTCTGCTACGACGGCTCGGAAGAGATGATCCGCCTC
>DASWZY010000359.1:0-12291 GCA_036407055.1 Binatia bacterium
TTCGACGGCACGCATCTCTTCGAGCACGCCGACCCGCGCCAGGGCATGCATCGCGAGTGGGGCAGCTACGCTTTCAATTACGGCCGCCACGAAGTCCGCAGCTTCCTCGTGAGCAACGCGCTGTTCTGGCTCGGCGAGTACCACGTCGACGGATTGCGCGTCGACGCGGTCGCGTCGATGCTTTATCTCGACTACGCGCGGAAGGAAGGCGAATGGATTCCCAATCAGTTCGGCGGCCGCGAAAATCTGGGCGCGATCGATTTTCTTCGCCGCTTCAACGAGGAGGTCTATAAAACGCATCCCGACACGCAGACGATCGCCGAGGAATCGACCGCATGGCCGATGGTCTCGCGCCCGAATTATGTGGGCGGCCTGGGGTTCGGCCTCAAGTGGGACATGGGCTGGATGCACGATACGCTCGACTATATGTCGAAGGACCCCGTCCACCGTAAATTCCATCACAACAACCTGACGTTTCGCATGCTTTACGCGGTTCACGAGAATTTCGTGCTGCCGCTCTCGCACGACGAGGTGGTTTACGGCAAGCGCTCGCTCATCGGCAAAATGCCCGGCGACGACTGGCAGAAATTCGCCAACTTGAGGCTCCTCTTCGGCTACATGTTCGCGCAGCCGGCGAAGAAGCTGCTTTTCATGGGCGGCGAGATCGGCCAGTGGAGCGAATGGACGCACGACGCGAGCCTCGAATGGCACCTGCTTCAATACGCGCCGCACGCGGGGCTCAAGCGCTGGGTCGCGGATCTCAACCGGGTCTACCGGAGCGAGCCGGCGCTGTACGAGTACGATTGCGATCCGGCGGGCTTCGAATGGATCGACTGCAACGACGCCGAAGGCAGCACGCTGAGCCTCATGCGCAAGGGCAAGTCGACGAACGACATCATCCTTATCGCATGCAACTTCACGCCGGTGCCGCGGCAGGAATACCGTGTGGGGGCTCCACGCGGCGGCTGGTGGCGAGAGATGCTCAACAGCGACGCCGGCTATTATAACGGCAGCGGCCTCGGCAACGCCGGCGGCGTCGAGGCAAGCTGGGAAGGTATTCACGGCCGGCCGAATTCGCTGACGATTACGCTGCCGCCGCTCGCGGTAGTGTATTTTAAGAGCGGCTAGACCGGCGGCTCTATAGCGGGAAATCGCCCCTGTCTTTTTCCCGGCCTAAATTCCCGTTATTCTATTCTATTACGTTTGAGCCTTGACCCCGGCCATCGTCGCCGGCGCAAGGTTTTTAACTGTCATGACGGATGCCAGGAAAGATTTGCCGGTGACGCTGGGAGCGACGTATCGTGGCGGCGGGAAGTGCCGCTTTGAAGTGTGGGCGCCGGCGGCTGAGCGCGTCCAGGTTCACATCGTGGCGCCGAAGGACCGCGTGGTTCCTCTCGAGCGAGCGCCGCGCGGTTACCATGCGGCGGTCGTCGACGGCGTCGAGCCCGGCAGCCGCTACTTCTATCGATTGAACGACAAAGAAAGACCCGACCCCGCGTCGCGCTATCAGCCCGACGGAGTGCACGGTGCGTCGGAGGTCGTCCGGAGCAATTTCGAATGGCGCGATCGTGGCTGGCCCGGTCTGCCGCTCGAAGACTACATCGTATACGAGCTTCACGTCGGGACGTTCACTCGCGAAGGCACTTTCGAGGCGATTATCCCGCGGCTCGAATACTTGAAAAATCTCGGTGTGACCGCAGTCGAGCTGATGCCGCTAGCGCAATTTCCCGGCGGACGCAATTGGGGCTACGACGGCGTGCAGCCTTTCGCCGCGCAGAATACCTACGGCGGACCCGAGCAAGTCAAGCGGCTGGTCGACGCCTGCCACCAGACGGGTCTCGCCGTCGTGCTTGATGTCGTTTACAACCATCTCGGCCCAGAAGGAAATTATTTTTGGGATTTCGCTCGGGGCTATTTCACCGAGCGCTACCAGACGCCGTGGGGGCCGGCGGTGAATTTCGACGGACCTTATAGCGACGAAGTGAGAAATTATTTTATCCAGAACGCGCTCTATTGGATCGGCGAGTGTCATGTCGACGCGCTGCGGATCGACGCGGTGCACGCGATCCTCGATCACTCGCCGCAGCCGTTCCTGCTCGAACTCGGCGAGGCCGTGCACGCCGAAGGCGCGCGGCTCAATCGCCGTGTTTTCCTTATGCCGGAGAGCGCCGACAATGACGCGCGGCTGCTCAAGCCGCGCGAGCTCGGCGGCCTGGGTCTCGACTCGCAGTGGAGCGACGATTTCCACCACTGCGTGCACGTGCTCCTCACCGGCGATCGCTTCGGCTATTACGAAGACTACAGCCGGCTCGATCAGCTGGCGAAGGCGTTTCGCGAAGGCTTCGTCTATACCGGAGAATACTCGCCATTCCGCAAGCGCCGCCACGGCAGCGATGCGCGCGACATTCCCGGCAAACGCTTCATCGTCTTCTCGCAGAATCACGATCAAGTGGGAAACCGCATGCGCGGCGAGCGCCTGATTCATCTCGCCGGCTTCGAAGCGGCCAAGCTTGCCGCCGGCGCCGTGCTGCTCGCGCCTTATGTCCCGCTGCTTTTCATGGGCGAGGAGTACGGCGACAGCGCGCCGTTTCCTTATTTCATCAGCCACGGCGACCCGGGCCTCGTCGAGGCGGTACGGAAGGGTAGGCGCGAAGAGTTCCGCTCGTCCGAAGAGCCGCCCGACCCGCAATCCGAAAGCACTTTTCAAAGCGCGAAGCTCGATCTCGAGCTGCGGACAAAACAGCCGCACGCGGCGCTCTTCGAGTTTTATCGCGAGCTGATTCGCCTGCGGAAAGAGACGCCGAGCCTAGCGTCGCCGGACAAGGAAACGATGGAAGTCGTCGCGTTGGAGAAAAAGCGGCTGCTCCTTATCCGGCGCTGGAATGCGGCCGATGAAAGCTTGATCGTCTATAATTTCGATTCGGCGCCGCAGAAGTTCGATAGTTCATTACTTTCCGGAACCTGGAGCAAAGTGATCGATTCGGCCGAGGCAAAATGGCAAGGGAAGGGAAGCGCGCTCGAGCGCGTGATCGACGCGGAGCGCCCGGAGGCGCTGGAGATCTCCGGCCGGGCATTCGCATTGTTTACGCGTGAGGCGGTAAGCGGAAGGAGTGAGCGATGAGCTGGATCGTCTGGACCGGAAGCCCGTTTCCCCAAGGCGCTACGTGGGACGGCTCGGGAGTCAACTTTTCGATTTTTTCCGAGAACGCGACCAAGGTCGAGCTGTGTCTCTTCGATACGCCCGACGCGAGCCGCGAATCCGCCCGCATCCCCATGGTCGACCGGAACGCGCACATCTGGCACGTCTATCTGCCGGAGGCTCGTCCGGGGCAGCTCTACGGCTATCGGCTTCACGGCCCCTACGCGCCGAACGATGGCCACCGGTTCAATCCGGCCAAGCTCCTCGTCGATCCGTACGCTAAGGCGATCACCGGCAACATCGACGTCAACGACTCGCTCTTTGCCTACAAATTCGGCCATCCGCAGGCGGACCTCTCGATCGACCGGCTCGACAGCGCGGCCGGTCTGCCGAAGTGCATGGTGATCGACCCCGCGTTTACCTGGAGCGACGATACGCCGCCGCGTATTCCCTGGCACCGGACCCTGATTTACGAGACGCACGTCAAAGGATTTACCGCGCGCCATCCGAAGGTGCCGCGCGAGCTGCGCGGCACGTACGCCGGCCTCGCGTGCCCGGCGGTGATCGATTATCTGGTGGAGTTGGGTATCACGGCCGTCGAGCTGATGCCCGTGCATCAGTTTGTTACCGACAAGCATCTCATCGACAAGGGGCTGACGAATTACTGGGGCTATAATTCCATCGGCTTCTTCGCGCCGGAGGCGCGCTATTCGCACAGCGGCGTTCTGGGCCAGCAGGTGAACGAGTTCAAGACGCTCGTGAAAGCGCTGCACCGCGAAGGCATCGAGGTGATTCTGGACGTGGTCTATAACCATACCGGCGAGGGAAATCATCTCGGCCCCACGATCTGCTTTCGCGGCGTCGACAACGCGTCCTATTACCGCCTTGTGCCCGACAACCGGCGCTACTACATGGATTACACCGGCTGCGGCAATACCCTCGACATGACGCATCCGCAGGTGCTCAGGCTCATCATGGACAGCCTGCGATACTGGGTGCTCGAGATGCACGTCGACGGCTTCCGTTTCGATCTCGCCGCCGCGCTCGCGCGCGAGCTCCACGCGGTCGACCGCCTCGGAGCCTTCTTCGACATCATTCATCAGGACCCGGTGCTGTCGCAGGTGAAGCTCATCGCCGAGCCGTGGGATCTCGGCGAGGGGGGCTACCAAGTCGGAAACTTTCCGGTCTTGTGGGCGGAGTGGAACGGACTTTTCCGCGATACCGTGCGCCGATACTGGAAAGGCGACGGCGGCCAGGTAGGCAGCTTGGCGTACCGCCTCACCGCCTCATCGGACCTATACGGCCGGAACGGTCGCCAGCCTTACGCCAGCATCAACTTCGTCACGGCGCACGACGGCTTCACGCTGAACGACCTCGTGAGCTACAACGAAAAACATAACGAGGCGAACGGCGAGAACAATCGGGACGGCAACAACGACAACCTCAGCTGGAACTGCGGCGCAGAGGGGCCGACCGAGGATGCGACGATCCATACGCTGCGCCTGCGGCAGATCCGCAATTTTCTTTCGACCTTGATCCTGTCGCAGGGCGTGCCGATGCTGCTCGCGGGCGACGAGATCGGTCATACGCAAAACGGCAACAACAACGCCTATTGCCAGGACAACGAGATCTCCTGGATCGACTGGGAGCTCGACCGCCCGCGTCAGGATATGCTCGAGTTCACGCGGTATGTCATCAAGATTTTTCAGGAGCAGCCGGTGCTCCGGCGCCGGCATTTTTTCCAAGGCCGAAAAATCCGCGGCTCCGAGGTCAAGGACCTAACCTGGTTTCGCCTCGACGGTAAAGAGATGACAGAGGACGATTGGAACAATTCTGAGACCCGCTGCTTCGGCCTGCGGCTGGCGGGGGACGCGATCGAGGAGCTCGACGAGCGCGGCAACCGCGTCGTCGGCGACACGCTTTTGATCCTTCTCAATTCGCATTACGAGCCGCTGCCGTTCGTCCTGCCTGCGCACCGGGCGCGGCTGCGATGGGAGCTTTTGCTCGACACCCGGCAGCCGCTCGGACGAGACGGCGAGCAGATGAGGCGCGCCGGCGAAGTCTTCGATCTCGAAGGCCGTTCGCTCGCGCTTTTCCGTCTGCGCGGCGAGCCAGCGAACGGCGAGCAGCCGTCTGCGCGTCCAAGACCGAGACGCAAATCATCGCCGAGCGAGCGCCATGCCTGACCTGAGAATTCCAAGCGCCACTTATCGCCTGCAGTTCCACAAAGACTTCCCGTTTGCACGGGCAAAGGCGATCCTCGGGTATCTAGACGATTTGGGGATCTCCGACGTTTACGCGTCGCCGATTTTTCATGCGCGTCCCGGAAGCATGCACGGATACGACGTCGTCGATCCCAATCGGTTGAATCCGGAGCTGGGCTCGCCGGAGGAGTTCGATGCGCTCGTCGCCGAAGCCCGCGGGCGCGGCATGGGTTGGCTTCAGGACATCGTGCCCAACCACATGGCGTTCGACGGCGAAAATCGCATGCTGATGGATATATTGGAGAACGGGCAGGCTTCTCCGTATGCGGATTTTTTCGACATCGACTGGACCTACCCTTACGAAAGCATCAAGGGGAAGCTCCTCGCTCCGTTCTTGGGCAGCTTTTACGGCGACGCGCTGGAAAAAGGCGAGATCAAGCTCGAATACGGCGAGAACGGACTCAAGGTCCGCTATTACAATCTAGGGCTGCCGGTTTACATCGACTCCTACTGGATCGTATTCAACCACGGCATCGGCGCGCTGCGGCGTAAGCTGGGCGGCGATCATCCCGATTTCATCAAGCTGCTCGGCGTTCTTTACGTGCTGAAGAATCTGCCTCCGAAAGAGGAGGAAGCCGACCGCGCGGCGCAAATCAGTTTCGTCAAACGCATGCTGTGGGAGCTCTACACCACCAACGGCGAGATTAAAACTTTTATCGAGGGCAACGTCGCGCGGCTCAACGGCCAACCCGGCAAGCCGGAAAGCTTCGATGCGCTGGATCAGCTTCTCTCCGAGCAGCTTTTCCGCCTGTCGTTCTGGAAGGTTGCGACCGAAGAAATCAATTATCGAAGGTTCTTCAACATCAACGAGCTGATCTCCGTCCGCGTCGAGGACGAAAAGGTTTTTCGCGCCACGCACGCGCTGATCTTGCAGCTCGTGCGCGAGGGAAAAATCACCGGCTTGAGGGTCGACCACATCGACGGCTTGTACGATCCGGCAAATTATCTCCGCCGCCTCCGCCAATACGCCGGCGACGCTTATTTGACGGTCGAAAAGATTCTCGTGCTCGACGAGCCGCTGCCGGAAAGCTGGCCGATCCAGGGCACGACCGGGTATCAGTTCCTGAATTACCTGAACGGACTCTTCTGCGACAAGCAAAACGAGCCGGCGTTCTCGGATATCTACCGGCGCTTCGCCGACTTTCATACGCCCTACCTCGATCTCGTCAGCGAGAAGAAGCGGCTGATCATCGGCAAGCACATGGCCGGCGACGTCGACTCGCTCGCGCGCCTGATGAAAACGATATCGAGCCGCGATCGCTACGCGGGCGACATCACGCTTTACGGATTAAAGCGGGGTCTCGTCGAGGTGCTCGCCTTTTTTCCAGTCTATCGTACTTACGTCAACCGCGAGGATTACAGCGACGAGGACCGCTTCCGCCTGCAGGAAGCGGTGAGCCGTGCCAAGGAGTCGAACCCCGGCCTCCGGCTGGAGCTCAGCTTCATCGAGCGATTTCTGTTTCTCGATCCGGCGCGGCCGCTGCCGCCCGAAGAGCGCGACCAGTGGATTCATTTCGTGATGCGCTTCCAGCAGCTCACCGGTCCGCTGATGGCCAAGGGCTTCGAGGACACGGCGCTGTACATCTATAACCGGCTCGTCTCGCTCAACGAGGTCGGCGGCGACCCCGGGCGCTTCGGCGTCGGCCTCGAAACTTTTCATCAGTATAACGCGTCGCGCGTCGAGCGCTGGCCGCACGCGCTCAGCGCCACGGCGACGCACGACACCAAGCGCGGCGAGGATATGCGCGCGCGCATCAATGTTCTCTCCGAGCTGCCGGCGGAATGGGATCAGGCGCTCTCGGGCTGGCGCCGGTTGAATCCGAAACGCAGCGGCGCGAAGGGGAGGGACGTTCCCGATCCCAACGACGAGTACTTTCTATACCAGACGCTCGCCGGCAGCTTTCCGCTCGACGGTGACGCGGGCGAATACCGCGCGCGCTTGAAAGCGTACATGATCAAAGCGGTGCGCGAGGCGAAGGTGCACACCGAGTGGCTCAAGCCCGATCTCGGCTACGAAGAGGCGTTCGTCGGCTTTGCCGAAGAGTTTCTCAAAACCGAGCCGCCGACGGGCTTTTTGAACGACTTTCTGCCTTTCGCGCAGAAGATCGCTTTTCACGGCATGCTGAATTCGCTCTCGCAGACGGTGCTCAAAGTCGCCGCGCCCGGCCTTCCGGATTTTTATCAAGGCACCGAGTTGTGGGATCTGCACTTCGTCGATCCCGACAATCGCAGACCGGTCGATTTCGAGCTGCGCTCGCGGATTTTGACGGATATCAAACGGCGCGAGAAAGAAGACCGTTCCGGGCTCGTGCGCGAATTGCTGGAGCGCTGGAGCGATGGGCGCGTCAAGCTCTACACAATCTACAAGGGGCTGAATCTCAGGCGCGAGGAAAAGGAATTGTTTCGCAGCGGCGACTATATGCCGCTCTACGCCGGCGGCGAGATGAAAGAAAGCGTCTGCGCCGCTTTGCGCCGAAGCGGCGAGCGCGCCGCGCTGGTCGCCGCGCCGCGCTTTACCACGCGGCTGGCGCCGGCCGGCGCACTGCCGCTCGGAGACGATGTCTGGCGTGGCAGCACGCTCACGCTTCCGGCGGGCAGCCCAAATCGCTGGATCAATGTTTTCACCGGCGAAGAGCTCGATACCGGCGGCGGCGAGAAGCGGCTTCGCTTGGCCGATGTCTTTCGCTCATTTCCAGTGGCGCTGTTGCGCGCGGCATGAGATAAAGCCGCGTCAACTTTCCTTGCGATGCTCGGCCGGGCCGCTGGTGCGGCTCAGGTTGCACGCCGTGTTGATCAGGCCGACGTGAGAGAAAGCCTGGGGAAAATTCCCCACGAGGCGCCGCCTGCGGCGGTCGTACTCCTCCGAGAGCAGACCCACTTCGTTGCGGATCGCGAGCATGCGCTCGAAAATTTCCCGCGCTTCCGCCTGGCGTCCCTGAAGCGCGAGATTGTCGGCGAGCCAGAAGGTGCAGGCAATGAACGCGCCTTCGCCGGGCGGCAGCCCGTCGACCTGCGGCGCTTCGGTGTAGCGGTTGACGAAGCCGTCGTAGACAAGCTCCTGCTCGATTTTCTTGACGGTGCTCACCATGCGCGGATCGGTTGCCGGTAAAAAGCCCACCAACGGAATCATCAGCAGGCTCGCGTCGAGCTCTTTACTGCCGTAGTACTGCACGAACGACCCGAAACGCGGATCGAAGCCGCGCGCACAAACCTCCGCATGAATTTTGTCGCGCACCTCGCGCCAGCGGCCCGCCGGTCCTTCGAGCCCGGAGCGCTCGACGGCTTTCACGGCGCGATCGAGGGCGACCCACGCCATGACTTTCGAATGCGTAAAGTGCCGCCGCGGTCCGCGCACCTCCCAGATTCCCTCGTCGGGCTCGCACCATGCGGACTCGACGAACTTCGCCAGCGCGCATTGCACGTTCCAGGTGTTCTCGTCGGGCTGCAATCCGAGCCGCCGCGCGAAGTGAAGGGAGTCCATCACCTCGCCGTAAACGTCGAGCTGAAATTGCTGCGACGCGGCGTTGCCGATGCGCACCGGCGCGGAGCCTTCGTACCCGGGCAGCCAGTCGAGCGTGACCTCGGGCAGCCGGCGCTCGCCCATCACGCCGTACATGATGCTCGCCTGTGAGGGCTTCCCGGCGACCGCGCGGAGCAGCCACTCGCGCCATGCCTTCGCCTCTTCGGCATAGCCGCCCATCATGAGCGCATAGAGCGCGAACGTCGAATCGCGCAGCCAGCAATACCGGTAGTCCCAATTGCGCACGCCGCCGATGCATTCAGGGAGGGAGGTCGTGACCGAGGCGACGAGCCCGCCCGTCGGGGCATACGTGAGCGCTTTCAGCGTGATGAGCGAGCGGACGACCGCGTCATGCCATTCGCCGTCGTAGGTGCAGCGCTGCGACCATTCGCTCCACCATTTTTCCGTCGCGCCGATTTCTTTCTCAGGGTCTTCCTGAACGGGAGCCGGTAAATGCGATGGACCCCAGGTGAGGATGAACGGCACGCGCTGTCCCTCGGCCACCGTGAACTCCGCCTCATGGCGAAAATGCTTTCCTGAGAGCTCGACGGGCGTCGTTAGCAGCAGCGCGTCGGGGCCGCCGACGGCGTAGATCCCGCCCTCCGTCCGCCTGACCCACGGTACGAGTGATCCATAATCCATCCGAATAATCAGCTCGACGCGCATGGGAACTTTACCGCGCTTTCCCACCACGACGCGGACGATATCGGGATTTTTCGTGCGCGGCGGCATGCAGTCGATCACCGTTACTGCGCCCTCGGCGGTCTCGAAATCGGTTTCAAGGACGAGGGTTCCCGCGCGGTAGTGTCTTCGGGTTGCGCGAATCTCGCCGGCGGGGGCGATCAGCCAGCGGCCGTGATCGACGGTTCCGAGCAGCGCGGCGAAACAGGCGGGGGAATCGAAGCGGGGCAAGCAAAGCCAGTCGATCGACCCGTCGCGGCTTACCAAGGCGCCGGTCTCACAATCCCCAACGAGCGCATAATCTTCGATACGAGCGGACATCAAAATCCCCCGTGTTGCCGCGTGCGCGGTTCCCTATTATACTGTCTAGCACTTTTGCCTATGGAAACCATCGTCTTCTGTCCCACGTGCAATCAGCGCCAGATATTGCAGGAAATCGAGCCCGGGATGGTCGCCGAATGCAGCCGCTGCGGCACCATTCTGGCAAGACGCGGCTACGACAGCCTCACACGCACGGCGGCGCTGTCGCTCGCCGCGCTCATCCTTTATGTGCCCGCAAACATATACCCGATTCTCAGGATGTATTATTACGGCGCTTTCACGGAGAACACGATCTGGGACGGCTGCATCAGGCTGTTTCAGGACGATCAGTACCTGGTCGCGGTCATCGTATTTCTCGCGAGCCTCGTCATCCCGTTTTTTAAGCTGCTGGGGCTTTTCTACCTGACCGCTACGGCAAAGCTCGGCTCCACACAGCGCCGGCGCCAACGGACGCTGATCTTCAAGTTCATCGATACGATCGGTCCGTGGGCGATGCTCGACGTTTTTCTCCTCGCGATTCTCGTCGCGCTCGTAAGATTGCAGCAGCTCGCCAGCGTCTACCCGGGTCCGGGCCTGCTGCCGTTCGCCTGCGTCGTCGTGCTCACGATTCTCGCGACCGCGAGCTTCGATCCGAAGCTGATCTGGGAGCCGGAAAGCAAATGAGCGATCTCGAACAAAGCGCCGACACCACGGACGAGTTGCCCCGCGCATCGGTGCGCAAACGGCGGTGGAGCTTTCCGATCATCTGGATCGTGCCGCTGGTCGCCGCGATCGTCGCCGGCTATCTGGTATTCGAGCGCTCGCGCGCGTACGGCCCCACGATCACAATCGTCTTCAAGGACGCCGACGGTATCAGGGCCGGCGAGACGTGGATCCAGCATCTTGGCGTGCCGATCGGGCAGGTCACGACCGTTGCGCTTGCCGACGACCTCGACCACGCGATCGTCACGGCGCGTCTGACGCGCGCGCGGGTTTCGGTCGCGCGCGAAGGCTCGGTTTTCTGGATCGTCCGCCCCGAGCTCGGACTCGGCAACATCAGCGGGCTCGGAACCGTGATCTCCGGCCCGCATATCGAAGTTCTGCCGGGAACCGGCGCGGAGAAGAAAGAATTCGTCGGCCTCGAGACCTCGCCGGTCATCCTGGAGCGGCGCGGCCTCAAGATCGTCCTTGTGACCAACCGCGCCGGCTCGCTCCGCCCAAACGCGCCGGTATACTATCGCGGCGTCGAAGTGGGCGTTGTGCAGGATACCCAGCTCAGCAGCGACGCGAAAGTCGTGAACGTCAACGTCTTTATCCGCCAGCGCTATGCCGGTTTGGTGCGCACGGGCTCCAAGTTTTGGAACGTGAGCGGCGTCGACTTCAACGCCGGGCTTTTCCGCGGCGTGGAGCTGAAGATCGAATCGCTGCGCTCGGTCGTCGCTGGCGGCATCGAATTCGCGACGCCCGACGATCCCGAATCGAAGCCGGCCCGCGGCGGCATGGCCTTTCCACTGTACGGTGAGGCGAAAAAAGAGTGGCTCGAGTGGTCGCCGAAAATCAACATCCCGTCGGAGAAATAATCCCTCACCACAAATTTCGCGGCGGTTTTTCATCCCCTTTGCGGTAATTCCCCGCACCTTTTTCAGGTAATTACCTGATAGGTGCTACTTCCCGCCGGCCGGAAAATGCGTTTCTTATAGAAGTGGCGGTGTACGCGGCTCGCATGTATCCAGCCCGGCCGTTCAAAGGAATAATTAGCTTCGCGGTTCGAGGTCAGCTGAAATCGAATACCAGCGGCGATGGCCCAGATATTCCACCGAAGCACCAACACCATTTCGCGAGTCAGCATCTTCGGCGGCGTTGCGCTGCTGCTGACCCTTTTCGCCGCCGTCGCCGCCATCAGCCGCTCGTCCTACTTGACCGAAGTAAGCGTCGTGCGCGCGCAGCCCGTCCAGTTCAGCCACAAGCACCACGTGGGTGACGACGGCATCGACTGCCGCTACTGCCACACCTCGGTCGAGAAGTCTTCGTTCGCCGGCATTCCGTCCACGAAAATCTGCATGAACTGCCATACGCAGATCTGGGCCGACAGCCCGCTCCTGGAACCGGTGCGCGCGAGCTTTCGCACGGGAAAATCGCTCGAATGGACGCGGGTGCACAACCTTCCCGGATTCGTCTACTTCGACCACAGTATCCACGTGAACAAGGGCGTCGGCTGCTCGACCTGTCACGGCCGGGTCGATCAAATGGCGCTCATGTGGCGCGTGAACACGCTTTACATGGAATGGTGTCTCGAGTGTCATCGCGCGCCCGAGCGCTTCGTTCGCCCGCGCGAGCAGGTCTTCAACATGGAATGGCAGCCGCCGCAAGACCAGCTCGCGCTCGGG
>DASWZY010000360.1:0-6514 GCA_036407055.1 Binatia bacterium
CGGCACGCTCGTCTTCGGCACATTCCGCGTGTTGTAGCCGAAGACCGCGTAGGTCGTGTAGATGGATGTCCAAAGTCCTTGCGGGTCTTTGAAGGCGTCGCGGTAAAATTTCCGCTCGGGCGAGTCGTACGCCGCGAACATGCCGCGCTTCTTTAAGAGATGGCCGTAGAAGCCGGTCTCGCTGACGACGTCCCACAGCGAACGCCCCGCGCGGCCCTCGGTCAGCATCTTCTCCATCAGCTGCGAGTCGCTGGTGCGGTAAAACTCGGCGTCGATCTTCGGATACGCCTGCTTGAAGCCGTCGACCAGCGCCTTGGCGTCGGTCGCCGTCATCGACGCGTAGAACGCGACTTTGCCTTCGGCCTCGGCCTTGTCGCGGACTTCGGCCGCGGCGGCCAGCAGCGGCAGGAGAAATATAGAAACGGCGGCCGTGAGCAGAGATAGACGTTTCATCGCCGGTGCTATGGCATCTCGGCGAGCAGCCGGCCGTAGCCTTTGAGCGGCTCGCGAAGATTGAGCTGCTTTTTCGTCGCCCAGACTTGCGCCGGGATGCTCGAGACGACGTTCGTTTTCAGATCGCGCTCCAGCGCTTCGATGATCGGCAGGTTGTGCCAGCCCGCGCCGAGCATGTAGATGCCGTCGGCCGGGCCGTGCTCGAGAAAGGTTTTCTTGGCGAAATCGTAAATCGCCTCCTGCGAGAGCTTGCCGGCGTCCTTGAACGGCACTTCGATGCCCTTCATCGCCGCGACCTCGAAGCCGTCGTCTTCGAGAAACTTCGCGAAGCGCCGGTTCATATCGTCCTGAAAATACGTGATGCCGACGAGCTTCTTGATGCCGAGCGCGCGGAACGCCTCGACCTGCGCGATCGTCGCGATCAGCACCGGCACGCCGTATTTCTTCGTGAGCTCGGCGGCGATGGCGCGGTCGGCGCCGTGGCCGCGCACCATCGCGGGCGGCGCGCCCATGATCATGACGACGTCGGCGCCGCGCTCGGCGAGCTTCGCGACTTTCTTTTCCGCGACGGCGAGCGCTTCCTGAAATTCCTTCTCGTTGCCGGCGCGGATGCCGACGTGGGACGGGATGAAGCCGACGCCCTCGGGCATGAGCTTGATGAAGCTCTCCATCGAGCCCGGCCGGTAGGTCGGCTTGACGAGCCCGACAACGCCTTTCTCGCCGTAATACATCGCTAGCCGATCGGCCGCTCGACGCGGCCGAGCACGCGGCCGGGCAAATTGCCCGAATGCCGCCCTTCTTCCGTCAGCACCTGGCCGTTCACGACGGTCATGTGAATGCCTTGGGCTTTCTGCACGAGCCGCTTTTCGCCGCCGGGGAGATCGTTGACCGCTTCGGGCTCGCAGTCGTTCACTTCGTCGGGGTCGAAGAGAACGAGATCGGCGGCGAGACCGGGGCGGATGAGGCCGCGGTCGTTGAGGCCGTAGATCGACGCGACCATGAACGTGAGCTTTCTGACGCCCTCTTCCAGACTCATGATCTTCCGGTCGCGAATCCAGTGGCCCAGAAAGCGCGTCGCATAGCCGTAGCCCGCGTCGTAGATCAGATGCGCGCCGGCGTCGGATTGGCCGACGAGCGTGGACGGGCTCCGGAGGATTTCCGCCACCGCCTTCTCGTCGCCGTTGTTGCTGGAGGTCTGAAAGATCGTGTCGAGTTTTTCTTCGAGCGAAATATCGAGGAACGCGTCGAGCACGTCCTTGTTCTGCATCGCAGCGATCTCCGCGACGCTCTTCTTCTCCAGCGCCTTGTTTTTTTCCGTCGCGGCCTTGATCAGATAGACGAGATCCCAGCGGCGCGAGAAGCGCGAGCGGAATCCGCCTTCGACGGCTTCGGCGTGGAGCTTTTTCCGCGTGCCGGGATCGCGGAAGATTTCCATCCGCTGCTCGATCGGCGTGAAAAGAATCTGCTTCCACGTCGGAAGATCGTCGAAGACCTGCGCATTTTTCAGATTGAAGCGGTTGTTGAACAGTCGCGCGTTGCAGAGCGGATACGACGGCAGCCCAGCGGCGAGGCTTTTATCAGCGAGGTCGAGCAGCTCGCGCCACTGGTCGGGCTCGTCCCAGCGGTGCGCGATCGACTGCCAGACGACCGGACGCCCGCACGCGGCGAGACGGTCGAAAAGATCGACGCCTTCTTTCGGCGGTACGGCGATGCCGAGCGTGCCGATCGAGATTTGCATCGTTCCGCGGTTCAGCTCTCCGAGGACGCCGGTGAGCTCGACGAGCTCGCGATCGTCGGCGAGCCGGCTCGCGACCGGCCGGCCGTCGGTGCGCATGTGGACCGGATTGCGGTTGGTCGAGAAGCCCATCGCGCCGGCGAGAATGCTTTCTTTAAGCACCTGCTTCATGCGCGCGATCTCGTCGTCGCTCGCCGCGCGCTCGCACGAAGCCTCGCCCATGACGTATTGTCTGAGCGCGCAGTGACCGACGAGCGAGGCGACGTTGACGCCGATGCGCCCGTCGAGGCGGTTCAAATAATCGCCGAAACTTTCCCATTCCCAGGTGACCGCCTGCTTGAGGACATTGAGCGGCATCGCCTCGACGCGCACGAAGCTGTCGAGAATGCCGTCGCGGTCCTGCGGGCGCGACGGCGCGAGCGTAAGGCCGCAGTTGCCGGGGATCACCGTCGTGATGCCGTGCCAGCAGGACGAAGTCGCGATCGGATCCCAGAGGAGCTGCGCGTCGAGGTGCGTATGGAAGTCGATGAAGCCCGGCGCGAGCGCGAGGCCGTGCGCGTCGATCACGCGCCGGCCGCCGTCTTTGACGCGCCCCACGTCGGCGATCCTGCCGCCGGCGACGGCGACATCGCCGGTGAACGAAGGCATGCCGCTGCCGTCCACAATCCGCGCGTTTTTAATGAGTAAATCGACCATGGCGACCTCCGCCGAGCGCTCGCGCTCTCTCGGTATAACCGCACGGATGAATCGCTGTCAACCAAGCGCGTGGATGCGTTGACAAGGCGCGCGGCGCTGTGACAAGAGTCCATGCTAGGAGACGATTTATGAACAACGGCAAAAGCAGGCATACGGCGAATGGCCGGCCCGCGCACGTGATCGACGCCGACGGTCACGTGCGCGAGAAGGATGAAGAGATCATCGAATACATGTCGCCCGGCTACCGCTCGCGGCGCGACGCGATGCTCTACTTCCCGCTCGTGCCGCACCACGGCTGGCACAGATCGATTCCGGCGAACGATTACCGCCATCAGGACTTCCGTGTGCCGGACTGGCGCGAATGGGCGCAGAAGCTCGACGAGGGAAAGATCGAGCGCACAATCTTGTATCCCACGCGCTTCATGCACATCGGCCAGATCGGCAACCCGAAGTACGCCGCCGAGCTCTGCCGCGCGTACAACGACTTCCTGCACGACCGTTTTCTCTCGCGCGACCGCCGCTTCCGCGGCATGGCGCTGCTGCCGCTCCAGGATGCCGCGGCCGCCGCGAAGGAGCTCCGCCGCGCCGTCACGCGCCACGGCATGGTCGGCGGCATTCTGCCGGCCGAAGGCTTGCCGCGGCCGCTCGGTCATCCCGAGTACCGGCCGATATTCAAGGAAGCCGACCGGCTCGGCTGCGCGCTCTCGATTCATTCCTGCACGTCGCTGCGCGACAACGACAGATTTCTAGAACCGAACGAAGTCGCGGCGCTCGCGCATGTCATTCCGCAGATGCGCCAGTTCACCAACATCATGATCTCGGGCCTGATGAATAATTTAAAACGCCTGCGCCTCGGCTTTCTCGAAGCCGGCTGCGGCTGGGTGCCGTATCTTATCAGCAAGATCGAGGAGCGGCTGGAGCGGATTCCGCCGAAGGAGCGGCCGGCACTGCCGAGCGTGCTGCTCGCGCGCCGGCAGATCTATTTTCAATGCGGCGAGGAGATGACCGTCAAGCGCGACATCGAGCTGCTCGGCGATTCCTGCTTGCTCTGGGCGTCGGATTTTCCCCACGAGGCGACGAAGACGGATTTAAACGAGCTGGTGCGCGAATTCGTCGACCGGAAAGATTTAGGGAGCGCGTCGAAGAAGAAAATCCTCTACGACAATCCGAAAAGGTTCTACGCGCTGTAATCTTTCGTAGGGGCGGTTCGCGAACCGCCCCACTCAACGATCCATGACCGACTTGATAAAGCCGCTCTGGTCCAATTCGCGGACCAGACGGCTGTCGGCGAAGTCTTCGGGCTTCGCGCCTTTCGCTTTCGGATTTTGCCTTTCCACATCCTGCAGCAGGCTCGCGATGCCGCGGATCGAAGGATACGGCGGGATCGAAAAATTTTTAATGACGCTCTCGTAGGTCTCCCCTAAGACTTCTTTATCGTCGGTGCGAAAATATTTGCCCATCGCCTTCATCGCGAAGGCCTTGTCCTTTTGTCCGCGCGCTGCGCCTTCGATATAGGCGCGGAGAAAACGCCGCACGGTGTCCTCATGAGTCTTGAGATAGCTCCGGCTCGTCACAACGCCGTTGACGTGGTACTCCACGTCGAGCTTCGACAGATCGAGAATCTCTTTCAGCTTGAGCTTCCGCGCCTGCAGCGTCGCGGGCGGGCTGATCGCCGCCGCCTGAACTTTTCCCGCGATCATCGCCGTCACCGTCTCGCTCGGCCCGCCGGTCTGCACCATCGTGATGTCCCGGTCCGGGTCGATGCCGTAGGATCTCAGCGCGAAGCGCGAGGCGAGATCGGAGAGCGTTCCGAACCGCGTCGCGCCGAATACTTTGCCGCGTAAATCCTCCATGCGCTCGATGCCGGGCCGCGCGAAGATCGAAAAGAGAAACTTGCGCACGATCGTGGCGACGATGACGGTGTCGGCGCCAGAGAAATTCGCCGCGACCGACGCGGCGCCGCCGAGCTGGAGGATCGGCACCTCGCCGGCAAGCATCGCCTGTAGCGCGAGCGAGCTACCGGGGATGCTGATGGCCTCGACCGAGAGGCCGTTCTTCTCGTAGAACCCGGCCTCTTTCGCGAACCACATCGACATCTGCGTCGCCGAGGCCGAGCCGCCGCCGACGCGGATTCTTTCCAGCTTTTGGGCGGACGCTGGCGCCGCGAGTGAAACCGAGAACAGCAGTAGAACAACGGTACGAAGCTTCATCGTGTGGCATCCTAGAGACAACAGACGACGACTGTCAAGTATTTAGAACTTGACAACTCCCGAAGCGAGCCAGTCCTTGGCGAGCGTCTCGGCGCCGCCGGGATAATCCGGCGCGACCTGCGCGGCGAGATTTTTCAGATGCCGCATATCGATCTTGAGCGAGTCGTTGAGCAGCGTAAAGTAACCGTCGAACGTCTTCGCCGCGAGCGACGCGGACTGGCCGAATTTATCCTGTAGCAGGCGGAGCGCTTCCGCGCGGTGGCCTTTCAAATGGCGCACGGATTCCGCGTGCGCCTGCAGAAACGCGGCGATGTCATTCGATTTCTTCGCGAGAATTTCCTTTGTCGTCTCGATCGTGATCGGCAGCGGATCGTCGACGACATCCGGGCATTCGAGCCGATGAAAGCCCTTATCTTCTGCGACGAAGCCGAACTGCCGCGGAACGAGTGCGGCATCGGCGCGGCCGGCGATCAGCGCTTCGTAAGCGTCCAGGTCGCCGTGCAACAGCGTCAACTTCACGTGTTTCTTCAATTCAAGTCCGGCGTTCTCCTTGAAGACATGCCCGATCGGCGCGTTCCGCGCCGGCTCCTCGCGGCACGCGATCGTCTTACCCTTGAGATCCTCGATCGTCTTTACGGCGGGTGCGGCCATGAAATGATACGGGCAGCTATTCAGCGGCGAGCCGACGATGACGGACGTCTTCGACTGCAAGAAATGCTTGAGCGACTGGCGGCCGACGACGAAAGAAATATCCGCGGCGCCGGATGCGAGCCGGCGGTAGCGCTCCTCGGTTCCCTGCACGTGCTGCCACTGCAAATCGATCCCGTGCTTTTTATAGATTCCCGCCTCGATTGCGAGGTGCGGCGATATCTCGCGCGCGAACTTTCTCCCGTCCTCTCCTTCGAGCTTGCCGTACATGGCAACCAAAGCGCTCATGTCACTTCTCCTTCATTAAATCGGGCAGAATGCTTTCGTAAAACTCGCGGTCGCCTTCGAAGATCGGCAGATTGAATATTTCTCCCAGTGTCAGCCAGCGGGCCTCGCCCACTTCGCGCGGGTCGAGGACCAGCTCGCCGCTGACGTATTCGGCGAGCCACCAGTGGAGGCAGTAGCGCCCGCTCGTCGAGGGGTTTTCCCAGACCTTCGCGATCGGATTGACCACCAGCCCTACCTCTTCCATCGTTTCGCGCGCGACCGCCGCCGCCTGTTCCTCGCCCGGCTCGACCTTGCCGCTCACGGGTCCCCAGCGCCCGCTCCACGGCCCCGGCGGCCTCGCGATAAACAGCGTTTTGCCGTCCTTCACGATGACGGCGACGACGGCGTCGATGGGCATGTTTATTTGCAATCCTCATCGGTAGGGAAACGTACTTCGAGAAGTTTTATTACTTTGAGTTCCCGAGCATATGCCCCTAAATGACCA
>DASWZY010000361.1:0-2796 GCA_036407055.1 Binatia bacterium
TTTGGGACAGGACGCCGGCATTTTCCGCAAGCAGGGAATCTCGCTCGAGATGGTCTTCATCGCCGGCGGCTCGATCTCGACGCAGGCGCTGGTGGGCAAAAGCCTCGACATGCTGCTCACCGGCGGCCCGCCGTTTCTGAACGCTTATGTCCGCGGCGCGAAGATCAAGATCATCGGCGGCGTCACGAACATTCTTCCTTACATACTCGTTTCCGCCGCTTCGATCACGAGCGGCGAGCAGCTGCGCGGGAAAAGAATCGGCATCAGCCGCTTCGGCAGCAACACCGATTTCGTAGTGAAGCAGGCCCTCGGCATTCTGGGCCTCAACCCGCAGGATGTCTCCGTGCTCCAGATCGGCGGATCGCAGGCGCGCCTCGTGGCGCTGCGGTCGGGTGCGATTCAGGCGACGGTGCTGACGCCGGAAGAGGGGCTTGCGGCGCAGAAGATGGGCATGAACACGCTGCTCGACTTCATCGCCAAGGGCGTCGAGTTCCCGCACGTGAGCGTGGTCGCGCGCGAAGACAGCCTGCAGACCCAGGCGCCGCTCGTGCGCCGGTTCATGGCCGGCTATCTCGAAGCCGTGCGCTATTTCAAAAAGTCGCGCGACGAAGCGGTGCGCAAGATCATGGCGCTCGGCAAATCGGACGACCGCGCCACCGCCGAGCAGGCGTTCGATAATTACACGCGCTCGCTGCCCGACGACGGCCGGCCGACCCTGAAGGGTTTGGAGGTCGTCTTGGCCGATTTCGCGCGCGAGGAGCCGAAAGCGCGAGCGCTGACCGTGGCGCAGATCGTCGATTTGAGCTTTCTGCATTGAGGCCGCACGATGGGCATTTGTCTGTATTGGACCAAAGTCCAATACAATGCCGCGGCCGTGTTTGGTTATCTAAACGAATTGCGGAAACAGCCGTGGCCAAGCTGACATTCTTGATTATCTATCGTTGCTTTGGAGGCTTAGCGGTCGCCGTCGCGCTCGCCGCATCCGCCGGCGCGCACTCCGGCATCGTGGACGGCTACGGCTGCCATCGCGGATCGGACAAAGTCAGCTATCATTGCCACAGCGGCCAGTTCGCCGGCCGGACGTTCAAGTCCAAGGAGGATTTCCTGCGCGAGCTGCGCGGTGCTCCTTCGCCGCCCCTCTCGCCGAAAAACAATCCGCATGAGCCGGCAAAAAAGATCGAACAGTAGCCTTTTGTCAACGCGCGTTTACGATTGTAGACTCGTGGATTGTGGGGGCCGCGGTAGAACATGCACCATTGTATTCTGTTGAATTAATTGTAATTGAATTAGTAGGATGGCGGCGGCGATCGGACCTCTGGTAAAGCCGATATTGCGTGGTATTAGAGCAGGGTGGCGGATGTGGCATTGAACATAGAACAATATCTGCTCGGCTGCAGGTCGTCCATCGATAGGGCGCTGGAGCGTTATCTCGACCGGAGCGGCGATAGCTCATCGCTCCTTCATCAAGCGATTTGCTACAGCGCCTTGGACGCGGGCAAAAGATTCCGTCCTACCCTAACGCTCGCGGTCGGCGAGCTCTTCGGCGCGAAGCGGCGCGCGCTCCTGCCGTTTGCGTGCGCCGTCGAGTTGATTCATTGCTACTCGCTCATTCACGACGATCTCCCGGCGATGGACAACGACGATTTGCGCCGGGGAAAACCTTCCTGCCATAAGCGCTTCGGCGAAGCGATCGCTCTTCTCGCGGGCGACGCGCTGCTCACCGAAGCGTTTTTTATCATGTCCGATCCTAAAGCCGCGCGTCTTGTCGGCGGTCCTGTGATCGCGAAGCTCATTCGCGAGGTCTCGGACGCCGCCGGCATCCGCGGAATGATTCACGGACAAAGCGCCGAGCTCGAATTGGTCAAGGATAAAGTTACGCTCGCTGTCTTGGAAAATCTCGACCGCTTGAAAACCGGCGCTTTGATTGCAGCGGCGTCGCGCGTCGGCGCGATCGTCGGCGGAGCGGGAAGCAAAGATCTCGACCGCGTCACGCGCTACGCACAGGCTCTGGGCCTGGCGTTTCAGATCACCGACGATATTTTGGACCGTCACGAAGTTTCGTGCGACAACGGCAAAGGGACGGTCAATTACTTATCCGTAATGGAGCCGGCGCGAGCGCGGGAGCGTGTGCAGGATCTATTAACCGTGTGTTTGCGGGAGATGCGGCCGTACGGCCGCGCGGCCGAGCCCCTGCGGGAGCTGGCGCGCTTCGTTGCTCTGAGAACCGACGGCGCCGCAGGAAACGATGGAAGAAGCGTTGTCGCTTCGATGAGCGGCTTCGACGGCCTGCAGCGGCTCGAGGCCGTGCCCCAAAGACGTCAGCCATGAGACCGCTAAGCTTCAGCGAAAGCCGATCCATGTCTAAAACCGCCGCTCCTGCCGTCGATTCGATGCGACCCCTACAACGAGGGCTTGCGCAAGGCGACGATGAATTCCAATCGGCGATGCTGGAAGGGGTCTCCCGCACCTTCGCGCTGACGATACCGCAGCTTCCGGCGGATCTCTGTCGCGTCGTCTCCAACGCATATCTGCTTTGCCGCATCGTGGACACGATCGAGGACGAGCCGGAGATCAGCGCTGCGGTCAAGGAATATTTCTGCCGCCAGTTTTTACGCGGATTCGACGACGGCGAAAGCGCCGAGACTTTTGCCCGGCAACTCGGCGTGGCGCTCTCGACCCGGACATTGCCCGCCGAACACGAATTGATCCGCAACGTTCCGCACGTTTTCCAAATCACCCGGAGCTTTTCGGAGCCGCAGCGCGACGCGCTCCGGCAATGTGTCCGCACGATGGCGG
>DASWZY010000362.1:0-5363 GCA_036407055.1 Binatia bacterium
TTGAGAAAAAACGGCTGCGAAGTCGTGCTGCCGAAAAATCAGGTCTGCTGCGGCGCGCTCAACATTCATAACGGCGAGACCGTGGCCGCCAAAGAGATGGCGCGGCGGAACATCGACGCCTTTCTCGCCGTCGATCTCGACGCGATCATCGTCAACGCCGCCGGCTGCGGCGCGGCGATGAAGGAGTACGGCCATCTGCTGCACGACGATTCCGCTTACGCGGAAAAAGCGCGGCGCTTCGCCGGCATCGTGCGCGACGCGAGCGAATTTCTATTCGATATCGGAATGATTCCGCCGGCGGGCCCCGTGAACATTACGGTAACGTATCAGGACCCTTGCCACCTCGCCCACGGCCAGAAAATCCGAAGCCAGCCGCGCGCGCTGTTGCAAAAGATTCCCGGCATCCGGCTGGTCGAGATGAACACGCCAGACCGCTGCTGCGGCAGCGCGGGTATCTACAACATCACGCACGCGGCGATGTCGCAGGCGCTGCTCGAGGAGAAAATGCGCTCGGTCGCCGCCACCGGCGCCGCGGCCGTGGTCGCGCCGAATCCGGGCTGCATGCTGCAGTTGCGGCATGGTGCGAAACGGTACGGCCCGCGGAGCGAGGTCTATCACCTGATGGACCTTCTCGATCGCGCCTACGGCGCCGCATGAAAATTTCCACCGACGCGCTCGCGGTGGCACTCGCCCGCGAGACAAGTTCGGGCGCCGTCAGCACCGACCCGGCGATGCTCGACCGTTCTTCCGTCGACGGCCAAGCGCCGGCCGTTCTCTGTCAAGTTTTCGGTGCGGAGGAAATCAGCGCCGTCCTGCGCGTTTGCGCCGAAGCCGGCGCGGCGGTCGTTCCCTGGGGCGGCGGCACGCTCATGAGTCTGGGAAATATTCCGAAGCGAGTGGATGCCGTTCTCAAACTCGACAAACTCGCGCGCCTCGTCGAGCACGACGACGCCAATCTGACCGCGACCGTCGAGGCCGGCATGACCGCTGCAGCCTTCCAGGGCGTGCTCGCCGAGCGGCGGCAATTCCTGCCCGTCGATCCGCCGCGGCCGAACGATGCCACGCTCGGCGGACTCGCGGCGGCGAATATCAACGGGCCGCGCCGCGCGCTTTACGGCGGGATGCGCGACCTCGTGATCGGCATGAAAATGGTTCTAGCGACCGGCGAGCAGGTCAAGACCGGCGGCAAGGTAGTCAAGAACGTCGCGGGCTACGACCTGGCGAAGCTCTTTATCGGCTCGCTCGGCACGCTCGGGGTCATCACCGAGCTGACCTTTCGCGTCTCGCCGCTTCCCGAAGTCGCCGCGTCGTTCGTCGCGACCGGCGCTCTCGAGCGCTGCCTCGACTTCGCAAAAATGATTTCCAACTCGGCGCTGCTGCCGTCGGCGCTTGTCATTGCCGGCGCGGCGGACAAAGATGCCTGCCGCGCAATCGCCTGGATCGAGGGCTTCGAAGAAGCGGTCGCCCGCCATCTCCGCGATCTGACCGACGCTGCCGGGCGTGCCCGCATCGAGGCAGGCGTCCTCCGGGACGGCGCGCACGACTCCTTGTGGCAGGAGCTCAGCGGCTTCGGGTGGGGTGGCGACGACCTTTTCTGCCGATTGACAGTCCCCATCGCTTCAATCGAAAGAGTAGTGTCGCAGATCGCCTCTCAAGGTGCGGCGGGCCGGCGCGCTCAATACGCCGCCTATTATGGAACCGGCGCGATTTGGGTTTTGCTGGAGCCCACAACCGGCGGCCTCGAGCGGTATCGAGAACTTGCTGCTTCAGCGCGTGAGTGCCGGGGTCATGCGATTGTCGCCTCGGCGCCCGGGGGTCTAAAGCAGAAGCTCGATGTCTGGGGCGAGGCGCCGCCGACTTTAGCGTTGATGCGCAGGATCAAGCAGCAATTTGATCCGCACGGCATTTTGAGCCCCGGCCGCTTCGTCCAGCGCCTATAATTGCGATTGAGACCGCCCCAAAATGCGGTTCGGGGGGTAACAAAAAAGGGGTCTTTTTGTGCCTTGACGGAGGTGTTGCGCCAGTGTAAGGGATGCTATTTTAAAAGCGGGGTAGGGTAGTGGAAGAGGGCCTCAAAATGGACCAGGAAGAATTCATGACCACCAAAGAAGTGGCCCAGTACCTGCGGGTCGACGAGTACACGATCTACCGCCTTGTCTCTCAGAAGAAGATTCCGGCCTATAAGATCGGCAACCAGTGGCGTTTCAAGCGCAGCATGCTGGAGCACTGGCTAAAGACGAAGATGAACATCCCCATCGGCCACTGATTCCCGCCGCACAGATCGTCTTGAGAATCTTTCCGCCGTCGACGGCTCACACCCGAGAGTCACTATAAAAGTCGAACCATGGCCCAGAGCGCTGTCCGCCTGGACGCTGGCGCCGAGCAGCGCGGCGAGCCGCTGCACCACGTAAAGTCCCATCCCGAGTCCGCCGTAGTGCCGCGTATTCGACGAGTCGATCTGATGAAAGCGATCGAAAATCCGTGAGAGTTCCTCCGGCGCCACACCGATGCCGGTATCCGCGACGGTAAACTCAACGTACTGTTTTTCAGCGGATATCCCTGCCGGCGCCGCAACCATCCGGGCTGCGACCTTCACGGATCCGCGCGCCGTGAACTTGATGGCGTTGTCGATGACGTTGCGCAAGATATGCTTTACCTTCTCGCCGTCGGTTCGGACGACAGGCAGATTTTCCGGATAGCTCCACACGAGCTCGACTTCTTTGCCGCGCGGAACGTCGTGGTAGGCCTTGAGATCGTCGAGCAGTCCGCTGAGCGAGATCTCCTGGCAGCGGCTGGCGTTTCGACCCGCGTTGAGGCTCGTGATCTCCAGCAGGTCCGCGATCATCGCGAGGTGCGCTCTAGCGTGGGAATCGATCTTGGCGATGGCGTCGGCCTGAATCGGGTCGAGCTCGCCGAGCATCCGCTCTTTGAGTAGCCGCGTATAGCCGACGATCACGTTGAGCGGCGTGCGAAGCTCGTGCGAGACCATCCCGAGAAACTGGTCCTTTACGCTGTTCGCTCGATCGAGCAACTCTTCCTGCCGCTTCATCTCATCGAATAAGGCGGTCTTTTCTTCGGCGTGGCGCGCCTCGCGCCGGCCGAGAGCTGTTCTTTCATTGATGCTTTGTTCCATGTCTTCGCTCCGTGCCAAGTAGATGTAGAGGAGAGCGATCGTCACCGGGCCGAGGCTTCGGACGAAAGCGAGCGGAGCGAAAGCCTCTGCCGACGCAAGCAGCAGGACGGCGTAAACCGCGAAGCATCCGCCGAGTATCGTGGTGGATAGCCGCACGCGGGAAATTCGCTTGCGAATCGCCCGCGCGACGGTTTTCCACGACCGCGGCGGCGCCGTCGTAGAGTTGCAGAGCGCTTCCACGCGGCCGCTCTACTCGGAGACGACAGCCGCGGCTTCGCTTTTGCCGTTGCTCTCGGACGCCGCCTGCAATTCGGGCTTGGCGACCATTGCGAGAATATTCTGTTTGCTGAAGCGCCAGCGGTGGCCGATACGGTTTCCCGGTATGACGCCTTCTTCCGCGAGACGGTAAACTGTCCGCTTATGCACCTTTAAAAGCTCCGCCGCTTCGCTTGCGGTCAATATCTCATCCATAACACCTCCCTGTTATCTGACATGCAATGCCGTGCTTGGGATTTCGCGGATGAGCACAGATCGTGCCACGGAGTTCGCGCGAGCGCCGTAGGTGGAGAAGTGCTGTCTTTTCAGCGAGTTTTCGTTTACCGCCGAATTGAAATCGAATGCGCCGGAGGCATCATTTGTGACAAATTTGGTCGTTCTTTGATCATCTTCGTTACATGGCGCGCGGAGTTTGGCAGGTTCGGGCATAGGCGTGCAGCCTCGGTATTATCCGCCCGGCTCGCGGCTGCCGGCGAGCTTGAGCGCGAGGCAGCTGCCGACGAGAAGCGTCGCGGCCAGGCAGAAGAGGCCGCCGGTGAAATCGCCGGTCGCCTGCTTGACGTAGCCGACCACGAAAGGCCCGACAAAGCCGCCGACGTTGCCGATCGAATTGATAAGCGCGATGCCGCCCGCGGCGGCTGTGCCGCTCAGGAACTCCGTCGGCAGGCTCCAAAACGGGCCGAGCGTGCTCCAGATGCCGAGCGCGGCCAGACAGAGCGCGAGAAACGCGAGCGGCGGGCTAAAGCGCTGCAGCAACGCGCTGAGGATGAGCCCGATGCTGCCGGCGAGCGCCGGCAGGGCCACGTGCCGGCGCCGCTCGCCGGTCTTGTCCGAATGGTTGCCGATCAACACCATTGCGATCGCCGCGATCAAATACGGCACGGCGGAGACGACGCCGACCATCAGATTGCTCATGCCGGAGAAATTCTTGACGATCTGCGGCAGCCAAAAGACGACGCCGTAGAAACTGATGATGATGGAAAAATAGAGCAGGCATAGTCCCCAGATCTTGCGATCGACGAGCGCGGTCGAAAGCGTGTGGCTGTGGCGTTGGCGCGTCTCTTCCTGCTCGCCGCGCATCGTCGCGCCGAGCCACTCGCGCTCTTCGGGCGCGAGCCAGCGCGCCTGTTCCGGCCGGTCGGTGAGATAGGCGAGCGTGATGAAGCCCAATATCATGGCCGGGATGCCTTCGATCACGAACAGCCACTGCCATCCGGCGAGCCCGCCGAAGCCGCCGAGATTAAGGAGCAATCCCGACAGCGGGCCGCCAACCACTCCCGACAAAGCAGTTGAGGTTAAGAACAGCGCAACGGCGCGCGCCCGCTCCTTGGCGGGCACCCAATGCGTCAAATAAAGGATCGTGCCGGGAAAAAATCCTGCCTCGGCCGCGCCGAGGAGAAAACGCAGGAAGTAAAACATCGCCGGTGTTTTGACGAAAATCATGCACGCGGAAACCGCGCCCCAGGAAATCATGATGCGCGCGATCCAGAGACGCGCGCCGACGCGCTCCATAATCAGGTTGCTGGGAATCTCGAACAGCACGTACCCGACGAAGAACATGCTCGCGCCGAGGCCGTAGACGGCGTCGCCGAAGCCGAGATCGGCTTTCATCTCGAGCGCGGCGTAGCCGACGTTGATGCGGTCGATATAGTTGACGATGTAGCAGATGAACAAGTACGGAATCAGCCGCCGCACGACTTTCCGCATCACGCGCTCGGGATCGACTGCAGGCATTTTTTCTCCGTTCACGAAATGCGCCGCAGACTAAACCGAAATCACCGCGTCGTCCAGAGCGGTTAGCTTGACAAGCGAAAAGGCGAAGGTTATTGACTCGCAGGATAGCATGGCGGGCGAGCTGGAACTTCCGTTTTCCGAGATGCGCTACGACATCACGATGCCTTTCTTCGAAGGGCGCGTGAAGATCGACGGCGTCAAGTTGAAGCCGACCAAGACC
>DASWZY010000363.1:0-3901 GCA_036407055.1 Binatia bacterium
CCCTTGGGCTCGCCGGTCGACCCCGAGGTATACATGATATAGGCGAGCCGATCCGCGGCTAGCGCCAAGCAGGGATTATCCGCGTTCGCTGAGGCATCGAGCAGATTTAGATCGATAATCTCGCGCGTGCCATCGGCTAGCCGCTCGGCAAGTCCGAGATTTTGCCCGTCGGTGACGATGAGGCCGGCGCCGGAGTCCTCTAGCATGGCGGCGAGCTTCGCCGGCGGAAAATGAAGCGGGTCGAGCGGAACGTAAATTTTGCCGGCCTTGAGCGCGCCCATGATGGCGACGATCGCCGCCGCTCCCTGCTCGAACAACAACGCGACCGGCTCCTCGTCCGCTCCGCGCCGCGCGAGGATCGCTTGCGCCAGGCGATTGGCGGCTCGATTGAGTTCATCGTACGTGAGCGCGCGGCCGGCGCTTTTGACGGCGAGCCGTTTAGGGAATTTCACGACCTGCCGCTCGAAGCGTTCGTGAATCGAGAGCTCGATTTCTTCCCTCGGGAATTCTACGAACGAAGCCGCCGGGCGGGAAACCTTCATTCGGGCTTCCCTTCGATCACGCTTACTTGCGAGCGGGTCGGCACGACGCGTGAGAGCCCGAATCCCGCCGCGGCAAATAGATCGCGGTACTCGCTTTCGCTGCGCTCGCGCCCCGTCTGCCGCACCAGCATGTGCAAGTCGATGAATCTTCCCGGGTCCGGTTCGCTGGCGGGACGGAGAATGCTCTCGATCACGAGCAGCCTGCCGTCGAGGCTCAAACGACGGCGGCAGTTCTTGAGAATGGCCGTTGCGCCGGCGTCGTCCCAGTCGTGAATTACGTGCTTCAAAATATAGGCATCGCCGCCGGCCGGCACCGATTCGAAGAAATCGCCGGCGGCGAACTCGCTGCGGTCGGGGAACCGCGCTCCGACGAGCGCTCGCGCTTTCTCGACCGCGTAAGGCCGGTCGAAAAAGACGCCGCGGGCGCGTGGGTTTGCCTGGAGCATCGCCGCGAGCAGCGAGCCGTCGCCGCAGCCGACCTCGACGATCGTACGGAGCGGCGAAAAATCGTAAGCGGCGACGACGGCCGCCGCTTCCCATGCCGCCTGCGCGAGCATGGTCTGCTGGAAAATCTCAGCGGCTTCGGGATTGCGCGCGAAAAAGTCGAAAGCGTTCGTGCCGTAGATGCGGTCGAAGGCGGGCCGGCCGCTCTGCACACTGTAGACCAGATCGCCCCACGGCCGCCAGACCCACTCTTCGCCCCAAAAAATCGCGCGGGTGCGCATGGAGCCCGGCGCGCCGGTTTGCAGGCATTCCGCCAGCGGCGTGAGCTTGAAGCGCTTGTCCTCAAATTCGGCGAAGACACCGTGGCCGGCCAAAAATCGCAGCAGGCGCGCGAGCGCGCTTTCGTCCACGCCCGCGGATTTCGCCAGCTCGTCGCTGCCTTTCGGTCCGTCCTTCAAGAGATCCGCGATGCCGAGCCGGGCCGCGACGGAGAGCGACTGCGACAGCGCGAAGCCCGTGATCATTTGAAACAGTCGTTCGGCGGGCGAAGTTTCCATGCGAAACAACGGAAAATTAGCCGATATCGCGCGGTCCTGTCAATTAAGCCGAAAGCGGCGAGACGAATCGAATCCGGCAGCCGGTGCCGCCAAGCTCCCAAGGCTGATTCCGCACTCGCGGAGACGCGTCAGCTGTGCTCCGGCGACGCGCCGTCCTCCGCTTGGAGAATGGCGCGGCGCATGTGCTCGGCGATGGTTTTCAGATGATATTTGACGCAGTTTCCGTGTTCTCCGGGGATCAATTGAAACTGCAAAGCGCAAGCGACCCTGCCCCATCCCGCGGTCGCATCGCGGCCGTTAATTTTATCTTGCTCAGGCCACAGGCACAGAACGCGGCCTGGGTAGCGCTTCGGTACGTACGCCGAAAGCGCGCGGCCATAAGCGCCAAAGATCGGATCGTTCCGGGAAGGCATATGCCGCGGAGGCGTACGGTTGATTCGAGGAGAAGGCTGTGCAGCGCGGACGCTGCGGTAGAGACGCCGAAGTCTGAGACCCATGTTGCGTGCTCGCAGAAAGACGTTGACTCTTTGTTTCGCGTCCAAGCCGATGACGCTGCCGGCGCCGCCGATCGCGCGGAGCGCGCGGTGGTAAAAAGCCGTGCGCGCCGGTATCGCGATGAGGACGACGAGGGCGACGCCTTCGCCCTGCGATTCGAGCCGCCGCGCGATCTCATACGCAACGCTGCCGCCGGAGCAGAACCCGCCGACGTAGTAAGGTCCATGCGGTTGGACCGCGCGCAGCATCTCGATGTAGTCGTCCGCCATCGCCTCGACTGTGGGCGGCACGGCCGTGCCGTTGAGCCCGTGCGGCGCCAGCGCGTAAAACGGCCGGTCGGCGCCGATGTAGCGCGCCATGTTGATCGTATAAAAACCGCCGCCGTTGAAGAAGTCTCCGTGGAGGAAAAAGAACGGCGGCTTGCCGTCGCCCGGCTGGACTTTCACCAGCAGCGAGCGGTCGGGCGCGATCCGCTGCCGGACAAGCGCCGCGGCCATGTCTTTGATCGTGGGCCCGCCGAGAAACGTCGACAGCGCGATCCGCTCGCCGAAGGCTTGCTCGGTACGCCGCATCAGCTCGACAGCCGTCAAGGAGTCGCCGCCGATATCGAAAAAATTGTCGTCGGCGCCGATGGGTTGAACGCTGAGGACAGATTCCCAAATCTCGGTCACACGGCTCTCGACCGTTTCGATTTTTGGCGCCGCGGGCCGCGAGTCGCCGTTCGGCGAAGGCAGCGCGCGCCGGTCGACTTTGCCGCTCTGCGTCAAAGGGATCGAGTCGAGAAAGACAAATGCGCGCGGCACCATGTAGTCCGGCAGCCGCTCGCGCAAGAAGCGTCTGAGGTCCTGGTCGGCCGGCGGCGCGCGATCGGCGGCGACGAGATAAGCCGCAAGGCGGCTGTCCCCGCGGCCGTTCTCGCGCGGGACAACGGCGGCTTGCCGGATCGCCGGATGGGATCGCAGCGCGGCCTCGATCTCGCCGGGCTCGATGCGGAAGCCGCGGATCTTGACTTGCTGGTCCTTGCGGCCGAGAAATTCGATCGCGCCGTCGCGGCGATGACGCGCGAGGTCGCCGGATTTATACAGCCGCGCGCCCGGCACGCCGCTGAACGGGTCCGCAACGAACCTGTCGGCGGTTAGCTCCGGAGCGTTCAGATAGCCGCGCGCGACGCCGATGCCGCCGATGCAGAGCTCTCCCGGCATTCCCGGCGGCACGGGCTCCATACGCTCGTCGAGAATGTAAACGCACATGCCGGCGACGGGACGACCGATCGGCACGTTGTCCGCGCTTTCGCCGCCGCATTTCCAATGCGTGACGTCGAT
This sequence comes from Binatia bacterium, assembly GCA_036407055.1. Taxonomy (GTDB): domain Bacteria; phylum Desulfobacterota; class Binatia; order UBA9968; family UBA9968; genus JAJPJQ01. Next base: position 3,361 of record DASWZY010000363.1, read on the forward strand.
CGAAGTCTCCGTCGGGCCGTAGGTGTTGTAAAGCTCGGCGCGCGATTGCGCTGAGCAGGCCCGCACCACGTCGGGCGGGAGAACTTCGCCGCCGGAAAAAACGCGCTTCAAAGCGCGGCAGCGGGCGAGCTTTTCGTTTTCGAGCAGCGCCCGCAGCAGCGAAGGCGAAAATTCCGCGACGGTGACCTGTTGCGCCGCCATTAAATCGGCTAGGTACTCGACATCGATGCGGCCGCGCGGTTTGGCCATGACGATCTGCGCGCCCGCGATCAGCGGCTCGAAAATCTCCCAGACCGAAGCGTCGAAGGCGAACGAGGCTTTCTGCAACACGCGGTCGGTTTCATTTAGTCCATAGAATTCGACGCCCCATTTCAGCCGATTGCAGACGCCGCCATGCTCGATCATGACGCCTTTCGGCGCCCCGGTGCTGCCGGACGTGTACATGACGTAGGCGAGGCTCTGCGGGCCGGGTCCGTCCTCAAGATCCGTTTCCGGCCATGCGGCGATAGCTTCGCGGTCCGCATCCATGTAGACGGCGGCC
>DASWZY010000364.1:0-2958 GCA_036407055.1 Binatia bacterium
GCTCGTTCGAATGATTGCCCTGCATCAGGGCGATCGTGACCGGCTGGCCTTTTTCGACGATCGCCGGAGTGACCTCGATCCAGCCGTCGTGCGCGCGGGCGGCGCCGATGAGCATAAAAACTATAAAAAACGCCAGTGAGAAAACCCTCATCTTCTCTCCGTTATCCGGATGATCCGGAAACTGCATTCCGGGTTAAGTCGCGCCGAGGCAGCTAAGCCCGATGAGCTCGCCTTCGGAGCGGTCGAAAATATTTTACGAAGACGAAATTACGCCAGAGGAGGCGCTCGCGCGGAAACCGGGGAAGTGGTGGAAGGCCGAAGCGAATCGACGGCGGCCGGAGCGAGCCATTCAACGACGGTTTCCTCGAATGAGAAAACCGGCGCGGTGGCGACCTGGAGATGGCAGCTCTTGGCGACGGCGAAGGCCTGGCACGGCGCCGGGCGCGCGGAATGCGGATGCTCGAGAAGGTGATGAACCTGGTGCGGCGTGGAATAAACGAGGAAAGAAAGGAACAACGCCGCAACGGCGAGATAGGCCGGATGCTTGACGCGTCGGTAGACGTGCGGCGCCATTGCGTGAATGGTACCCGCGCCTTTAGTGCTTGTCAAACTTTAGAAGTTTAGCGCCGTTGACCAGGTCATCCCCACCGTGACCTGAAAGCGGTCGCCGGTCGCGAGCAGGCTGCGTCCGACCGCCAGGTCGAAATACGCCGGGAGATTGGGCCGGTAGCGCATGCCGATCTGAAAATTGCCGACCGCTTTGTCGCCCTTCGCCCCGCGCGACAAGCCGTAGACGTCGCCGACGACGCGCCAGTTCTCGTTCAAGCCGTAGCGCAGCGCGACACCGCCGAAAAACTGATTTTCTAAATGCTCGCCCGGGCGCCGGCCGACGACGGTGTAGCCGAGATTCAAATCGACCGCCGCGGGAAACCAATGCTTGGTCACGATTAAGAGAAAGCCCTCGTCGAACTTGCCGGTAGATAGGCCGTTGTGACTGTTCGCCGTCGGCACTTTGAGATCGAAAGTAAACGTCATAGCCGGCACGTAGCCCTTTTCGACTTCTTCGACGAAGTTGTATTTGGAATACAGGTGGAGATCTTCGAAGCCGCTGACTGGCGATTCGCCTTTGAGATCGGTGTTCGTCCGGTCGAGTGTCAAACCCAGCTCGAGATTTTTGAGCACGCCGAAACCCAGCGTCATCGTCGGCGCTTGCTGATCGCGCCCGCCGTTTTCCGGCACGGTGTGTGTGAAGCCGATGGAAAACTGCACGTTATTTTGGGCGACTGGCCGCGCGTCGTCGACGACGAGCGGACGCGCGGCGAAGGCGTTTGAAGAAAAGGCGAGGATCAGCGGGATGAGAGCGGCAGAAGGGAAAACCTTGACCTGCATCGAGGGAGGAATATACGGCAAAGCGACTCGGTTTTGTAGCGTGTTTTTGGTTCGTTTTTCATTGCGCTCCGGATACGGCGTTCGCTTAGCGAACTATTCCTGCTCCGCGTGGCCGCAGGAGACGTTGTCGGGCCACAGGAGCTCTTGGTGCGCCCCGGCGACCGCGCGAAGCGTGGTGACGATCACTACGCCAGCGATGAGCAGCGCGAAGAGCGAGTCGTAAAAAGTTCTGCCCGAGACCATCACCAACAAACCGGCGGCGACCGGGATCAGCGATACGAGCGTGTCGCCGAGGTTGTGGACGTAGGCGAGACGGATCGCGGCATCCTCCTCGCTCGCGTGCTTGAGGACATGGGCGACGCCCCAGTTGCCGATTGCGCCGAAGAGTCCCGCCGCAATCGGCACGACGCCGATCACCTCCACCGGCGCTGTCAGCCGCTCGACCACACGCCAGACGAGAAAAGCGCAGATCGCCAGCAGCCCGACCGAGTTGAACAAGTTCGCATAGCGCAGCAGCCTGCCGGAAAGGCCTGCTCTCAAGGTATAGGCGAGGACCAGAAAGAGAAGCGCCGCTTCGTCCGAGACGTTATGGACGCCGTCCATGATGAGGCTGAGGCTGTTCGAGCCGAAGCCGGCGGCGATCTCGACGACCAATACGGCGGTGTTGAGCTGCGTTGCGCGGACGAGCGGCGGACGGCGGTGCGACGTGGCGATGATCCTCTTACTTCCTGAACCCGCCCAGCAGCGCCCTGCGGTCCTCCGACCAGAAAGATTGCACGTCCTCGAAGCCCGCCGCGCCCAGCCATTCCAAATGATGCGCCAGCGGGTGTGTGAGGATCTCGTAATTCAGAAAGCAGCCGCCCTTTTTCACCAGCGGAAAAATCTCGCCGTAGACGGCGCGGATGATATCCGCCTCGTGCACGTTGTGGATGGCGATCGCCGAGACCACCGCCTCGAACGGCCCCAGCGCCGCGCGGCTCCACCCGAGCTTGCGCAAATCGGCGCTGGCGTAAGAGAACCGGCCTTTGAGGTCCTTCATGCGCTCGATTCCGAGCGCCGTCATCTCGGTCGAATTGTCCAGACAGACGGCCGCGGCGTTGGGGAAGCGAGCGAGCATGAACTGCGTCAACGCGCCGTAACCGGCGCCGACGTCGAGGATTCTGATCGCGGCGGTTTTTTCATAAGGAATGATGTTGGCCATCAAGCTGAACTGCACGCGGCGCTCCGCCTCGCGCTCATCCTGCCCCTCGGCCCACTTGGAAACGTATTCCTCGGAGTGCCAATTGTGGTGCGGATGATGGTGATCTTCGTGATGATGATGATCCTGGGAATGCGGTGTCTTCGACATAACAACCTCCTTGAGACTTAATACTTGATGAGACTTAAATCAGAGTTAAGGGCTCTCCATTTCCTCCGGATCGGGCCGTCGGCCGGGCGGGACGTCGCCGGCGTCACGACGACGGGACAGGGGAAGCGCCAGCTTTTTTTCAAGAATGCGTTGCGCGCGATCAAATACGAAGATACCGATTTTTTCCGGATCGCCAGCACGATCAGATCGGCGCTTTCCTC
>DASWZY010000365.1:0-7779 GCA_036407055.1 Binatia bacterium
CTCAAGCTTCTCGATTTCAATCTTACTATCGAGCCGAGTCCCGCCGGCTCGACCGACGCGCTCGACGTAGACGGCAACGCCGTGACGCAGGCGTGGTTCTCGGGAACGTGGAACAGCCTGGTCATAAAAGCGGTCTCGAAAACCGAGGCTGGCACACGCAACCCATTCGATTTTATTTTTAGCGATCCGTCAGCCGCCAAGCTCCCGTTGCGGTATGTGCCGAGTACGGCGGCGACGCTGGCGCCGTATCTTGCGCGCCCGATCGCGAGCGCGGAGGTCGATGGCTGGACGAAATCGATCGCAAGCTCGGCGGGAGACGAGACGATAGCGTTTCTCGTCGCGCTTTGCCGGGAGGTTCGCGACCAATCGATGTACACGATTCGCGAGGAAGGCGAGCCGAAGACCGCCGGCGATACGTTGAAGGATAAGCGCGGCTCGTGCCGCGACCTCGCAGTTCTATTCATGGACGCGTGCCGAGCGCAGGGAATCGCCGCGCGTTTCGTCAGCGGCTATCACGATTCGCGCTTGAACGAGGGCAAGCGTTACATGCACGCGTGGGGTGAAGTGTATCTTCCCGGCGGCGGGTGGCGGGCGTTCGATCCGACGCTGGGTCTCGCGGTCGAAGACGGCCACATTGCCGTCGCGGCCGCAGCCGATCCCCGGGACGCGGCGCCGGTGACCGGAACGTTTCGCGGCGCCCCCGAAAACAGTCTGCAGGCGGATATCGAGATAGCTATTTCGCGCTAAAGCGGGCTTCCAGCTCCATGTAATCGTCGAGCCCGAGGAGCCGGTTATAGTCCTTCAGCGTCGACATGTGGTCCGCGTTGGCGACAGTGCACCAATCGCGCTTCAAAATTTGCAGCATGTCGGCGACGGCCTTGACGACCGTGTAGCGGATCGAGTTGCACGAGCCGATGACGAACCCGAACTCGCGGATCTCGTCGATCGTCGCATTGCCCGCGCCGATCACCTCGTCGGAGAACATGAGCGACACGGGCGCCTTCACCTCGCGGCCGATGCGCCGGAGCGCGGTGAGCGTCTGCTCGCGCCGGCCTTTCTCGCGCGACCAGCGGAGCGCGATCGCGATCACGTCGGCGCCGGCATCGGCGTAGACGTTCGCTCGCTTGATCGCTTCATCGAGGCCGAGTGATTCCTCGGCGTCCGTGCGCGTGCCGATGACGAAGTCCTTGTCCTCGCGTGCGTGGACCGCGGCTTCGATGCGCCTCGCATGCTCGTCGATCGGCACCACGCGCGTCGCGCCCTCGATCAGCGCGCATTTCTTCGGCCACGCCTGGTCCTCGAACGAGATGCCTGCCAGCCCGGCGCGCTCGAACTCGCGCACCGTGCGGATGATGCCGAGCGGCCCGCTCAAGAAGCCCGTATCGGCGTCGACCATTAAGGGAATATTCACGGCGGCGGCGACGTTGCGCGCGTGGTTCACGACCTCCATCAAGCTCAAGAAACCAAGGTCGGGCAGACCCAGCAAGCTCGCCGTCGTCGCGTTGCCCAATAACTTTACAGCGGGAAACCCCGCCTGCTCGACGAGCCGCGCGGTCATCGCGTCGTACGCGCCGGGCGCGATAAAAAACTCTCTGCGCTCGAGAAGCTCGCGCATTTTTCTCGCCTTGCTCATAGCTCCTCCCTCGGCGTCACTTTTTGCTGAAGATATCCTGAAAGTCTTTGTAGAGGCGGTTGTAGTCCCGCGCGAGGTCGAGATTGCTCGCGCGGACGTGCACGCCCTCGACCAGCCCGGGCGGATTCGGCTTGACGTCGGGCCGCATCGAGATGCGCCGCGATTCGGTGATCTCCATCTGGCCTTCCTGCGACAGGGCGAAGTCGATCAAGAGCCGCGCGGCGTTCGGGTGCGGCGCCTTGTCGGCGAGCGCGACGAGATAGAGAAAGCCGATTACCGGGTTGCTGCGCACCCAGTCGACGGGCGCGCCCTTCGACTTGAGGTCTTCGATGCGCGGGCCGTAGAGCGAGATGCCGATCGGGTGCTCGCCGGCTGCGACGAGCTGCGCCATCAGCGTGTGGCCCTCCCAAAGCGTTGGGTTCTGCTGCGCGATGCGCCGCATGTAGGCGATGCCTTTTTCTCTGCCCATGACTTCGAGCATGTTCGCGAACCATTCGGTCTCTTCGCGGTCGATGACCATCTGGCCTTTCCACTTCGGATTGGTCAGGTCTTCCCAATTTTTGATCTCGCCAGGTTTGACGAATTTCGTGTTGTAGCCGATGACGGACGTCTGCACGTACATCGTCGCCCACCGTCCGTCTGGATCGACAAAGCCCTTCGGATATACTTTCGCTTCCGGAGACACGTATTTGACGAAGACGCCTTTGTCGAGCATGACGCGCGCGGGGAAGCCGCGCGCCTGGATCACGTCGACGCTGTGGCGGCCGGCTTGCCGCTCGGTGAGCACGCGCGTCATCAGCTTCTCGGCGCCTTCGCGGAGGTGATTGACGCGAATGAACGGATATTTCTTTTGGAACTTGTTGATGAAGCCTGCGACGTCCGAGACGCTGAAGCCGCCGTAGAAGGAAACTTCGCCTTCCTTCTTCGCCGCCTCGATCATCTTGTCGCGCTCCGATTGCGCGCCGACGTCGACGGCGAAAACGAGCAGTACCATCACAGTTGTGATTAAGAGCATGTGTTTCATGAGGAAAATCCGTTCGGCGCGTTATTTGAATTGACCGCCGTTTTTCAAATACGGCATGAGGCCGCCTTTGGCGAGAATCTGCACCGCGAAATCGGGCAGGCGGTCGCCGGCGAGCGTGCGGCCGGAGCGCAGCACGCGGACCGATCCGGCGAGATAGTCGACTTCGATCTCGTCGCCGTCGTTGACCGCGCCGGCGATGCCGACGCATTCCATCGCCGGCAGGCCGATGTTGATCAGCGTGCGGTGAAAGATGTTCGAGATCGACTCCGCGACGACGCCGCCGATGCCGGCCTCCTTGAGCGATCTCGGCGCGTGCTCGTCGCTCGCGCCCATGCCGAAGAAGCGGCCGGCGATGAGAATATCTCCCGGCTTCACTTTATTTTTGAATTCCGGATCGACGCCGCTCATGACGTTCTCGATATTGCCGTTGTCGATCGAGTCGCCGAACTTCCAGATACGACCTTTAATTGTGATCGCGCTCATGGTGTCTACACAAACTCCCGCGGATCGGCGATCTCGCCCGCAACGGCCGACGCCGCGACGGTCGCCGCGTTGCTGAGAAAGACGCTCGATTCTTTCGGCCCCATTCTGCCGCGATAATTCCGGTTGCCCGACGAGACGCAGACCTCGCCGGCCGAGAGCGACGGCCGGACGCAGAGGCCGCACTCCGAGCTGGTTACGTTGGCCCCCGCGTCTTTGAATACGTCCAACAGTCCTTCATTTTGGGCCAGACGGTACGCCAGGAAAGACGCCGGCGTGATGACGAGGCGCACGCCCGGTTTGACTTTTCTCCCCCGCAAAATTCCCGCCGCCATTCTCAAATCTTCGATGCGACCGTTCGTGCAGGTGCCGATGAAGCCCTGATGGACCTTGACGCCCTTGTACTCGCCGACGGGATGCGCGTTCGCGGGATATTCCGGCGCGGCAACCTGCGGCTCGATCTCGCTCAGGTTGACGGAATGAGTCTGCTCGTATTTCGCATCGGCGTCGCTCGCGAGCGGCGTGTATGCGCCGCCGCCGACCTCGCGTACGTAAGCGGCGGTGCGCTCGTCGGCGGGAACGATCGCATTCACGGCGATCATCTCGACCGCCATGTTGCACATCGTGAGCCGGCTCTCGATCGACACTTCCTTTATGCCGGGCCCCGCGTATTCCAGCGTGCGGTTGATCGCGCCTTCGTAGCCGATCTTTCCGGCGACCCAGAGCACGATATCTTTTCCAACCACGCACGGACCTGGCTTGCCGCTTGTCTCGAAGCGAATCGCTTTCGGAACCTTTAGCCATATTTGGCCGGTGGCCAAAACGCCGACAGTCTCCGTGAAACCGATTCCGGTCGCGAAGGCGCCGAGCGCGCCGTACGTGCATGTATGCGAGTCGCCGCCGACGATAAACTCGCCGGGCGTCACGTGCCCGTGCTCCACGAAGACATTATGGCCGATGCCGCCGTCCTCGCCGCCGTAAAGTGCCGCGCGCTGCTCGCGCGCGAAGTCGCGCGCTCGCTCCTGGCCCTCGGCGCGCTTCTCGTTGCGCGGCGGCTGCTCGTCGAGGTTGACGACGATCTTGCCGCCGTCCCAGACGTTTTGCTTGCCCATGCTTTCGAGGACTTCCAGCAGAACGCCGTAAAGGCCCTTCGCGTCTTCCTTTTTCGAGAAGCGGAGATCTTTGATGTAGAGCTTGTCCGCATTCGCGACGACGATGTCTCCCGCGCTCACGCTGCCGCGATTAGCGGCGCGCGCGATGATTTTTTCCGTCAGTGTCATCGGCATAAAAAGCTCCTGCGCTATTCCCGTCGCGATCATATTAACTAGATCCAACGGCGTCAACCGAGAGAGTTGACATCCTCGCGTAAGCCAAATAGGCTTCGCATAAAATTAGAAAATTCCCTTAGGAGGGGACCATGTACACGACCGATCAACGCGAGGCGATGCAAGCGGAGACCGTCGACATCTCAGGCGCGAAGGGCGAGAAGATCAACGCCTACTTCGCGCGGCCGACGAGTCCGGGAAAATTCCCCGGCATGGTGCTGATCCATCACGCGCCCGGCTGGGACGAGTGGTACAAGGAATGCACGCGCAGATTCGCGCACCACGGCTATATCACGATCACGCCGAACCTTTATTTCCGCGACGGCCACGGCACGCCGGAGGACGTCGGCGCCAAGGTCCGTGCCGCCGGCGGCGTGGCGGACGACCAGGTCCTGGGCGATCTCGAAGGCGCGCTCAAGTTTATCCGCTCGCAGCCTAACTTCAACGGCAAGGTCGGCGTCTTCGGCACCTGCTCCGGCGGCCGCCACGGATTTCTCGCCGCCTGCAAACTCAAAGGCATAGATGCGCTCGTCGAATGCTGGGGCGGCCGCGTCGCCGCTTCCAAGGAGGAGCTCACGCCAAAGCAGCCGGTCGCGCCGATCGACCTCACGAAGGACCTTTCCTGTCCGATCCTCGGGCTCTTCGGCAACGACGACAAAGCTCCCTCGCCGGAGCAGGTGAACCGCCACGAGGAGGAGCTCAAGAAGGCCGGCAAGAACTACGAGTTTCACCGCTACGACGGCGCGGGCCATGGATTTTTCTATTACGACCGTCCGCCTGCGTATCGCGCCGAGCAGGCCGTCGACGGCTGGAAGAAAATCTGGGCCTTTTTGCCGAAGCATCTCGGCGCGTAAACGCGAGCACGGTTCGATTCGATTCACGAACTGTGAAGGAGAGCGAAGATGTGCACCATGATCGCAAAGCAGGTTCCGTTCGAAGGGAGCGGCAAGGGGCGCGACGACTGGTTCGAAGTCCGACAGTTGAACGTCTCGTATGATCATCCGTATCACGCGCGCGACGAGCACGCGCTGAACATCGACTTCGTCAACGAAAGCCAGGGACCCGGCGCGCGCGTCGCGGTCGAGCTTACGCCCGAGGCCGCGCGCAAGCTCATCCAGACGATCAATGAGATACTCGCGGAGGCCGAGGCCGCGGGCCATATCGCGGAAAAATAGCGGTGTGGCCGGCAGCCATGCAATCCGTTACTCTAGTCCATGAGCGGGATACGTGAGTTCCGCCGCGAGGACATTCCGGACGTCGCCAAGCTCTGGCTCAGGGTTTTCCGCTCGTATGATGGCGCGGCGCCGGCCGCGCTAAGCGACTATTTCGAAGACATCTTCTTCAATTCGCCATGGCAGGACCGGAAGCTGCCGTCCCTCGTCTACGAGGACGACGCTTCCGGTCCGCTGGCCTTTCTCGGCGTGATGCCGCGGAAAATGGTCTTCCGCGACCAGCCGGTTACGGTCGCGGTGGCGACGCAGCTCGCCGAAGACGAGCGGGCGCGTTCTGCGTACGCAGCCGTAAAGCTCGTCAAGGCCTATTTTTCCGGCCCGCAGGACCTCTCGTATTCCGACGGCGCCAACGACTCCTCCGAAAGGCTCTGGCGCGCGTCCGGCGGAGATGTTGCGCTGCTCTACAGTCTCAACTGGACGCGCGTGCTCAGGCCCGCGCAATATGCCCGCGTGCTGCTCGAGCGCGGCAAATCGTCGGTGCCGTTCGCGAAAATGCTGCCTTCGGCCAGCTTGATGTTTGACGCCCTTGTGCTGCGTAGCCGACTGGCCGTCTACTGGAAACCCGAAGTCATTCAGACGGGCCCCGTAGAGGAGCCCGGCGACGAAATCCTCCTGTCCTGCATACGCCAGTTTTCCGCGGACCGCGGGCTTCGCCCGGAATACGATCTCGAAACGTTTCGCTGGCTGTTGAAGCGCGCGGACGAGAAGCGAATGTATGGGAAGCTGCGCAAACGAGTCCTCAGGGAAAGCAATGGCGAGGTCGCCGGATGGTATCTCTATTATGTCGAGCCGGGTCGGGTGAGCGAAGTCTTGGAATTCGGCGGCCGCCCTAAATCCATTTCAAAAGTGCTGAGCCATCTCATAGCCGATGCATGGAACCAAGGAGCCGTGGCGATTTCCGGCGAAATGGAGCCGCGATATGCCAGAGAGCTCGGGAAAGAGCGCTGCCAATTCGTCTGGACGGGCGGAGTTCTCGCGCAGTCGCGGAACGCTGCAATTCTTCAGGCGGTTCAACTGGGAGACGCCTTTCTCTCCCGTCTAGAAGGCGAGTGGTGGGCGCGGTTCTCCGATCCTGGATGGACCTCGCCCTAAGGTTTCTGTCGAAATTTCTGCCTGCAAAATTAACAGGTTATATACTTATATCTAAGTAATTGCCTCTAGCCTGCCACCCGCGGGTATGTCGTTTCCTCAGGTTTTTACCCGCCCAAAAATATGGACTTTCCTGAATTGTCGGAAAATCAAGCTGCCGTATACTTACGCGTAGCATGTGCGGGATCGCAGGGATATTTAATCCTCCCGGATTGAAAGCAGACCCGGCGCTTCTCCGCCACATGATCGACCGGATCCGCCATCGCGGTCCGGACGAGAGCGCGGTGCATGTTAAGGACCGCGTGGGTTTGGCGCATGCGCGTCTGAGCATCATCGATCTCGCCTCGGGACAGCAGCCCATGCATAACGATACCGGCACGGTCTCGATCGTGTTTAACGGGGAGATCTTCAATTTCCCCGAGCTGCGCGACAGCCTCATCAAGCAAGGATGCCGCTTTAAAACTCGCTCCGACACGGAAGTGATCCTGCGGCTTTATGAATTGAATGGCGAGGATTGCGTCCACGATTTAAACGGCCAATGGGCTTTCGCCATTTGGGACGCCAGGGAGCAAAAGCTGTTCATTTCCAGGGACCGCCTCGGCATCGCGCCGCTGTTTTATACTGAGGCCGCAGGCGCGTTTATTTTCGCTTCTGAGATCAAGGCGATCTTCGCCGATCCGCGTGTGGCGCGCCGCGTCGATATCGCGGGCTTGAACGAAATTTTCACTTTCTGGGTCAATCTCCCGCCCAGGACCTTTTTCGAAAATATCCGCGAGCTGCCGCCTGGTCACTCGCTCGTGCTCAAAGACGGCGAGGTTCGCGTCGCGTCTTATTGGCGCTTGGATTATCCGACATCGCGATCGCCGCGAGCCCTCGATGAGCGCGAGTGCGCCGAGCGGTTGCTCGAGCTCCTTATCGACGCGACGCGGCTTCGTCTTCGCGCCGACGTGCCCGTCGGCGCATATCTCAGCGGCGGGCTGGACTCCAGCGTGATCG
>DASWZY010000366.1:0-5379 GCA_036407055.1 Binatia bacterium
ATGACTTTGAGCATCGTTGTGCGTCCGAAAAAATTTATATCCCTCTTTTTTCGGCTTTTCCACCGCGCCCGCGCAGGCTCACGGCAGCGCTTCGTAGACGCGGATTTCCGCGCCCTGTCTGCCGCGGTGCGGCACGGCGAGATAGAGACGATTCAGCTCTGGGATGAATAAAGCCGTGCGGGCGCCCGCTGCGGTCGGAATTTTCGCGACCGGATCGTAACGATCGGCGTCTTTTTGCTGAAAAATACCGATCGAGCCTTCCCCGCCGGAGACATAAACACGGCGCCGCGTTCTATCGTAGAATACGTCGTCGGCGTCGCCGGGACTGTCGAGGCTCGCGACGACCTTGCCGGTCTCGGTATCGAAGACGGAGAGCTTCGCCGGCTTCCGAAAGCCGACGAACAAGCGGTGACGCTGCTCGTCGAGCGCCATGGAAAAATTATCCCGCGCTTCGGCCGGCCACGAGGCAATGACCGCCGCCTTGGCGCGATCGACGACGGCGATCTTCCGCGCCGTCGGGATGTTGACGAAAATGCGCGGCCCGGACTTTTCCAGCTGAAACGATTCGGGATGTCCGTCGAGCTTGATGTCGCCGACGCGCTCGCCGCTGGTCGCATCGACGACGCCGAGCGCGCCGTCGCCGTAGCCGACGTATACGCGGCCGGCCGCCGCGTCGTAGCGAATGTTGTCGGCGTCGTCGGAAAATTTGACGCTTTTGATCCGTTTGAACGACGCGCCGTCGAAAATATCACAAGCGCCGCCTTTGGCATTGCCAACGAAAAGCCTGTTCGATTCGGGAACAAAGCCGACGCCCTGCGGCTCGCGCAGTCCGGCGATCGTATGGTCGCGGTTGCCTGTTTTGAGGTCTATGACCTCGACCGTATTGTTGCCCCAGCGCGGCGACGAAAAGCCGCTGGCCTTTAAGGTCGACCGCAAGGTGATCGATGCGGCCTTCAACGTTGTTCAACGGAATTGCCTGTATCAATCTCAAGGGGCCACCTTCGCCGGCCGCGGGGCTCCTGGTCGCTGCGGCTCCCAAAAGCAAAATAAGACCCACGAAAAGCCCCAGCAACATCTTACCCCCAGCTAACTGAAACGATTTTGCCGCGCCGCCTGCGCGCGGGCTATCGCCGCTTCGACGACGTAGGGCACGGCGGATTCGGGATAGGGCGCGACGCTGCTGACGTTAATTTCGCAGAGCACGTAGGTGTCCTCGCCATCAGTGCCCTTCGGACCGAAAAGGAAATCGCAGTCCCAGAGAATCGGCAGATTCTCTTTCTCGATGTCCAAGAGGCGCTGTACGTCCGGCAGCCAGTTGTCTTCGAGCTCGCGTTTAAGCGCCTGGAACTCCGGCAGCGAGGGCGGATGGTACAATCGCGGGCCGGGCTCGGGCGCTTCCGCCGCTCCCTGCGGCGCGGGAAACAGCGCGTTGACAGCTTGATGCCCGAACCCGACGACCCTATCGTGCACGAGATAGCAGCGGATCGTGCCGTCCGGCAACCGCTCCTGATATTCCTGATCGATCATCCGGCCGCTGGCGGAAAAGTACGGCTCGCAGCGGCGATAGAATTGGCTGAGCATGATTCGTTCTTCGCGGCAGCCGCGCTTCGCGTGGCGAACATAAACAATGCTTTCCGGCAGTGGCGACCCGCGGCTCCGACTGTCGCGGTTCGCCGGCAACTGGACTTTCCATACGCCGTCGCCGCCGTTGCCGCGGTATTGCTTGAGCACCCGCGCCTTGCCCGCCGCGAGCCTTAGGGGCAGTTCTTCCATCATCTGATTCATGCTGCGGTAGAGATGCGTGTCGCAGCCCCACGCGACTTCGCGAGTGCGAAAAAGAACTTCTTTGGTGCCCAGCTTGAGGATGATGTCGGGGTGCGCGCTGACAAAAATGCCGGCGGCGGCGACGTCTCGCAGCATGGAATCGAGAACGGATCTGTCCCGCCCGTCTTCGATTATGGGGTTGGCCCACACGAGGACACCGTCGACGCGCATCAACTGGTCTCGGACTTCGTCGCAAAAATCGTCCTGGTATATCGCGGGCTCGACCTGAATACCCTTGGCGGCGAAAGCGGCGAACAAATCCGCGAAACGGCTGTTCGCGGCCGTCGCGTTGCTCCTCAACTCGCGATCGCCGGGCGAGAGAAGCGCCAATCTCGGGGAACTATCGGGTTTCATCGGCGCCCCTTGCGTTTGAAATATTCATACAGATCGTCGAAGACGGCCGCGCCCCGGGCCAGCCTCGCTTCGTCGTCTCTATGCGCCATGGCGATGCCGGCGACGAGCCGGTCGATGCCGGTCGTCTCGTCGCGGCCGAACTTCGCGTCCTTGAGATCGATGTCGTGGACGATCTCTGCGATCGGTGTAAGTGCTGCATCGTCAAGGCCGATGCGCTCGATCAAAACTTCGAAGGAGCATTTGTCGCCTTCATGCGTGAATTCCGCCTCGAACATGTCAAAGCGGAATTCGTCCGCAAGCGGCTTGTAGCCTTTCGGAGAGACGAACTTGAAGCGGGCTCCGGGATCGATGAAGCGGCGGATGAGCCACGCGCTCGCCATGCGGTCGACATGAATGCCCTTGCGCGTTACCCAGGTTTTATCCCGCAAGTCCTCGCGTCGATAACTTGCGGCTGTCCCTGAGCGGATCGATTTTCGGCCGGTGATGCGCCCATCGAGCTGGCGCACGGCGCCTTCCGCCGCATCGCGTGCCGGCGCGGCGAAAAAATCGATCGCGACGATCTCGGCGAGCTTGCGTCTCAGCTTTGCGACCTCGCCTTCGATTTCCGCGCGCATGCCTGCGTCGAGCGATCGTCGCCGTGGGAACAGGGCAGAAACCTTTCGGGCATCGTCCACGATCTCGGCGTATTGCGCGTCGCGCGCCGCCTGAAATTGTCTCTCCAACTGATCGTTGGAAAGACCGTCGACGAAATTCGCTTCACAGATGGAAGCCTCGCCCTTGCCCTCGACGATCTCCCGCAGCAGCCATTGAAAATCCTCCTGTGTTTGATTCGTTTTGGGCAGTACGTACACGGAGTTTTTAACCGCGACGGCGCCGATGCGCTGCAAGCGGCGCCAGATTTTGACGCGGAAATAATCCGGCTTGGGCGGAATCTGGTGGATCAAAAGCAGCCAGCGTTCTTCGGATCTTTCCATAGGCATCCTTTGACTTGGAGATACAATTGCTATATGCAAGATTCAGTTGAGACTCAAGGGGAGGAAGAAGTAAATAATGGCAGAAGTGAACGCGACAGCGGCCGCGACGGCAACCGGCTTGTGGCCGCTCGTCGCCTATTTTCTCAAGCTCGGCACGCTGGGCTTCGGCGGGCCGGTCGCGCTGGTGGGGTTTATGCACCGCGATCTCGTCGAGCAGCGGCGCTGGATGACCGAGGACACATACAAGCTTTCGCTCGCGCTGGCGCAGATCATGCCGGGACCGCTGGCGGCGCAGACCGCCATCGCGATCGGCTATTTCGAGGCGGGCGTTTTGGGCGCGACACTCGTAGGGCTCGCCTTCGTCCTGCCGTCCTTCTTGATGGTCGTGGCGATCTCGTTAGCCTATGTCACCTACGGCGGCCTGTGGTGGATGCAGGCGGTCTTTTACGGCATCGGCGCGACCGTCATTGCGATCATCGCTATCGCCGCCTACAAGCTCGCCCGCAGCACCAACAAGCGCGACCCGCTGCTTTGGGGCATCTGCGCCGCTCTGACCATCATCACGGCGTGGGCGCAGACGGAGCTGGCGGAATTTTTTATTCTCGCCGGGCTTGCGGTTCTGGTTGTCCACGCGTGGCCGGGCATGAGACAGGGCGCCTTAATGGTACTCGCCGCGCTGGCGCTGGGGCTGGCCGTCGGGTTCATGGAAAAATGGCTCGGCCACGCGGGCGCGGCCGACGGCTCGACCGGCGTCCTGACGCAGATACTCGTCTTTTTCACCAAGGCCGGCGCGTTTGTCTTCGGCAGCGGCCTTGCGATCATTCCCTTTTTGCAGCAGGGCGTGGTCCAACAATTCGGCTGGCTGAACGAGCATCAGTTTCTCGACGCCGTCGCAGTCGCGATGATCACGCCCGGGCCGGTCGTCATCACGGTCGCGTTCATCGGCTTTCTCGTCGCCGGTCTCGCCGGGGCGGTGATGGCGGCGATCGGCATATTCCTGCCGGTCTATTTCTTCACCATCGTCCCGGCGCCCTGGTTCAAGCGCCACCGTAATAACCCGCAGCTGAAAGCCTTCGTCGACGGCGCGACAGCGGCGGCAACCGGCGCGATCACCGGCGCGGTCATCGTTCTTGGTACGCGAGCGATCACCGACCTGCCCACCGCGGCGATCGGAATTGTCAGCCTGGCGATTTTATGGCGTTACAAGATTTCGGAGCCGATCATCGTGACAATCGCAGGGCTTGTTGGTTTAATGCTCTGGCCCCTCGTGCATGTGTCATGATAAAATTGCGACAACATGCATGAGCATGAACATGGGCATGCTCACACCGGCAATCATTCACACGCGGGTCGGCATGCGCATACGCATGGCGCCGTCGACCCGTCCATCCTGACCACAGAGCGCGGCATCTGGGCCGTCAAATGGTCTTTCGTCGGCCTGTTCATCACGGCGGTTTTTCAAGTCATCGCGGTTATGATTTCCGGCAGCGTGGCGCTGCTCGCCGACACGATCCACAACTTCGGCGACGCGGCGACGGCTATTCCGCTGTGGATCGCCTTCGCGATCGGGCGCAGAAAGCCCAGCGATCGCTTCAGCTACGGTCTCGGCCGTGTCGAGGACCTGGCGGGCGTGGTGATCGTGGCGATGATTTTAGCCAGCGCGGTGGTCGCCTGCTACCAATCGATCGACCGTTTTTTTCATCCGCAGGAAGTAAGACATTTGTGGACCGTCGTTGTCGCGAGCCTGGTCGGATTCGCCGGCAACGAGGCGGTGGCGATATTTCGCATAAGGGTCGGCGAAGAGATCGGCAGCGCCGCGCTCGTCGCCGACGGTCACCACGCGCGCGTCGACGGCATAGCCAGCCTGGCGGTCCTGATCGGCGCGTTCGGCATATGGCTGGGATATCCACTGGCCGATCCCGCCGTCGGCCTGCTCATCACGATCGTGATTCTCAGGATCGTCTGGCAATCCGGCAAGTCGGTTTTCAGCCGGCTGCTCGACGGCGTCGATCCCGAGGTGATCGGGGAAATCAAGCACGCGGCCGGCCACGTCGAAGGCGTGGGCAGTGTCAGCGAGGTCCGCGTTCGGTGGCTCGGCCACCGCATGCACGCGGAGCTCAACATCGCGGTCGATCAAACGCTGACGGTCGAGAAGGGCCACGATATCGCCAAAAGCGTGCGCCACGAGCTGCTGCACCGTCTGAAATATCTCTCGAATGCGACGATC
>DASWZY010000367.1:0-2603 GCA_036407055.1 Binatia bacterium
CGTGCCGCGCCCGCGCACCTTCAAGACGATGCAGGACCCCGCCTACATCAAATGCCTGGAAAAAATCTGGGAGCTTTTGCGCGCCGAGGTCGACCGCGCGATGCGCGAGAATCACCGCTCCGGCCCCGAGGAGGAGCCGCCTCAGCGGCGCAAGTCGATTTTCGACTGGTGGTAAAAAAGAGTTTCGATCCTTCGACTAGGAGACAACAATGGCACAAAGAGTTTTGAAGGTCGCCGTCGCCGGCCTCGGCGTCGGCAGCACGCAGATTCTCCCGGCGATGGCGCAGATGGAGGGCATGAAGCTCGTCGCGGCCGCGGACTTTCGCAAAGACGCGCTCGAAACCTTCAAAGAAAAATACGGCGGGCGCGGCTACGACAGCGTCGAGAAGCTATGCGAGGATCCCGAAGTCGAGGCGGTATGGATCTCGACGCCGAACCAATTCCATTGCGAGCATGTAATCACCGCCGCGAATCACGGCAAGCACGCGGTCGTCGAAAAGCCGATGGCGCTCTCGATCGCTGAGTGCGAAAAGATGGTCGCGGCGGTCGAGAAGAACAAGGTGAAGCTTCTCTGCGGCCACACGCAAAGCTTCAATCCCGCGATCCGCGCGATGCGCAAGGCGATCAAGTCGGGCGAGCTCGGTCCGGTACGCGCGCTCCACACCTGGATGTTCACGGACTGGATGCTGCGCCCGCGCATGCCGCAGGAATTGGATTTGAAAACCGGCGGCGGCGTCGTCTATCGTCAGGGACCGCATCAGATCGACACGATACGCCTGCTCGGTGGCGGCATGGTAAAAAGCGTCCGCGCAGTCACCGGCCAATGGATGCCCGAGCGACCGGCGCCCGGATATTACTCGGCGTTTCTCGAATTCGAGGACGGCACGCCGGCGAGCGTGGTTTACAACGGCTACGGCTACTTCGATACCTCGGAGCTTACGTGGAACATCGGCGAGCGCCACTACGCTCCCGACGAGCGCATCACCGTTCGGCGCGAGCTCAGAAATAAGACGATCAACGAGGAGCAGGCGAAGGAAGCGATGCGCTTCGGCGGCAAGCGGGAAGGGGAGTTCTCGCACGGCACGGCGACGCAGGCGGACCGGCAGCGCCGCGGCATTCAGGGCGGCGGCCACTTCTTCGGCATCACCCTAGCGACGTGTGAGCGCGGCGACATCCGCCAATCTCCCGAGGGCCTCTATCTTTACGGCGACGACGGGCAGAAGGAACTGCCCGTCACCGGCCGCAGCGCGTCGCGCTTCTCGGAGCTGCAGGAGCTCTACGATTCGGTCGTCGAGGACCGGCCGGTTTACCACGACGGCCGCTGGGGCATGGCAACGCTCGAAGTCTGCCTCGCGATCATGCAGTCTGCGCACGAGCACCGCGAGATCGCGCTCACGCACCAGAGCCCGACGACGGATTGACGGCGGGTTTTATCGCGCGTTGAATGAAAATTGTTTTACAGGAAGACGAGACCGGCTGCGGGCTCGCCTGCGTCGCGATGATCGCGGGTAAAACTTACCCGGAAGTGAAGCAGACGGCCGCGCAGCTCGGCATCCGAGTCAAAGATAAAAAGCTTTATTCGGACACGCAATACGTCAGGCGCTTGCTGCGCCGATTCCGGATCGAAACGTCACCCGCCGAAAAGCCTTTCGCCTCATGGGACGCGCTGCCCGACAGGGCGCTGCTCTCGATCAAGTACCACAAAGAAAACGATCGACCGATGTGGCATTGGGTCGTTTTCGAGAGGAATGAAGGTCAGGCCGCGGTCCTCGATCCGGCGAAATATATGCTCCATCATCGCAGGACCGACTTCGGCGCGATGAAGCCGAAGTGGTTCGTCGAGATCGTGGAGCAGTGATTCCTACCGCGTCATCGAGCGCTCGGCTTTGCCCGAGTAGTTGATGAAGACGGTTTTCAGCTCGGTAAAAAAGTTTAATCCCTCTTCCGCCATCTCGCGCTCCCCAACGCCGGTCGCCTTGGTGCCGCCGAACGGCAATTGCGCCTCGCCGCCGATCGTCGGCTCGTTCACGTGCACCATGCCGCTCTCGACGCCCTCGACGAAGCGCATGATCGTGTCGACGTTCTCGGTGAAGATCGACGACGTGAGCCCGTAGTCGACCGCGTTCGCGAAGCGAAGCGCCTCGTCCAGGCTCTTCGCCGTCGCGACCGACAGCACCGGGCCGAAAATCTCCTCGCGGAAGATGCGCATCGCCGGCGTGACCTCGTCGAAGATCGTCGGCTCGACGAAATAGCCGGCGTCGAGATGCTGCGGCTTGCCGCCGCCGAGCACGAGGCGCGCGCCTTCGCGCCTGCCGATGTCGATGTATTCGAGATCGGTCTTCCATTGCTTCTCGTCGACCGCGGGCCCCATGTCGATGCCCTCCTCCAGACCGGGCCCGACTTTGATCTTCTTTGCCTGTTCGACGAGCCGCTCGACGAGCGCGGCTTTGATCTCCGGCATGGCGATCACGCGCGAAGTCGCGGTGCAGCGCTGTCCGGTCGAGCCGAACGCGCCGCCGTGGATCGCGAGCGCGGCCTTGTCCAGATCGGCGTCCGGCATGACGATGACGGCGTTCTTGCCGCCCATCTCGCAGGTGACTTTC
>DASWZY010000368.1:0-24542 GCA_036407055.1 Binatia bacterium
AACGATCCGACGACGATCGAGCACGCCGGCGACGGCTTCCTGATGCGCCAGGGCTACGCGATGATCTGGAGCGGCTGGCAGGGCGACATCCTGCCCGGCAACGAGCGCATGACGACCGGATTTCCCGTCGCGAAGAACGCCGACGGCAGCCCGATACGCAAGACGATCACGACGGAATTCGTCTTCCAGAAGCCCGCCACGTCCATTCCGATCAGCTTCGACCGCGAGAGCCGCGACATCCGCGCCTATCCCGCGGTCGAGGAGTCCATGACGAAGGCGAAGCTTTACCGACGCGCACGCCCGCACGCGCCGCTCGAGCTGATCGCGCGCAGCGAGTGGTCCTTCGCCCGCTGCGCCGACAAGGCGCACCCGGCTCCGAGCAATACCGATATCTGCTATCCCTCGGGATTCTCCACCGACGCGATCTACGAGCTGGTGTACGAGGCGCGCGACCCGATCGTCATGGGGCTCGGTTTCGCCGCGACGCGCGACTTCGTCTCTTATCTAAGACGCGAGACGTCCGGGGCGAATCCGTTGTCTTTCGACGACGGCCGCGGCGGCCGAGCCGCGCCCCGCTGGGCGATTGCGTTCGGCTCGTCGCAGGCGGGGCGCTTTTTGAAGGACCTCGTCTATCAGGGATTCAATCTCGACGAGCGAAAAAGAATCGTCTTCGACGGCCTGATCCCGCACATCTCCGGCTCGCGCCGCATCTACGTCAACGCGGAGTTCGCCATGCCCGGACGCTTCCCGACCGCCGTCGAAGGGCATTACTTTCCCGGCGATGAGTTTCCGTACACCTACGAGAACGCGCCCAATCCGTACACGAAAAAGACCGACGGCGTGCTCGCGCGCTGCCGCGTGCAGCAGGCCTGCCCGAAGATCATGCATTGGGATTCCGGAACGGAAGCCTACCAGGCGCGCAACTCGCTCGTCGTCACCGATCCCCGCGGAAAATCGGAGGCGCCGATTCCCTCCAACGTGCGGCTCTATTATTTTTCCGGCACCCAGCACGGCCCGGTCGAGAAGCCGGCGCGCGGCACCTGCCAGCAGCTCAGCAACCCGCTGTCGTATCAGGAGACGCAGCGCGCGCTGCTCGTCGCGCTGCAGGACTGGGTGACCAAAGGCATCGAGCCGCCGGATAGCCGCTTCCCGCGACTCAGCGACGGCACGCTGGTCGACATGGCGCGCGAGAAGCAGGGCTTCCCGGCGATTCCCGGCGTGAAATATCTCGGCAAGGTGAACGATCTCTTCCTGCAAAACCGGCGCGCGGAGCCCCCGGAGCACATCGCCGGCACCGAGCATCGAATCTACGTCCCTAAAGTGGACGCCGACGGCAACGAGATCGCCGGCGTGCGCTCGGTCGACGTGCAGGTGCCGGTCGCGACCTATTCCGGCTGGAACCTCCGCGCGAAAGGCTACATGGAAGACGAGCTTTGCTATCTCGTCGGCTCGTATATTCCCTTCGCGAAGACCAAAGAAGAGCGGATGAAAAGCGGCGACCCGCGCCTGTCGCTCGAAGAGCGCTACAAGGACAACGCGGATTATGTCGAGAAGCTCGCGCTCGCGGCGCGTTCGCTGATCGAGGAAAGATTTTTATTGCCCGAGGACGCGGCGCGCATTATCTCAACCGCGAAGAAAAACGGCGCCGTGGCGCTGAGCGCGCAGTGAGTTTGTCAAAGGATGATAAAGCCCGCTGTTAGAGCGTTCGTCGTCATCGGGCTGTTGTACGGTTCCGCAGCAGCGGCAGAGCGCCATGATTACTGGACGATCTTACCAAAAAAAGAAGCGGAGAAAATGAGGCAGCCCTGCTCACGGCCTTTACTTAAGGAACTCGGCTCGGTGTGGGAACCCTCGGAAGCCAATATAGAAAGAGCAGAAAAAAAGCTTCCCGCTGCAATCGATGCCGCTTTCGCTCGTCTATCCCGTCCAGAAGATCGTCGGCGACGTCCCGATCGCTACTACCGGCAATACGCCGGTTTTCTTCGAAACGGAAAACGCGTGATTTACGTCAGCGCCACCGGGGTAGACAAAAACATAAACGAAATTGACACCCGAGAATGGCGAACCGCGGAAATCCTCGCGTGCGATACTGGCACCTACTCTTTCAGCGCGGTATACGACATCGAAAAGGACCGATTTGATTTGTTTTGGTTCAGCGGTCGTTACGAGGGGCCGGTTCCAGGCGGTGGATGGCGGTAAAACTGTGGAGGGGAAATGACTTTCAAAATTCTCTGGGGCATCGATGCGCTGACGGCGCTCATCTTCGTCGTCTTTTTCATCATCGGTATCGGCGACGGCACGGTGTCGTCGTTCAACATCGCCCTCTGGCTGCTGATCCTTGCGATCCTCGCCGCCGTGCTTATCGGAAGCCTGTGGCTTCAGCGGGCGGGTCGGCCGCGCTTCGCGAACTCCCTCGCGCTCGCGCTGGCGGTTCCGAGCGCGCTCACCGGACTATTCTTTCTGATGTTGATCATCCTCCATCCGAAGTGGAATTGAACCGCCTCACAGCCCGAAAATCTTTCTGAACTCCTCGGCGTAGCGGTCGGAGTGCTCGGCGACTTCCGCCGGGACGAGCTTCAGCTTGAGCTTGGATTGATCCATCTTCGGCGCAAAGGGCTTTACGTCGCCGCGCGACGGAATGCGGCGCATTTCGCGGACCATCTCCTGCGCCTTCTTCGAGAGCACGAAATCGATGAAGAGCTTGGATGCGTTCGGCGCCGCCGACTTCGCACTGAGGCCCATGCCGCTGATCGTCGTCACGATCGGATTGAACGATGTCACCCAGTCGACCGGCGCGGCCTCGCGCTTCATGCGCTCGACGCGAAAGCTGTAGGCCCAGCCGATCGGCACCTCTCCAGCGGCGACGAGTTGCGCGACCAATCCATGGCCGCGCCGCCATGAGGGCTGCTGCTGCGCGAGCCGCTGGAAATAGCGCTGCCCCGCTTCTTTGCCCCACACCTGCATGAGCGCGCCGTACCAATCGTAGTCGGTCGAGTCCATCAGCATCTTGCCCTTCCACTTCGGATCGAGCAGATCGGGATAATCGCGCGGCGCGTCGCGCTCGGCGAGCATGCGCGTGTTGTACATGACGACGAGATTATTGTTGTAGACCGCCGTCCAGCGGTGCCCCGCGTCCTTGAGCTCCGGGGCGTAGGCCTCCGCTTCGGGCGACGCGTACGGCGCGAGAAATTTTTTATCCGCGAGCAGTTGGATGCCGCTCGACGAGACGACGTCGAAGAGCACCTTACCGGCGCGCGCTTCCGCGAGGATGCGATTCAGGAGCTGCTCCTCGCCGAGACGCGCAAGCTCGGCCTTGATGAAAGGATATTGCGCGAGAAATGCGTCGAGCAGCGGCTTCGACGTATCGATCGCCATGGACGTATACCACGTGAGCCTCCCCTCTTTCTTCGCGCCCTCGAGCACCGCCGGGCTCGGCTGCGCGAAAACCACAAGCGCGGAACACAGGTACAAGCTAAGCGCCAACGCCGCGATGACCTTCATGGTTTGCCTCCTGGTTATTGAGAGCTCTTGCTGCCTATCTCCCTCAACGCCTCGCTCAAATAACTCTGATCGACATACTTCGCCGGACTCGGCAATGCGCCGCGAATCAGTCCCTGCTCGGCCTGGATCTGGATCACGACCTTCATGCCTTCGAGATTGATGTCCGCGTCCGGATTCCAGATGCGGTTCTCGACGTAGTATTCCCAGCCCTTCTCCGCATGCGCCGGCTTGAGCTTCATCTCGCGCGTGAGAAACTCGACCGCCGGCCGCTTGTTGTCGTAGAGCCAGCGCATCGACAGCGCTATCGCCTTCATGAAGCGCACGACGATCGGCCGGTTCGCCTCCGCCCACGAGCGCCGCGCGGTCAGCACCGTTAGCTGAAAATTAGGAATCACGTCGACGACTCTGCCGATCACGTTGAAGCCGAGCTCGACCGCTTCGAAGCTGAGCGGGACGGCGATGATCGACGCGGCGATTTGTCCGGACGCGAGCGCGGCGAATGCCGGCGCAGAGCCGCCGACGTTGATGAGCTTATAGTCCCTGGGATATTCGAGCCCCTTGGCCTTTAATACCCGGCGCAAAACCAGCGCCGTGCCCGAGGTCAGCCCCGACGAGCCGATGGTCGCGCCGCGCAAATCTTCGTAGGTTTTATAATTCTTGCCGCCCATGATCATGTGCGTCAGACCGTTGATGACGCCGCCGAAGCTGACCAGATCGACGCCGCGTTCGACCGCGCCGATCGGCGCATCGGCGGCCGCGCCGGAGATCGCGACCGAGCCGCCGACGAGCGCCATCAGCGACTTGTCGGCGCCCTGGATCAAGACCGGCTGGATGTCGAGACCCTGCCGCTCGAAAAAGCCCTGCCTGGCGGCGACCCACAAGGGACTGTAGCCGAGCGTCTTCGACGAGGCGCTGAGCGGCACCTTTACCTTGTCTTCCGCGGCGCTGCACGTTTCGAACGCCACGACGAGGAAGACGAGGATTACGGCGAGCCGCATCGCGATTACCGGATGACTTTGTCCGCGCGCTTGACGACGGTCTGCGGAATATTCAGATCTAGCTGCTGGGCCGTTTTAAGGTTCACCGCTAGATTGAACTTGCTCTTTTCGATTGGAAGATCGCCGGCTTTCTCGCCTTTCAGGATTTTATCGACATATTCCGCCAGGCGCCGGAAATTTTCCGTATAATCGGCGGAGTAGTCCATCAACCCGCCGAGCTCGGCGTAGCCGCCACGCTCCGACAGCGACGGCAATCGGTTTTTCAGCGCGAGCTCGGCGATCTCTTTCAGATGGCGCGCGAGCGCCGTGTTGCCGACGGCGATGAGCGCGTCTGCGTCCGCTTTAGCGGCGGCCTGAAACGCGCCCTGGAGATCGGGCGCCTCGCTGCGCACTTCGAGCGACTGGAATTGCAGCTTGCGTCCGAACCCGAGACCCTCATAGTCCTTCATCGGCGCCGCCGAGGCGCGTCCTTCGACGTTCCAGAGGACGCCGACGCGCGATATCCGCGGCGCGGCGGTTTTGAATAAATCGACTACCTCGCGCCGCAGATCGCGGGCAAGCGCCGTAATGCCGGTGATGTTGCCGCCCGGGCGCGACAGGCTCTTTACGATTCCGGTCGCGACCGGATCGACGGTGATCAGCATGACGACTGGAATGTCCGACGTCGTGCGCTTGGCGGCGCGGATCGCCGGGACGGATGAGACGACCAGCGCATCGACCTTTCGCTTCGCGAATTCCTCGACGAAGGCGGGAATGCGCTCCAGTCTGCCCTGGGCAAAGCGCAGCTCGAGCGAGAGATTTTGTCCTTCGACATAGCCGAGCTCGCGGAGACGCCGGCGAAACGCGTCGATCAGCGGCCCCGGCGAGCGCGGATCGCCGGAGGACGAGACGAGCCCCACGCGCCGGAGCGACGGCGCTTCGCCCGCAGGCGACGTTGCCGGCGCCAACATGAAAACAATCGAGACAGCCAGCAAACAAGCGCGCATTATCGTCGCCCCCGAGTAGATCGCGAAGTCCATAGCCGGTCTCTTATCATGCCCGGCGCGGACGTGAAAAGCCTCCAACGGGCCTTGTGAGCCCTTGGATTGACCACCCCCCACGCCCTGTGATAAGCGAACCAGCCATGAAGCTTCGGCCGCAGGTATTGTTGAGCCTCGTCGTGGCGATTTTCTTTATCGTCTTTGCCTACCAGGCGAAGGACTGGCGGCTTCAAGCCCGACTCTACCCTTGGGCGATCGGCATCCCGATGCTCATCCTCGCAATCATTCAGGTCGTCCTCGATCTCAAAGGCGTCGTGGCTAAGGAGACGACCAACGCCGCGCCTGTCGATATGCAGCTTTCCGAGCGCACGGACCCGGCGCTCGCGCGCCGGCGCACGATCAATATCTTTTCCTGGATCGTCGGCTACCTGATCGCCGTCTGGCTGCTGGGCTTCGGGTACTGCGTGCCGCTGATCGTCTTTCTCTATCTCAAAGTCCAATCGCGCGAGAGCTGGCTGCTGTCGGTCACGCTTGCGGTGTTCGCATGGCTATTTTTCTATGGACTTTTCGACCGTCTCCTCCACATTCCCTTCCCGGATGGCGAGATTTTCAACTGGCTGGGCTTGGTGTAAATCGCACTCGGGATTTCAATCATGCAACGGTCGCCCGCTCGCCGCGATGCGGAATTTTACCGCGGGAAGCGGATACGCGTCCTGGTCGGCACGCGCGCCGGAGTCGCCTATGACCTCTACGCGCGCCTCATCGCCGATCGCATCGGCGCATGTATTCCCGGCGAGCCCCACGTCGTTGTCGAGAACGCGCCGGCGAAAGGCGCCAAGGGAGTCGCCGGCGAGATCTACTCGGCGCCGGCTGACGGCCTGACGCTCGGAGCGGTATCGCCGGAGCTTTACTTCGGACAGCTCCTCGGCAGAGAGACCGCCTTCGACTGGTCGAAGTTTTCCTGGATCGGCACGCCCGAGCGCTCGAGCCATTTGCTCCACGCGCGCGCGGCGACGCCTTACGACAGCCTGCGGGCGATCATCGATGCGAAGACGCCGGCGCGCTGCGGCGCGTCGGGAAAGAACTCAACCGCATACTACCTGCCCATGCTGCTCGAAGAGCTCTTCGGCGCGCGCTTCGAAATGAGGGCCGACTACAAAGAAGGGCCGGCGGTCGACGAGGGCATCGAGCGCGGCGAGATCGACTGCCGCGTGCTGACGATCTCGGGCTTTTTCTCGCACGAGCCGTATCACACGTGGCGGAGAACCGGCTTCGTGCGCATCCTTCTGCAAACCGGAGCCGCGCGAGACCCTAAAGTGCCGGACGCGCCGACGCTCTCCGAGCTAATGAACGAATACCGCACCCCTGATGCCGGCCGCCGGCTCGCGCAGGTGATCCTCAGCGCGGCTTCGTTCGGACGGCCTTGGATCGCGCCGCCCGGCGTGCCGCCGGAACGGCTACGCGTTCTGCGCGATGCGTTCATGAGGGCGGCGCGCGATCCGGCGACCGCGGCCGAGGCTCAGGCCAAGGACCTCGAGCTCGCCCCCGCATCGGGAGATGAGCTGCAAAAGCTCGCGGCCGACGTCATGGCGCAGCCGGCGGAGGTCGTCGCGAGAATGAGGAAGATTTTCGCATCATAACCGCGGTGTTGACACTCCGCAGCCGAAAAGGATAAGCAAAACCGTGCGCAGCAACATAATGGAGGCGTTATGAAACTTTCCGCGCATTGGCGCGCCGTGATGACGTATTTAACCCTGCAAATCCTGGCTCTGGGCGCCGCCGCCCCGCTTTTCGCACAGGACTTCTACAAAGGCAAAACGATCACGATTATCGTCGGGACGAAAGCCGGGGATGCGTACGACCTCTATCCGCGCCTGATGGCCGAGTATATGCCGAAATATATCCCGGGCAGCCCGAACGTGATCATCCAGAACATGCCCGGCGCCGCGTCGATGATCGCCGCGAACAACGTCTACAATGTGGCGAAGCCCGACGGTCTCACGATCGGCGCAATTTATCCTGCGCTCTATTTCGACCAGCTGTCGAAAAAGCCCGAGGTCCGGTTCGATTGGAGCAAGTTCCAGTTTCTCGGCAGCCCCGTGGTTTCGTATCATCTGCTCTATATGCGCAGCGACGCTCCTTATAAGTCGATCGAGGACATCAAGAAAGCTACGACGCCGCCGAAGTGCGGCTCGAACGGAACCTCCTCGACCGGCTACTGGCTGCCGAAGCTTCTCGACGAGGTGATCGGCACGAAATTCGATATCGTCGTCGGTTATCAGTCCGGCGGCGACGTCGATCTCGCCGTCGAGCGCGGCGAAGTCCAATGTCGGGCGTTCACGATCACGGCCTGGTTCGCGCGCGAGCCGTTCATCACCTGGCGCAAGACGGGATTCGCCAATGTCCTGTTCCAGAGCGGCGAGAAACGCGATCCCCGGCTGAAGGACGCGCCAACCATCTACGAGTTGATGGACAAATATAAAACCAACGCCACCGGACGTCGTCTCACCACGGTGGTTCTCGCCGCGAGCGATTTCGGCCGCCCGCTCGTCTTCGGGCCGAAAGTTCCGGCGGACCGCGTCAAGCTGCTGCGCGAGGCGTTTGACAAGATCGTTAAAGATCCGGCGTATATCGCCGAAGCCGAGAAGAGAAAGCTCGACGTCGATCCGGTCGAAGGCGTAAAGCTGCAAAAGCTCGCCAAGGACGTGACCGCGGCATCGCCCGAGGTCGTGCAGAAGATGCAGAAATTACTCGGGACGAGCGAATAGCCGCCGGCCATGATCGAGGCATTCACAAGCGGTTTTTGGCAGGTTGTCGCCTGGCCGGCGTTCGGCTACCTATTGATCGGGATCGGCATCGGCTTTTGGGTCGGCCTGCTGCCGGGGATCGGCGGGCTCGCCACGCTCGCCTTGATGCTGCCCTTCTCCTACACGATCAAGACGCCGATCGAGGCGTTCTGCTTTCTGCTCGGCATGCTCGCGGTCACCGGTACGACGGGCGATCTCACGTCGATTCTCTTCGGTATTCCGGGTGAAAGCTCATCCGCCGCTTTAATATTGGACGGCTACCCGATGTCGAAAAAAGGCGAGGCCGGACGTGCGCTCGGCGCCGCGATCATGAGCTCGCTGCTCGGCGCGACGATCGGCGCGCTGTCGCTCGCGATCTCTATTCCCATCATGCGCCCGCTCGTGCTGCTGTTCGGCTCGCCGGAGCTTTTCATCATCACGATCATGGGCATCACGTTCATCGGAACGCTTGCCGGAACATCGCTGATCAAGGGACTGCTTGCCGGCGGCATCGGCCTGATGCTCGCCGCGATCGGGGTCGATCCCCAGACCGGCTCGCTCCGCTACACCTTCGGCTCGCTCTATTTGTGGGACGGACTCGACGTGACGCCGGTCGTCGTCGGCATGTTCGCCATCCCCGAGATCATCGATCTCGCCGTGCGCGGGACGGCAATCTCGCAGGCGCCCAAAGAAAAATTGAAGGGCGTCATGGAAGGCGTCAAGGACACCTTCCGCCATTTCTGGCTCGTCGTTCGCTGCAGCCTGATCGGCGTCTATTTCGGCGTGCTGCCGGTCCTCGGCGCCAATGTCGCGCAGTGGATCGCATACGGCCACGCCGCGCGCAGCCTCAAGGACAAGAGCCGCGCGGGCAAAGGCGCCGTCGAAGGCGTGCTCGGACCCGGCGCCGCCAACAACTCGACGCGCGGCGGCGATTTGATCCCGACGATCGCCTTCGGTATTCCCGGCAGCGCGAGCATGGCGCTGCTGCTGGGCGCGCTTTTGATCGTCGGCCTCCAGCCGGGGCCCGAGATGCTCAAATCGCGCCTCGACGTGACGTTCGCGATGGTCTGGATTCTCATCATCTCGAACATTATCGTGGCAGGCATCAGCTTCCTGATTCTCAATCATCTCGCCGCGCTCACGTTCATCCGCGGCTCGCTGCTGATCCCGTTCCTGCTCGTGCTCGTATTCATCGGCTCGTTCACGGCGAACAACAGCGTCTACGATCTCGTCGTCACGCTCATCTTCGGCACACTCGGCTACTGCATGCTGCTCTACGGCTGGCCGCGTCCACCACTCGTGCTCGGCCTCATCTTGGGAAAGATCGGCGAGAATTACCTCTGGATTTCGACGGCCGCGTACGGCGCGAAATGGCTCATGTTCCCGAGCGTCTTGATATTGATTGCGCTGACGATCGCGATCGTCGCCTATCCGACGATTAAAGAGCGCCGCGGCCGCGCGAAGTACGATCGCCCCGAGGATGCAGTTTAAGGAGTTCCCATCATGCGCGTTTGCGCGATCGACATCCATCATCACTATTTGCCCGAGTCTCTGCTCGACGCCGCTCGCGGCGGAAAATCGTCGGGGGTTGTCGCGAAGGACACTAAGCCCGGCGAGACCGCGATTTCGTTCGCCGCCGCGGCGTCTTTCAACGTTCCGCAGGAGCTCGCCGGATTAAGAGAGCGCTTCGAGGCGATGGAGCGCGGTAAGATCGCCGTCGGCGCGCTGATCCCCCATACTTCGAGCCTCGGCTATCCGCTGGACGGCAAAGACGGCGAGGCGTGGTGCCGCGGCTACAACGACGGCATCCGCGATCTGACGCTGAAACATCCCGATCGCTTCGTCGGCCTCGCCGCCGCTCCCTTGCAGGACCCGCCGCGCGCCGCCGCAGTGCTCGAGCATGCGGTCAAAAATCTCAACCTGCGCGGCGGCTACATCGCCTCCAACGTCAACGGCCAGTATTACAACAGCGAATTCTTCGATCCGTTTTGGAAAAAAGCTCAGGAGCTGGACGCGCTCATCGTCATGCACCCGGAGGATGTCGCCGGGTCGGAGAAGATGGGGCCGTACGGCCTGCGCCTCATCTGCGGCAATCCCGCCGACAGCACACTGTCGCTCGCATACATGAGCTACAGCGGCGTCTTCGACCGCTTTCCCGATCTCAAGCTCTGCGTGCTGCACGGCGGCGGCTTCTTTCCTTACCAAATCGGCCGCCTCGACCAGGGTTTTCGCGTGCGCCGCGGGCCGCGCGCGCCGTCGTCGTCCGCCCCACCGAGCGAGATCATGAAGAAGAATCTCTATTTCGATACCATGATCTACCGCACCGACACACTCGAATATCTCCGCCGCGTCGCCGGCGCCGAGCGTCTGATGGTGGGCACCGATTATCCGTATACACTCGGCGACTGGCTCACGGTCGAAAAGATCGAGGCGCTCGATTGCCCTGAGTCTGAAAAGATGCTGATGCTCGAAGGCAACGCGCGCCGGCTTTTGAAGCTGTGATTCCCCTAAGGTAAAGACCCTCAGGAACATCCACTAAACGCCTTATTGGTGGAGCTGTGCCCGCCGTATAACATATCGAGGGTGGAAGGTTCCCGCGTCGTCGTCGTCGACCCTGAGCAATTAGAGCCTTACCTTTTAGCGTGGGAAGAACTCGCGGCCGACGCCGTCGAAACCAACGTGTTTTATGAGCCATGGATGCTCATGCCGGCGCTGCGCCTCTGGGGCGGCAGCGACGAGATCGTCCTCGTGCTTGTCTTCGCCATCGAACGACTCAACGGGGCATCGCGCGAGCGGCTGGCGGGGATTTTTCCGCTCCAGTACCAGACGTACTATCGCGAAGTCCCCATCCGCACTTTGAAGCTCTGGCAATACGATTATTGTTTTCTATCGACACCGCTCGTGGGGAACCACGGCGCGGCGAGGACCGTCAGAGCGTTTCTCGAATGGCTCGCCGTCAATCCGCTCAACGCCGCCCTGATGGAGTTCCGCGACATCGACGGCGACGGCGCTTTCCACAATCTACTGATTGAAGAGTTACGCCGAAGCGGGCAGCTAGCCTGCGTAATGGACTCCTACACGCGTCCGGTGCTGACGCGCCGCTGCGACGGCGAAACATATCTGCACGAGTCGCTTGCGAAGAAGCGACGGAAAGAGTTGAACCGCCTTCGCCGGCGGCTCGCGGATTGCGGGCGGGTCGAGTGCTTCGAGCTGGAGCCGAGTCATGATGTCACGGCTTGGACCGACGATTTTCTGGCGCTCGAAGCTGCCAGCTGGAAGGGTCGCGCCGGCAGCGCGATGAAGCTAGATGCGGCGTCGCGCGAGTTCTTCACGACGATCGCATGCGAATCGTTCCGCCGCGGACGGCTGATGATGCTGGGGCTTTACCTCGACGGCCGGGCTGTCGCAATGAAATGTAATTTTCTCGCCGCTCCGGGATCGTTCTCGTTCAAGATCGCGTATGACGAGAGTCTCAGCCGCTTCTCGCCCGGCATGCAGCTCGAGATCGAGAACATCCGACATTTTCATGGGAAGCCATGCATCCAATGGATGGACTCCTGTACGGCGGTCGAGGATCACTTCATGATGAATCACCTCTGGCGCGACCGAAGGAGCATTGAGACGTTGACCGTCGCGACCGGCCATTGGTCCGGCCATCTCGTCGTATCGGTACTGCCGATCCGGCAATGGATTCGACGCAAGGTCAAGGGAGGTTTTCTAGGGAGACGATCGTGAGCCCTTTGTCCATCGAGACACCGGCGCCGGCCGCGCTCGAGTTCGATGGCGCCGAGATACGCCGCGATCTCAACCGCCGGGGCTTCACGATCCGTCACCGGCTGATCGATGATCCGTTGTTCTCGCTGCCCGCGCTGATCGAGCTCTCACGCAAGCTTCCGGCGGAACATGTCGAGTACAACGCCGGCGATTTGCCGGTCGACATGAAGCCGGCCGCGACGCCGAAGACCGGTCTGTCGGTCGAGGAAACGATCCGCCGTATCGAAGAATGCGGATCATGGATGGTCATGAAATTCGTCGAGCGAGTTCCCGAGTACCGGGGTGTTCTCGACCGCTGCCTGGACCAGCTCGAGGCGGCGATCGCGCCCGAAGGCCTCAAGATGCTTCGTCGCGAGGCGTTCGTCTTCATCTCGTCGCCCCATTCGGTCACGCCCTATCATTTCGACCCGGAGTACAACTTCCTGTTACAAATCCGCGGCGGCAAGAACGTATATGTCTTTCCGCGCTCACTGCTGAGCGAGGAGGAGATCGAAGACCGCTTCACGTTTAGCCATCGCAATCTCAAGTTTCACGAATCGAACCAGAGACGCGCCGATGCGTTCATCCTCTCTCCCGGAGTCGGCGTGCATATTCCGATCGCCGCGCCGCATTGGGTCAAGAACGGCGACAGTGTCTCGATTTCGTTCAGCGTCACGTTCCGTACGAGCGCATCGGAGCGCGAGGCGGCGCTTTATCGCTTCAACTCGAAGCTCCGCGCCCGCGGCCTCCGCCCAACGCCCGTGCATAGCTCGCCGCTGCGGGATTCGATGAAGCTCGCGACGTATCACGGGCTGCGGTTCGCGCTCCGGCCCGCCAAGATGCTGCTCGGGGCACGCGACAACGGCGGCGACCGGCGCTATTAGCCGCGTTGACATAGCCCCGAACTCTCGGATAGTCTCGAAAAATCTTTCCAGAAAGCGAGGGCGGCGCCGCTGCGAAACCCCACGCGGCTCCAACGTCCGCCGATTCATCATGCGCGATCGTTCACAATTTGTAACATTTTCCGACGCCGAGATGGCCGCGCGCCACAAGAGCGTCGCCAGTCTCATGTCCGAGAACGGGCTCGATGCTTTGCTCGTCTACGGCTCCGGGCGCTACGCGTCGGAGGTTTACTGGCTCACCGACTGGCCGGGAGGCCGCGAGGCCTACGTGCTGTTTCAATCGGGCAAAGATCCCGTCCTGCTGATGCAGCTTTACAACCATGTGCCGATGGCGCGCGTTCTATCGGTCGTGAAGGACGTCCGCTGGGCGGGAGCGAACACCGGCAACGGCATCGTCGCTTTGCTCCAGGAGCGCGGCCTCGCCGACAAGAAGATCGGGCTGGTGAGCTCGATTCCGCATACGCAGTATCAGAAGTTACGCGACCGTCTTGGCGGCGCAAAGTTCGCCGAGATGGGCGGGAAGTTCCGTATGCTACGGACGATCAAAAGCTCCGAGGAGATTGAGCGCATCCGCATCGCATCGAAGCTCACCGACGATTCGATGCGCTCGCTTGGCGAAGGCATCATCGCGGGCATGCGCGAGGACGAATTGCCGGCGCTGATCGAGCCCGTGTATTTGAAAGCCGGCGGCTACGCGGGCATCCATTTCATGACCAGCATGCCGATGCGCGACCCGCACTTTCCGGTGCCGTCGCAGTATCATTCCAACCGAAAGCTTCAGCCCGGCGACTGTATCATCACCGAGATCAGCGGCGCGTACTGGGGCTACAGCGGGCAGATCCACCGGACTTATTCCATCGGCGAGGGGCCGACCCCGGAATGGAAGAAGCTTCACGAAGCGGCCGTCGAAGTTTTTCAGGTGCTCGCATCGGCCATCAAGGACGGCACGACGGTGCGCGAGGCCGAGGAGGTTGCCGAGGTCGTGCATCGCCGCGGCTACACGATTTACGACGACCTGATCCACGGCGCCAATCAATATCCGCCGATCTTCCAGACCAAGAGCACCGCGCGGCACGAGGAAGGCGACATCGTCTTCCGCGAGAACATGGTGATCGTGATCCAGCCGAACGTGATCACGAAGGACGAAAAGATGGGGCTTCAGTTCGGCGAGACGCTGGTGGTGAGAAAAGACCGCTGCGAAAGCCTCAACAAGTTCCCGCGCGAGTGGATCGTCTGCCGCGGCTAAACTATCCCGCAACCTCGTAGCTCTTCACGTCGACTTTGGCGACGCCCACGAGCGAGCGCGTGTGCTGCTGGATTTTCTTGTGCGCCTCGCTCTCGCGGTACTTGTCGATCGCCGCCTGATTCTCCCAGGTGCTGAGGGAGATCATCTCCCCGGGATTCTCCCGGCTGCGCAGGAATTCCTCGCTTTTGCAGCCCGGCGATTTGATCATGAGCGGCGCGCACTCCT
The DNA here is from genome assembly GCA_036407055.1 of Binatia bacterium. Lineage (GTDB taxonomy): Bacteria > Desulfobacterota > Binatia > UBA9968 > UBA9968 > JAJPJQ01. The sequence goes on from DASWZY010000368.1 coordinate 14,392, forward strand.
CTTTCCACATGCGCTCCGCCTCGGCGACCTTTTCCCTGGGAACGGTGACGCAGATCATGCGCGTGATCATGACGGACCCTCCTGCAAACAAGCTAGCGGGAGAAGCCGGATTGTCAATACAGGTGTTTGCTGCTAGCGCGCGAGCTCGGACGTGCAGTGCGGGCAGCGGATCGCCTTGAGCGGTATCGTCGAGGCGCAGTACACGCACTCTTTCGTCGTGGGCGCCGCGGCGGCAGCGGGCTCCGGGCGATGCATGCGGTTGATCGCGCGGATCACCAGGAATACGGCAAACGCGACGATGAGAAAGCTCACGATGGAATTGATGAAAATCCCGTAATTGATCGTAACCGCGCCGGCCGCTTTGGCGTCGGCGAGCTTGAGATAGGGACCCGGATTCGCGCCGGGCTTGATGACGAGAAAAAGATTCGCAAAGTCGACGCCGCCGAGCAGGAGCCCGATCGGCGGCATGATGACATCATCGACGAGGCTCTTAGCGATGGTCGCGAACGCCGCGCCGACGACCACGCCGACCGCCATGTCGACCACGTTGCCGCGCATGGCGAATTCTTTGAATTCCTTCCACATGCTCCACCCCCTTCGCCGCCTGTTCTAATTCAAGCCTCCAACTCATGCAAGATCGCCTCGGTGAACTCCGTCGTCGTCGCCGAGCCGCCAAGGTCGCGCGTAAAAACTTTCCGCTCCGTAAAGACGCGGACGAGCGCCGCATAAATGCGCTCGGCAGCCGCGGGCTCGTTGATGTATTTCATCATCATGACTGCCGCGAGGATCATTGCGGTCGGGTTCGCCTTGTTCTGTCCCTTGATGTCCGGCGCGCTGCCGTGCACCGCCTCGAAAATCGCGCAGCCGTCGCCGATGTTCGCACCAGGAACGAGCCCGAGGCCGCCGACGAGGCCGGCGGCAAGATCCGAGACGATATCGCCGTAGAGGTTTTCGAGCAGCAGAACATCGTATTGATGGGGATTGATCACGAGCTGCAGGCAGGCGTTGTCCACAATGACGTCGCCGGTCTCGACGTCGGGATACCGTTTGCCGACGGCGCGGGCGGCGCTCAGGAAGAGGCCGTCGGAGAGCTTCATGATGTTCGCCTTGTGCACGATCGCGACCTTTTTCCGCTTCTCGGCGCGCGCCAGCTCAAAGGCGAACTTGGCGATTTTAGTGGAGGCCCGCTCGGTGATGATCTTGAGACTTTCGACCACGCCGGGAACGACGACGTGCTCGATGCCCGAATACAAATCCTCCGTATTCTCGCGGATGACGATCAAATCGATGTTCTCATAGCGGCTCTTGACGCCGGGCAGGCTCTTCACCGGACGTAAATTCGCATAAAGATCGAGCGATTTTCTGAGCTCGACGTTGGCGCTGCTGAAGCCTTCGCCGACCGGGGTCGTGAGCGGGCCCTTGAGGGCGACTTTATTTCTGCGGATCGAGTCGAGCAGCTCGTCGGAGACGGTTTTTCCCTGGCGCTCGAGCGCCTCCGCGCCGGCGATGTAGCTTTGCCATTCGACCTCGACGCCGGCGGCTTTGATGATCTGCTGCGCCGGGCGCGTGACTTCCGGGCCGATCCCGTCGCCGGGTATCAGCGTCGCGACATGCTTCATTTCGATGATTTTCCTCCGCAGTTAGCGTAGCACATCGCTCGCGGATTTGCAGAATCGCATCGCGTCGGTTACCTTGTGAGTTTCGCCTCTCATGCTTACGAGAATTTCCCGTGTATTCTACGGTTGGCGTATGATCGCCGTCGGCTCGGCGCTGCGCGTGCTCGGCGGCGGACTGTATTACTACGGTTTCTCCGTCTTTTTCCTGCCCTTGAGCCAGGATCTCGGGCTAAACCGCGCCGCGACGTCGCTCGTCTTCTCGCTCGCGCGCGCGCAGGGCGCGCTGGAAGGCCCGGTCGCAGGCTACTTCATGGACCGCCATGGGCCGCGCCCGCTGATGATCATGGCGATCTGCCTGACCGGAATCGGCCACATGATTCTCTCCAACGTGCATTCGTACGCGATGCTCATCGTCGTATATATGGGCCTCGTTTCGCTTTCGTTTCACGCCGGCTTCATGGACGCGCCGATGGTGATCGCCAACACCTGGTTCATCCGCAGGCGCACGATGGCGATGGCGGTCATCAGCGGCTCGGTCGGCCTCGGCGGCTTTCTGCTGACGCCGCTCCTGTCCCAGGCGATACACACATGGGGCTGGCGCCGCGCGGCGATCGGAAACGGTATCGCCTTTCTTGTGCTCGGCCTGCCGCTGGCGCTCCTCGTCCGGCGCTCGCCGGAAAGCATGGGGCTCCGTCCCGACGGCGACCCGCCGCCTCAGGCCGGCGGGCGCGGCGCGCACGCTAAAATCGAGGTCGAAGAAGTACATACGACGCTCGGCGCGGCCATGCACACGAGCGCGTTCTGGTTCCTGACGATCGGCACGCTGCTGCGCATCGTGGCGCTGAGCGCGGTCAATGTGCATTACGTGCCGATCATGGTCTGGAAAGGCATGACCGAACAGACCGCCGCCGTCATGCTCGGCGCGCAGGCGTTTCTCGGTCTCTTGTCCCATATGTTTATCGGCTGGATCGCCGACCGCTTCGACAAGGCGCGGCTCATGGCGATCTGCATGGTCATCTCGGCGAGCGCGCTGTTATTTCTGATCTACGGCAAAACCCAGTGGCAGATCTGGATGTTTCTGCCGCTGTTCACCGTCGTCGAGTCGACCTTTCCGGTCAACTGGTCCGCCGTCGGCGATTTTTTCGGCCGCAAGCATTTCGCGAAGATCCGCGGCACGATGAGCTTCGTGCAGACATGGGGCGCGGTCGCCGGACCGGTCATCGCGGGAGCGACTTACGACAGCACGCACAGCTATACCCATTTGCTATGGGGCCTTATCGGCGTTTTACTGCTTACGGCGCTTCTTTACGCGCTCGTTGTCAATCCCGCGATGAGAGCCGAAAGACTTCGCGCCGAATCATGATCGTCCGTCTTCGCTCCGTCTCGAAAATCTTCGGCAGCCGCGTCGCCGTGAACGCGCTCGACCTCGACGTGCCGCCCGGCGTCTGCTTCGGCATCCTCGGGCCGAACGGCGCGGGAAAGACGACCACGCTCCGAATGGTTTACGGCGTCACGCGCCCGACCGGCGGATCCATCGAGGTCTTCGGCCTCGACATTAAGGAGCATCTCCGCGCGGTGCGGTCCCGGCTCGGCGTCACGCTGCAACAGAACGTCTTTATCGAGGCGCTGACGCCGATCGAAAACCTGCGCGTATTCGGCCGTTATCATTTGCTGCGCGAGCCCGAGCTCTCGCTGCGCATCGGCGAGGTGATCGAGTTTCTCGAGCTCGGCTCGCACGCCGATATGCCGGTGCGCCAGCTGTCCGGCGGCTTTCAGCGCCGCCTCGCGATCGCGCTCTCGCTCATGAACCGGCCGGAGCTCTTGATCCTGGACGAGCCGACGACGGGACTCGATCCCGCCGTGAGGCTCGCGCTCTGGTCGCGCATCCGCGAGCTCCGCGCGCACGGTGCGACGGTGCTGCTGACGACGCATTATATGGACGAGGCGCAGCGCCTCTGCGACCGCGTCGCGATCGTCTCCGACGGCAGAGTCGTCGACGAGGGCGCGCCGGGCGACTTGATCGCGGCGCACCTCGCGCCGGAGGCCGTCGAGATCGACTGCACGCCCGAGGAGGAATCGGCGCTGCTCGATGGAACCATCCGCGCCGCGCGCCGCCTGCGCGTCGGCCGGCGTGTGACGTTTTACCTGAGCGACGCCGCGCCGCTGGTAGAGCGCGTGCACGCCGCCGACCATCACCGGCCGCTCGTCGTCAGACCGACGAACCTCGAAGACGTATTTCTGGCGCTCACCGGCACCAGTCTGGAGGCGGCGCCATGAGCCTTTCGGTGCCGCACGCGCTCGCGGTCTGGCGCCGCGACGCGGCGATGTACCGCCGCACGTGGAAGCTCAACCTCTTGCCGAACTTCTTCGAGCCGGTCTTCTATCTCCTCTCGATCGGCCTCGGCGTCGGCGCTTACATCAACGAGATGGGCGGTGCGCCCTATCTCGTGTTTCTCGCCCCCGCCCTCGTCTGCGTCGCGGCGATGAACGGCGCGAGCTACGAGGTGACCTACAACATCTACGTGCGGCTCACCTTCGAGAAGGCATATGATGCGATGCTGACGACGCCGATCGAGCCCGACGACGTTCTCGCCGGCGAAGTCCTATGGGCAGTCACGCGCGCGCTCATCTACGGCGGCTGCTTTTTCGCCGTCGTCGCCGCCGCCGGTCTTGCCCCCCTGCCCCGTGGATTGTGGATATTGCCTCTGCTGCCGCTGACGGGACTGCTTTTCGCCGCGATCGGTCTCGTCTTCTCTCTCAGGATTCCGAACATCGATCTGTTTAGTTTCTATTACACGCTCTTTCTTACGCCGCTGTTTCTTTTCTCGGATGTTTTTTTTCCCTTGAAAGAGCGGCTGCCGGGGCATTGGCTATGGGTCGCCGAGGTTCTCCCCTTGCTCCATCCCGTGCGCCTCGCGCGCGCGGTGTTTCAGGGCGAGCCCTCGCCGGTCATGCTGTGGGATCTCACCTATATCTTGGGTGTGTCAGCCGTCCTATTCTTCCTGGCGCGGCGCGACCTCGACCGGCGGCTGACGAGTTGACGGGAAAATTCTTGGTTAGCGAAGCGAATTCGGTCTCGAAGACAATTGGGACCGGCTCCTGCAGTAAGCAGGAGAGCTGGCTGGAATGCTGGGATCTAGCGCTCTACCCGCGTTTATGGCGTAGCCGTCTGAGTCCGTCGCAATGAGCAACGATACCGAGGATCAGCGCCATCAGCGCGACCAGCGAGACCAGGTAGTTGAGCTCGGTTTCCATCTGTCACTCCTCTCGGCCGCGTTTAAAGATTCTATTACGGCCGGCAAGTAACTCCGCCGAGCAACATCCGTACCACGCTCCAACGTTCCTTTTAGACGCGGATTCGGGTCGATTCGTATCGACCGATGACGCGGCAAGGACAAAATTGGCGCACATAAGCGCGCGTTTGCACAATTTTGCGACGTTTATCCCTATTCGTACCCGATCGCAGCGACGATCGGGATCTCCGCGGCGCGCTTAGCCGGGAGATAGCCCGCGAGCAGGCACAGGGCCACCGAGGCCAAGAGCGAAAGGACGGCGACTTCCGTCGGGAAATAGTATTGAAAACTCCAGCCGGTGAGAAAGCGCGTGTTATATACGACGTGGTGATACGACATGATCGCGCCGGCAAAAAGCCCGAGCAGGCCGCCCAGAATACCGATCCAGCCTGCCTCGGCCATCACGGTACCGCGCAACTGCTTCCGCGTCGCGCCGATCGCGCGCAATACGCCGATCTCGCGCGTGCGGTCGAGCACCGATGCCAGCAGCGTGTTGACGACGCTGAAGATCGCCACGACGACGGCGACGATCTCGACGGCGTAGTTGACGCTGAACGATTGCTCCATCAACCGAACGACGTTCGCCTTGAGCTCGCGATGCGTGCTGACGAAGAGCTGGTATTCGTCGCCGTATCGTTGATTGATCGCGGCCGTGACGCTCTCCGGCGCGGCGCCTGGAGCGAGCCATAAGTCGAAGGCGTCGACGAGATCGTCTTTCCAAAAGCGTTTATAAAGGCTGCGGTCGATGAGCACGCTCCCCGAATCGGAGGTGTAATCGACGTAAACACCGATAATCTTGAATTCTACCGGCCCGCTCGGCGTCGCGAGCCGGATCGTCCCGCCCGTATTCTTGCCGAATTTTCGCTGGAAACTCTCGCTCACGAGCACGCCTTTTTCCGCGGCGAGATCCTGCAACGCGGCCGCGCCGTCGCCGGAGACCATCGGCAGCGTGCGCACGCGGGCAGAGCGCTGCGCGGAAAAAGACTCGACCATGATCGGCCGGCCTTCGTAGGTGGAGCGAATCAAACGATAATAATCGACTACCGCGACGCCGGGAACGGCTTCGAGCTTCGCTCCGAATTCTTCGCGCAGCGGAACGTTCAGCGGCCCGGCGGTGCGCGCGCCGGAATGGACGACGAGATCGGCGGTGACCATGCGGTCCACCCAATTGAGCAGCGACTCGCGCACGCTCGCGACAAACGCGGCGACGGTGAAAATCGCCGCGAGGCTGATCATGAGAGTCGCGATCGTCATCCCCGAGCGGCCGGGTGCCCGCCGCAAGCTGTCGCAGGCAAGCCGCGCCTCGTTGCGCAAGAATCCCGCGCGCGCCGGCAGGCGACCGGTGGCGCGCCAGAAAAGTCCCGCCCACCACGAAACGAAGAGCGGTGCGAGAAACGACATGCCGAGCAGGAACAGCATCATGGCGATCACGCCGAGCGTGAATTTCCCCACACCGCCGAGTCCCGCCGGACTTACCATCGCGGCGGCGGGCGCGAGCAATATCAGAACGATTCCGACAACCGTCGCGCGCGAGACGCCGGCACGCCGCGGTCGCCACACGGCCTGGCGCGCACTTTCGAGCGGGGTCACGCGCGCCGCCTGCCAGGCCGGATAAACCGCCGCGAGCAGCGCGATGCCGATGCCGCCGGCAAGGCCGATCCAGACTTCGCGCAGATCGGCGCCGCTCGAAGCGATGTCGAAGTGAAAGAATAAGCTGTTGACGGTCTGTCCGACCGAATACAGCGCCGCCTGCGCGAGCAAAAATCCGACGGCGATGCCGGCGATCGAGCCGGCGAGCGCCAGCGCCAGCGCTTCCAGGACGAACAGCGATAAAATTTGCCGCCTCAGAATGCCTAGGCAGCGAAGCGTACCGATCTCGCGCTTGCGCTGGATGACGGAAACGGAAACGGTGTTGAAGATCAAAAAGAAGCCGACGAAAAGCGCGATGAGGCTGACGAAGAAAAGCCCGACGCGGAAGGAGGTCATGAGCGACTCGACCTGCTCGCCGCGCTCGCGCGGCCGCACCGCCTGTGCTGCGCCGCCGGCGCGCGCCTGGAGACGCTGCCGGACCGTTTCGATCGATTCTCCCGGATCGGTCGTGACATCGACAATGTCGAGCTTACCCTCTTTTCCGAGCGCGATCTGCGCGACCGGCAGGTCCATGAGCGCGAAGCTGCCGCCGAAGACGGTTGCCGCGCCCTCCTCTTTCATCAGCGCGCGCACGCTGTATTCGCGCACGCCGCAACTCGTCGCCAGCCGAACTTTCGAGCCGACCGGCAGATTCAACCGGCGCGCGAACGTCTCCGTCAGCGCGACGGAGTCGGGATTGGCGATGAAATCCAGCGCATCTTCCATCGCCGACGCGCCGCCGACGAACTCGTGCTCGCGGACCGACGAGTCGGCGAGAAAATCGACGCCGTAGACATATAGCTTCTCGCCTTTGCGGTCGACGAGCGGCAGAAAGCCGTTGACGCTCGGCGCGGCGTCGGCGACTCCCGGCGTATCGCGAATGGTCGGATACAGCGCCTCGGGGAAGCCGCTCTCGCCATTTTCGACCTGCAGCACGGCCTTGCCGGCGATGAGATCGATCGTGCGCTGGAACGAGCCGGTGAGCGTGCGGTTCACGAGCGCGATGGCGACGATGACCGCGACGCCGAGGACGATGCCGAGAAACGTGAGCAGCGTGCGCAGGCGGTGGCGCTTCGCGTGGCGCCAGCTCACGAGACGCAGGAGCCGGAGCATCAGCGGCGCTCCTCTTCGAGCCGGCCGTCGCGCAAATGGATTACGCGGTCGGTCCGCGCCGCCGCGTCGCGGTCGTGCGTCACCATGACGACGGTCGAGCCGGCCTCGCGGTTGATCGCGCTGATCGTCTCCAGGATCGCCGCGCCGTTTTTGGAATCCAGATTGCCGGTCGGCTCGTCGGCGAGCAGGATCGGCGGATCGAAAACCAGCGCGCGCGCGATCGCCAGGCGCTGGACCTCGCCGCCCGAGAGCTGCTCCGGCAGATGATCGCGCCGGGCCGCGAGTCCGACGCGCGCGAGCAGTGTCTCGGCGCGCGCCTCGGCCTCGCGCTCGCTCTTGCCGTCGAGAACGAGCGGCAGCGCGACGTTCTCGATGCCCGTGAGCGTCGGCAGCAGGTTGAAGAATTGAAAAATGAAGCCGATCTTGGTGCGGCGAAACAGCGTGACGGCGTCGTCGTCCATCTGCGAGATGACTTTGCCGTCGACGACGACGTCGCCGGCGCTCGGGCGGTCGAGCCCGCCGATCAGATGGAGCAGCGTGCTTTTACCGGAGCCGGAAGGCCCCATGACCGCGGCGAACTCGCCGCGCGCGATTTGCAGCGAGACGCCGGCGAGGGCGATCACTTCGCTTCCGCCCTGCGTGTAGCTTTTCTGAACGTCGATAAGACGGATCATGCGCCGCCGGTCCGGAGAATCTGCGGCGCGCATAGATCGGCCGCGGCGCCCTGCCGCTGCGCCGCTTCCGCGCGAGCGAGATTGTCTTTCGTCGGCGCGACCAGCGAGGCGAGGTTGACGCCGAGATGGGCCGCGCCGTACGGCTCGAGCTTTTCCAGCCCTGTGCGCCAGAGCTTTATCGCGCCGATGAGCACGCCCTGCTGCAACTTATAATATCCGGCGGCGATCTGGATAATGCCTTGATAAAACAGACGGTCCTCGCCGTGCTCTTCGAGCCAAATCGCTTCAAGCGTCTCGTGACACTCGAAAAACAGGCCGCGGTTGAACTCTTCGATGCCTTTTTCTAGGCGCGGGTCGGAGTTCATGTTTTGGGCGATTTCCGATAGGATTGCATTTCGTTTTATAACACGCAGCGCATGAACGACGCCATCGAGAAGCTCCCGCTCAAAATCGACGCGCTCGCCTACGGACCGTACGGCATCGGGCGGCACAACGGCCGCGTCGTCATGGTGCCGCTCACGGTGCCTGGCGACGAGATTGAGGCAACGATCGTCGAAGACAAAGGCAATTACGCAGTCGGCACGCTCTCAGAGATCGTCACCGCTTCGCCGGCGCGCCTAGAGCCGCCCTGCCCCTACGTGGGCGATTGCGGCGGCTGTCCGTGGCAGATGGTCAATTACGAGGCGCAACTCGAAGCGAAGCAGAAGAGCGTCGCGGACGCGCTCCGGCGCATCGGCAAATTGGAAAATTACGAGCTGCTGCCGATCATCCCCTCGCCGGAGCAATACCGCTACCGCCGGCGCATCCGCCTCCACGTCGCCCCAGGCCGGCGGCTCGGCTATCACCGGCTCTTCAGCCATCAGCTGATCGAGATCGCCTCGTGCCTGATCGCGAGCGAAGGCGCCGACCGCCGCCTCGACAGCGCGCGCGCGTTGATCGACCGGCTCGTATCTCGCGTCGTCGAGCTGGAGATCGTCGAGAGCGACGACCGCGACAGCGTTGTTTTCGCGGGCAAGGTGGACGGGGCGATCGCGAGCGACGATGGCGCGATTGCGGAAGCCTTTCTCGCGGGGCGCCCCGACGTCGCCGGCCTGGTTCTGTTCGGCAAGAACTCCCGCCGCTCGTGGGGCCGCGATAAAATCATCGTCGAGCCGGAAGACGGCCTCGCGATGGAAGTCGACGCCGAGGTCTTCACGCAAGTGAACCGCGACGGCAACCGGCAGCTCGTCCGCGAGCTGATCGACTGGGGCGCATTGTCTCCGTCTGATCGCGTGCTCGAGCTTTATTCGGGCGCCGGCAACTTTACCCTGCCTATTGCCTGGCGCGCCGGGGATGTCGTCGCGGTCGAAGGCGACGCGCACGCGGTGGCCAACGGAAAAAAGAACGGCGACAAACATGATTTAAAAAATATCCGCTGGATTCACGCGCACGCGCCGCAAGCCGCGCGGCGGCTGCGCGAGGCCGGCGAAAGGTTCACGAAGATCGTTCTCGACCCGCCGCGGTCGGGCGCGAAAGGTCTGGAGAACGACCTGGCGGCGCTCGGCGCCGGGACCATTTTGTACGTCTCGTGCAATCCCGCGACCCTTGCCCGCGACCTCGCGGCGCTGGCAAAAAAGGGGTATGTTTTGAAGCGCGTCCGCCCCGTCGATCTCTTCCCGCACACGTTTCACATCGAAGCCCTGGCGGAACTCGCGCTGGAATGAAGAAATCCAAAGTAAGTTGCTGATTATGCAGCGCTAAATGTGCACAGAAATTACTACATTGTAATCTTCGAGGCGCCTCTGATATAGTTCACAGCGCACAGGAGGACTCGATGTCACAGGCGA
>DASWZY010000369.1:0-7288 GCA_036407055.1 Binatia bacterium
TTCCAATTCGTTGCCGAGTTGGACGAAGTTCGCCTTGAAGATCTGCGTCGAGAGCGTGATGCCGCCGAGGATGTAGGCGATGATGATCAAAAAGATCGTGCCGTAAAGCGGGCGAAAAATCGGCGTGCCCAGAAACAGCCACAGCAGTCCCAGTCCGGAAAGCACGCCGGGAATGGCCGAAGGCAGCCAGCAGATCGAATCGAGTATCGATCGTCCGGGCAATTTCGTGCGCACGATGACGTAGCCGATCAGCGAGAACACGGTCGCGCCGATGAACGCGGCGCTGAGCGCCACGATCAGCGTGTTCTGGAGCGCGTTCGTGAGCCGCGGATCGCCGAGCGCCATGCTCCAATATTCCGCCGTCCAAGTCTTCGGCAGGTGAAAAAATCCGAAGCGCGTCATGAAGCTGCCGCCGAGCACGCTGAGAATCGGCACGAAGTCGAGAATGAAAACGACGAGCGCGACCAGCAGCGTCGCGGGAATCCGCCACGCGCCGAGGTCGACGATGCGCGGCTTGAAGTGGCCAGTAACCGTCGTGAACTGGCGTCGGCCGATGAGCCGGCGCTGCAACGGAATGATGGCGGCGAGAAATACCAGAATGATGCTGCCGAGCGCCGCCGCCTGGTTGACGAGCGGCGGCTCCTGGCGCGCAAGGTCGACGATCTTCGTCGAATAGACGTAGAACCCCCACGGCACGCCGAGGAGCAACTCGGTCTCGAAACTGCTGAAGATGCGGATGACGCTCAAGAGCACAACCACGATGATGACCGGCGTCATCATCGGCACCGTGATGCGCCGCATTGTCGTCCACGTGCTCGCGCCCGACATGCGGCTCGCTTCTTCGAGCGAGGAATCCATGCGGCGGAATGCCGGCGTCATCAGCATGACCTTCGTGGAGATGCCGTTGGCGACGAGATGCGCCCATATGATGCCCCAGAAAGAATAGATGTCGAAGGTGATGTTGCCGATGATGGGTAAGCCGCGGATCGTCGTGTTGACGAGTCCCGTATTGGGATCGAGCAGCAGCATCCAGCCGAACGTCGTCGCGACGCTCGGCATGATAAACGAGATCCAAAAGAACAGCTCGAAGATGCCCGCGCCGAAGATATTCGTGCGCGCGAGCAGCCACGAGATGAAGATGCCGATCGGCAGCGCGACGATCTGGAGCATTACGCCGACGCGAATGCTGTTCCACAGCGAGCGCCAGATGCCCGGCTGGCTGAAGGCGTCGCGCCAGGCCTGGAGTCCATAGACGGGCGGCTCGGCGATCGTCGCGATGTTGAAGCTGTTGATGAGAATGAGAACGAGCGGATAGATGACGTAAAAGCCCATGACGCCGATCAAAAGCGCCATGAGAATTACGCCGCCGTTGAGCGAGCCGCGCCACGCGCGCAGGCGAGTGCCGACGGCGGGGATTCTCGGCCCCGCCATCGGGCTCGTCGGTTTTTGTGCTCCGGCTATCTCCACTCGGCGTTAACCCGCTTTCGCGGAAACCCGCTGGCTGCAGCGCGGATGATGCTCGCCCATGCGGCAGGCCGCGCCGGCTTTGCGCACCGCCTCCTCGAAGTCGCGGTGAATCTGCGGATCCTCGTCGTCATAATCGATCTGCGAGCCGCCCTGCTTTATATTGGTGTAAGTCGAGCCGTCGCTGTCGGTAAGCCTCATGAAGCGGTAGCGCCAGCTGCCCCAGCGGAACGCCAGATAGCGTGCCGGCATCGCGCCTGAGTTGAAGTGCTGGTGGAACCACTGGTTCGGCGGCACGACGACGCTTCCCTGCCGCCAGTCGACGCGCCGCATCTCCTGCCCCTCGGGCCAGAGGATCGAGTAGCCCTGGCCGCCGAGGATGATGACGTGTGCGCCGGGGCCATGGCGGTGCCCTTTTTTGTAGGTGCCGACCGGGAACTCGGAGATGTGGCAGCCCATGGTCTGGCCCGCGAGGTCGAACTTCATGTTCGTGCCGCCGGCGCCGCGCTCGCTGTAGTCCTTCAGCGTCGCGGTGTGCGTATCGGCGACGAAGTTGGTAGTCATGAAGAAGCGGCCGAAGATCTCGCCCTTGCCGCTGAAGTAGTCGTCGACCTCCGGGTTGAACCGGTCGGTGAACTCGTAATCGTCGTTGAAGATGAAGTCGAGATTGTGGAACAGATTCATCATGAAGCAGCTATTCGTGACCGAGAAATAGCGCGCCGGCTCGCTGCCGCTGCCGTTGAAGTGCTGGTAGCGCGCGTTCAGCGGGATGGCGAAGATGCTGCCCGGGCCCCACTCGAAAGTGTGCTTCTTGCCCTCTTTCTGCCAGACGGTGGTCGCGCCATGGCCTTTGACGACGTAGGCCATCTCCTCGTAGAGATGCTTCTGCGGCTTCAGCTTGCCTCCTGGCGGAATCTCGCAGACGTAGCCGTCGTTGACGCCGCCCGTGCCGTCGAGCACGATAAAAGAGCCCAGACCGCCCTTCAAATCCCACGGCTCGACCGGGACCGTCTTCAAATCCTCGACGAAGAAGCCGGTAATCACCGGGATTTTCTGCGCCGCCTGCCAGTTCTTGTAAGTATCTACGCGCGGGAGCGCGTTCATATCGAGCTTTATGGGTTTCTCGTCTGCCATGAGATTCTCCTTCCCTGTTGATGGATTGGAGCTATGCGACCTTTTTGTCCGTCGAGCGGAACAGGCCGATGCGCTCGTTGATAACGTCGAGTTCGATGATCCGGTTCTTCTGCGAGTCGCGGATGACGCCCATCGGCTCGCCGCCGTTTCTAACGATATCGATCTGCTCTTTCAAGAGCTTGCGCAAAAAAATCACTCCCTTGTCGCCGACGCCGAGGTTTTCCAGCGATCGGTCGGCGAGCCCGCCCTGCGTCTCCCATGCCATTGCATCCTGCGCGGGCACGGTGCTTAAATCGAAGCGGCCGTCCGGTCCCTTGAGCTGAGAATATTGAAACGGCGGATCGACATCTTCCGGCGAGCGGTCCGTTTCCGACGGCACGAAGCTCACGCGAAAGACGCGCGTGTGCGTGTCGTCGACCGGCACGCGGATCTGCAGATTGTGGCGGAAGCCGCCTTTGTATTTCGCGACGTGGCGCAGGATGCAAGGAAAAAGCAGCGGATGCTCGTCTCGCTGCGGCGGGTCGCCGGGCTTTTTCCCCGGAGTCGTGCGCTGCTTCCAGATTCCGTACTCGAAGCGAATGAATTCGTGCGTCTCGCCGTAATCCGGCACGTGGCCCATGAGATGCGCCGAATCGCCGTGCAGCCAGTAGAGGTGCGACGGATCGACGGAGTTCTCCATCGGCTGGAGCCAGTTGCAGTCGATCATCGACTCGACCACCGTCCAGCGCTTGCCGTCCTCGCGCACGAGCACGTCCCAGCGCGGCAGCAAAGGCGCGGGTTGGGGTCCGAGATAGGACCATAAGAGCCCAGCCAATTTTTCGACCGGATACGCAGGCTGCCGGACGCGGTCCTTGAACGTGCTGTCGTCCGCCTCCGCGGGCTGCTGCAGGCAGCGGCCGCTGTGATCGAATTTCCAGCCGTGATAGGCGCAGCGGATGCCCTCGGCGTCGACGCGGCCGTAGGCGAGCGAGGCGCTGCGGTGCGGGCAGCGCTCGGCGATGAGGCCGTACTTTCCGGCCGTATCGCGGAAGACGACGAGATTTTCGCCGAGGATGCGCACGGCCTTGATCGGCTGTTCGCTAGTGAGCTCGCCGGCGACGGCGATCGGATGCCAATAGCGGCGCAACAATTCACCCGCAGGCGCTCCGCGCCCGACGCGCGTCAAATACTCGTTCTCTTCCCTGCTGAGCATGCCTCCTCCTACTTTGCTTCGCGGTTCTTCGTCACCTCTCGGACGAGCTGAAAGATCGGCGCCATGTCCTGCCATTCGGGTTTGCCGACGTCGAGATACCTGCGGCCCTCGTGCATGCGGTTCTCCGGAGGCACGTCGTCCTTCGGGATGTCGATGCGCCGCGAGTTAGGAGGATCGTCGCGATCGGAGAGCTTCTGCATCGCGATCTGCCCCTTGCGCGAGAGCAGCCAGTTGATGAAGACCTTGGCCGCATTCGGGTGCGGCGCGCGGTTGGGCAGGCTCAAACTGCCGCCCCCGGTAGAAAAACTGCCGCCTTCTTTCCACAGACTCGTGTCAAACCCGTCGACCGGCAGTCCTTGATTCCGGGCGCGGTCGCCGTCCTTGCAGCCCATGCAAAGCGCGAATTTCCCTTGGCCGAGCCAGTCTGTCATTTGGCGGAATTCTTTACTGTACGTGATGTCCATCGTGCCGAACAGTTTCTTGATGAACTCCGGCCCGAGATTCGGATGGTAATAGAAAAACTGCATCGTCTGTCCGAGCCCGGTTAGCATCGGATCGAGCGCGACGATCCTTCCCTTCCACTTGGGATTGACTAGATCCCAATGTGAGTTGAATTCCTTCTCCTGGACGAATTTGCTGTTGTAGTAGAGCTGCGCCGAGCTAGGGTTGGCGAGGTAGCCGAAGATGTACTTACCCTCCGGATCGATGAAGTTGAGCCTGCCTCCATGCCAGCCCGACGCGTCGGTGACTTCCGGCAGGATCATAGCCGGACGTAGCGGGTCGAGGACTTTGGCCTTATAGAGGATGTTGAACGCCGAGTTCGGTCCGCTGCTGAAGACATCGACCAGGTATTTCTCCGCGCGCCGCTCCGCCAGCGTTCGCGTGCCGAGCTGGTTGCCGGTTCCGGCGACCGAGATGACCTTGATTTCCGGATAATCTTTCTTGAACGCCTCCAATACCGCTTCGTAGCGATAGATATAGATCGAGAGTTGTCCCTCTTTCTTCGCCGCCGCGACGGTCGCCTCCCAATCTTTTTTCCAGTCTTGGGCGAAGGCGGGCGCAGCCGCTATAAAAGCGGCAAAGAGCAGCGCGGCGATAATCCTTAATGTGAGCGTTCGCGTCATCGTGTTCGATGCAAAATCAATCCGCGTATAAACGATCGATGTAGCCGCTGTCGTCGATCTCGCGCAGGTGGTGGAGGTCCCACATGGCGAGCGGGTTGAACGACGCGATCTCCGGATTCCGCTTCACCGCCAGTGCGAAGACGTTCCGGACCGCGTCGAGCGTCGGATACGGCTTCGGCTCCAGCGATTTCACCTGATTTTCGTAGTACATCGCCTGCTCTTCGTCGCACTGGAATTTGAGCAGGTCCTTGCAGGTGCGATCGATGATGTCGAGCGTATCGCGGCGGCGGGTGCGGAAGAAGTGAATCGCGTCGACCAGCGCCTTCAGCAGACCGCGCACTTCGTCCTCATGGCTGTTGACATATGTCGTCGTCGTCGTGAGCGTCACGCCTTCGATCATCGCCATCGATTCGGGCAAGTCGATCACGCGCGCGCCGATCGCGCGGGCGCGGAGCTGATCCACCGCGCGCACGAACGTGGCGTCGTATTCGCCGGCCATGACTTTGCGCACGCGGTCGAGGCCCTTTTTATCGCCGTCGAGGAGCTCTACGTCGCGGCCTTCCTGGAGACCGTTGAGCTTGAGGTAGAGCCAGACATTGAGGCCGGTGTGGCCGTCGAAGTCGTCCATCGCGATGCGCTTGCCCTTCAAGTCCTTGACGCCGTTGATGCCGTCGCGCGCGACCAGCCAGTTCTCTTTCCAGAGATTGTTCGTCTGCGCGATGTGGACGAACGGATCGCCGTGGAGCGCGCGGTAGGCGTAAAGGTTGTGGTGACTCCCGGAGATGACGTCGAGGTCGCCCGCGCGCAGCCCCTCCATCGCACGCTGGCGCTTGCCCTCCATCGACCCGAGGTCGACTTCGAGGCCTTGCTTTTTCAGGAAGCCGCCTTCCTCCATCACTTTCCAGAGCGGCACATGGCCCGCAGCGCGATAGTAAATACGGATTTTCTTAGCCATAATTTCTCAGCGCCTTCCCGAGGCAGTTACTTTTTCGTTTCCTTCATCAGCTTCCAGACCTTTTCCCGATAATCGTGGCGGCCGGTAACGATCCAGTTCCAGTCGGTGTCGTCGAAATACTTAACGTTGGCCTTGGGAATATTGCCTGGGCTCAAATAGGATTCATCGATATCGGTGCGCAGCGTCGCGCTGCCGTAGCCGCGCGCGTAAATTTCGAGCCCTTCCTTCCCGGCGATCCAGTTGACGAAAACTTTCGCGGCGTTCGGATGCGGCGCGCGATTGGCTACGCTCAGCATCCAGGGCGAGCCATTGATACCGGGCATGACATCGCTAAGCTCGAAAATTTCTGTGAGCTTGAAGCCGTCTTTTACCAGCGGCCGCACGTCGTCCTCCCGGCAATTGAGGCAGATCGGCTGCGTTCCCCGCGCGAGCCAGTCGGTGAACTGGCGCCGCTCGCGAGTGCCGACCGTCTTCTGGTCGACGTATAACTTCTTGACGAAGTCGGCACCGAGCTGATGGTAGAAGCGCGCGGCTAGATTCGCTCCGGCGCCCGTGGTCGTGATGTCTTCGGTCGAGATCTTGCCGCGCCATTTGGGATTCAGAAGATCCTTGGCCGCGCGAATCTCGTCCGGTTTTACAAAGTCCGTGTTGATGAACAACAGGCTCGCGACGGTGTTGAACGGACGCATGACGAAACGCTCTTCAGGATCGGCAAACCACAGCTTGCCCCTTTTCCATTTGCTCCCATCGGTCACCTCCGGCAGAGACAGCAACGGTTTCAGGGGATCGAGCATTTTTTCCGGGTAGTAAACCGTGGCCGTCGTATCCGGGCCGGAAAGGAAGACGTCGACCGAATAAATTCCGGCCCCGCGCTCGGTCCGCAGGCGCTGCGCGGTCTCGCTCGAACGGCCGGCGAGGAATTCGACCGGAATGCCATAGCGCGCCGTGAACTTAGGAATGATCGCGCTACGCATAACCGGGTCGGGCGAGCCTACGACGACGACCGAACCCTCTTTCTTTGCTGCGGCGAGGGTTTGCTCCCAGGTCTGCGCCGCGGCGTCGAAGCAGTAAGCAGAAAGCAGTAAGGCGGCTGCAGAAAGCAGCACTGAAAGCAGCACAGAAAGCTTGATCGCGTTCATAGTTTTTTGCATCCGACTGCTTACTGCCTTCTGCATTCTGCCTGCTTGCCTATAAATTCCCGGTGAGCGGTCGCACGAATTTTCGACCGACCAGCATCATTACAGAGACCATTGCAGTGATCAACAGTCCGAGCGCGGCGGCGCGCTCGACCTCTCCGCTGAAGCTGTACTCCATGAGCAGGATCGCCAGCGGGCGCGATTGCGGACTATAGAGCAGCACCGGCGTGCTAATGCTCGTGAGCGCGTTGCCAAAGCTGATGAGGCCGACGGTCGCCGCGAT
>DASWZY010000370.1:0-12000 GCA_036407055.1 Binatia bacterium
TGAACCGGAAGTGCCGGACTCCCCACCGCCGGAGCCACCCGATCTACGGCTGGGCGCGCTGGGCGCGTCTTCGTTTTGAATACTGCCTGTGGACGCGCCGCCCCGCCGTCCTGAATCGGAAGTCGACGAGCAGCCGGCTAAGGCAATGACCCCCGCCAACAAAGAGATGCCAACGAGCGCTTTGCTTTGTCTCATCACATTCTCCTTTCTGATTTGGTAAGAACAGGAGCGCTCTATCTCTCTTACGTTTAGCGTCTCGCAGTTGTCCGTCAATCCGGGTGGATTACCGATTGAAATGAACCTATCGGACTTTAGAAGTACAATAGGCAGGCCCCGGAACCGCGTCGGCGGCTCCGGGGCGTGTGCGGTGAAATGGCAGGCTTCGTGGAAAGATGGGAGCCCGGAGAGACCGGCTCCCGCGAGTCGTTAATGCTGTCTCGTGCCTGAGTAAATCAGGACGATCCCGCCGACCAGAGCAATGGCGCCGAAGATCGGCGGCAGCGGGATGCTTCTATCCCTCTCCGCCGTCGCTTGAATCGGTCCGAGATCGACGACCTTCTCGCGCGTCTTGAAAGGAATGCCTTGGTAGGCGAACGAGAAGACCGCAAGCGCGATCAGAATGATTCCGATAATCGTTCCAGGCTTCATGCTACCTCCTCCTCAACTCCACACACGCGAGTGCTCAAACGAGCGGCCCGCGGCCGCGTCCGGCGATCAGGCTGACCAGGAACAGCACGATGAAAACGACGAAGAGAATCCAGGCGATCTGCGAGGCCGCGCCGGCGATGCCGGTGAAGCCGAGAACGGCCGCGATCAACGCGATAACCAGAAAGGTGACTGCCCAGTTAAGCATATAAGCCTCCTTGTCTCTTTAGTCTCGTGTTCGGGCGCTGCAGCCATGCCGCAGCGCGTTTGAATGAAAGCTGAACCAAGAAATATGCCAACGGCCGGATCTTCAAAAAGCGAATATTCTCGCGGAGAAAGCGTCGCCGGCGGCGGGCGAACACCCGGAAAAATTTCCCTTCGCTGCGTAAAAAGGGATCGGGAGCCTGGCACCTGGAAGCGCCTTCCGCCGTGCACTTTTCGCGCCGTCTTGTCTGGATTCAATAATGGTTTTCGGATAAGGAAATTATCGTCGGCTTTAAATCGAATACTGAAAGGAGGAACACAAATGGCGGAAGGCAACATCGTTCAGCCGAACGATCCGGCTTTGATTTCCGAGAGCGTAAGCTTTCCCGGAAACGCCGGTCCGGTGAAAGCGTATCTCTCGCGCCCGAAAGACGGCAAAAGTCTCGGCACGGTGATCGTCATTCATGAAAACCGCGGCTTGGTGCCGCACATCCAGGACGTCGCCCGGCGCTTCGCGAAAGAAGGGTTCGCGGCGCTCGCGGTGGACCTCATGTCGCGCATCGGCGGCAGCGATCAATTCAAGAGTCCCGAGGAGGCGATCGAGGCGATCAAGAAGATCAACGGCAACATGGTGGTCGAGGACCTCACGAGCGCCGTCGCTTATTTAAAGAAGCAAAATTTCCTCAATGGAAAAGTCGGCGTCGTCGGCTATTGCTGGGGCGGCGGCCAGTCGCTCAACTTCGCGACCAAATGCAAGGACTTGAACGCGGCGGTAGTCTACTACGGACGGAATCCCGACCCGCTGGATCAGGTGCAGAATATTCCATGTCCCTTGATGGGCAACTACGCCCAGGACGATCCGAACATCATGCCGGGAGTCGAGCCGCTGAAGCAGGCGCTCGCCAAGTTCGGCAAGCAGGCGGACATCAAAGTTTATCCGGGCGCGAAGCACGCGTTCAACAACAACACGAACGCGGAGCGCTACAACGCCGACGCGGCGAAAGACGCGTGGCAGAGAACGGTGAGCTTTTTTAAGAAAAATCTCGCGGCGTAGCTATTGAGCGCTGGGAGAATCGGCGGGCGCCGGCGGCGCCTCCACGGCCGGAGTGGCTTCGGCCATTCCGGCCTTTTTCTTTTCCAGCTCGGGACGCTCGCCGATGGCCCGACGCGCAAGCGCGGGCGAAACGTACCACGGGCCTTCGGTGACGTCGCTCCATATTTGCCGGGTGAGATCTGCGTTGCCGCCGGTGAG
Organism: Binatia bacterium; assembly: GCA_036407055.1. Taxonomy (GTDB): domain Bacteria; phylum Desulfobacterota; class Binatia; order UBA9968; family UBA9968; genus JAJPJQ01. The sequence goes on from DASWZY010000370.1 coordinate 2,102, forward strand.
AACGAAGGACAAGGCGCCGGCGATGAGGCCGGTGCCGACGGAGATGATCTTCGCCGGGATAACGACGGCGTTGCCCGCCGTCACGCCGACTGCTACTCCGGCGGTCTCGACCGGGTCGGCGGCGCGGACGGGGAACGGCGCGAGCAGGGCGATTCCGATGGTCAGGCCGGCGAACACGGCGGTGATTTTCTTCATGACGGTTATCCTTTGAGGGAGAAGAATTTAGCCTTGAGCGCGTCGCCGGCGTGCTTCGGATTCCAGTAGCGCCGCACGCCGAAATAATAGCAGCAGCTCTGGTTGTCCATATCGTTGTTGAACGTGCGCACCTGTCCGTCCTGCCAGCGCACCCGCACGAGGCACGTGCCGCCGGGAACCGACGACGTCATCACTTCCACGACGAGCCCATGCCCCCATTGCTGGTAACCCTGGTGCGTGACCTCGTCGCCAACGGTTAAAAACAGCCGCTTTCTCTCGCTCACAGTTGGAAGATAACAATCTTCCATTTTTGCGTCAACGGCGAATAAATCCGGCGACGAGCTCGGCGAGGCGCGCGGGATTGTCGTGATGCACCATGTGACCGGCGCCCTCGACCGAAGCGACGCGCCGGTCGCGGATCGCTTCGAGCCGCTCGGCGATATCCGGCCGCGGCGTGTGGTGGCTCTCCGCGCCGTTGACGATGAGGACCGGGCACTCGATGCGCCGGAAAAATTCCACCGCCTGCGCCGAGTAGAATGGCTGCGGCGCCGCGGTGCGGTGGAGCGGGTCGAACTTCCACACCCAGCTTCCATTCGCGAGCCGGCGCATGCCGCCGCGAGCGAGCTCAAGCGCGAGCGCGTTGTCGAGGCGCGGATTCTTCCGCCTCAGCCGCTCCGCGGCTTCTTCAAGGCTCCGGTACTCGACGATTTTGCGGTGCGGCACCATTTTCACTTCCGCGATCCAGCGCTCCATGCGCGGCGGTGCGTCGGCGAATTGTGCCGGAAGCGGTCCGACGCCTTCGACGAGAACGAGCTTTTTAACGCGCGCGGGAAACGTGCCGCAATAGATGAACGAGATCGTCCCGCCCATCGAGTGGCCGACGAGCGCGAAGCGGTCGAGCCGCAATGCTTCGACGAACGTGTTCAGGTCCCAGATATAATCGGGAAAGTGGTAATAACCGCCGGCGCCGACCCAGCCGCTGTCTCCGTGGCCGCGGCAATCGGGGGCGATGATGCGCCGCGGCGTCGAGTCGTGCTTCTCAAGCGCGGCGACGAAGCGCTCCCAGCTGCGCGCATGGTCGAGAAAGCCGTGGATCAGGAGCAGCGGCTCTGCCGCCGGGTCGCCCCACTCGAGATAATGAATCTTCAGGCCGCGGGCGTCGACGGCGCCATCGCGCGGCGGCGTCATCGGGCGGAACTCCTCAGCGCGGCTTCGAGGAAGTCCTGCCGCTCGGCGTCCCACATGTAAGCCGCGACGCGCTTGACGACCCGGTCGTAGATCGAAACCACGATCTGCGCGGTGTCGGGAAACGTCGGCTCGCCGAACGGCATCGCGAACGCCTTGTCCTCGGCGGAGAAGTAAGCTTCGTGGTTCGGGTGCGAGTGATAGAACGCCTTGATGCGCCCGCCCGCGGCGGCCGCGCGGTCGAGCACCGTCTCGAGCTCCTTGGGATCCATCGCGTAGGCGATCGTCGCGAGCCGCGGGTAAGTCTCCGGGTCGAGCGCGTGCAGCCGGTTCTGGATATTCTCCAGCCGGCGCACTTCATCGCGGTGGCCGTAGTCGAGCACGACGCCGCAGCACTCTTCGGGGAACGATTCCGCGGCATGGCGGGCGATTTCTGCCAGCGCCGGCTCGCTCAAGACGATTTGCAAGGGCTCTCTCACCGCAATCGCTCGATTACTAACACAGGTCGCGGACGCGGGCGAGAGTCGGGAACGGAAAGATTCGCTTCAGCGGGAGCGATGCAGGGTCCGGCGATATCCCTGGTACGTGGAGAGGACCTTCGACGCGTACTCCTGCGGGACTTCCTCTTCCTCGTCGATGCGGCTCTGCACGGTTCCGGGCCCATAATTATAGGCCGTCAGCGCGAGCTTCATGTCGCGGAAGTTCGTCCACAAGGAATGCAGATAGAAGACGCCGAGCTTGATGTTGACGATCGGGTTGTCGAGGTCCGGGGCGCCGGCCGGATGCTTGTCGCCGTAGAGCGAGCGCCGCTGTTCGGCTAGCGCGCCTGCGACGTAAGGCTGGATCTGCATGAGGCCGCGGGCGCCGTCGGGCGACTCGGCCGTGTGCTGGAAGCTGCTCTCGACCGCGATCACCGCTAGCACCAGGAGGGGATCGAAAGAGTGCCGGCGGCTCTCCTGGATGATGGTCCGGGATACCGCCCAGACCGCGCTCTCGCTCGCCTGGCCCATGCCCGACCGTAGGATCGAATAGACCTTCAGAAGCTCGGGGGTGGGTCGCTCCTGGCGCTCCAGCACGGGCAGATTCCGGGGGTGAAAAAGACCGCTGGGGAAGAAAAGGACGAACAGACCCAAAACGACTGCATGGGCCGCGACGACCCTGCGCTCGAATCTCGACAGCGACGAAATTTCGTTTCCGAATAGCATGTCCGCGAGGCCCCGCCGGAGGGGTGTAGACGGGGCGGCTTAGGTACCCGAAGAGTACCAATGGCCGGGGCCTTTGTCAAGACGGCGGACGAGGAGGTTTCGTTATATAGGGTATATGGCCTTATGACGATACAATTACTTGTGTCTTCCGCGGCCATCCTTAATCAAGAAGTTCCATTTTTCCCGGACCTGCCGCTCGTATTCGGGCGTGAAGGTCATGTGCTTCCCGAACTGCTCCATCCACTCGAAAGGCTTGCAGGCATCGATGAGGACCCGGCCGCAGGTGAGGTCCCAGGAATCCCGCTTTTGGGGGCTCATAATCGGGTCGACCCGGGTGCTGACCGTGCCTCTGACGATATCGATCTGCTGCTCCGGCAGGCAGCGGGTTGTCATCGCCCAGAGGACGTCGTCCAAGTTCGATGGGTCGATATCGTCGTCTACGGCGACGTAGTATCGGTAGGCACTGTTCGATCCCCGCGCGCCGACAGCGTTCAAGAGCGCCATCTTGGCATGGCCGGCGAATGCCTGCTTGAGCGAGATGACGATAAAAAGCCCGTTGGCGTGCGCCCAGACACCGCGGATGCCGGGCAGAGCGCTTTTCTCCAGCGCCTCCCATACGGCAGTGCCCGCGTGAGTAACGGGGCCGACGCTGATGTTGCGATTGTTCTGGTGCGGCCCGGTAAGGATCGGGTCGTTCCGGTAGTAGATCGCCTTGATGTGGATGACCGGCTGCGGGTGCGGCTCCTGGCTATAGTAGCCCGGCCATTCACGATAGGGGCCTTCCGGCCGCGAGTCGACCTCGGGAGGCGGCACCTCGCCTTCTATTGCGATCTCGGCGTGCGCCGGTATCGGCAGGCCCGTCAGCGGCCCTTTGACGACCTCGATCGGATGACCGGCCATCGCACCGGCCACGTCGAGCTCCGACTTGCCCCACGGAGAGCTCGCCGTCGACGCCAGAAACAATTCCGCCTGCTGGCCGTACACGGCTACGACGGGGCACGCCTTGCCGCGCGCCCAGTATTTCTTCGCGATGATCATGCCGTGGTGGTGCGGCTCGACGAAGAAGCCGACCGTCTTCTCGTCGTGGATCATCTGCCTGTACGTTCCCATGTTGACCCAGCCCTCGTCGGGGTCCCGATTGATGACGAGCGTGGTCGTGCCGATGTAGCGCCCGCCTTCGAGCGTGCGCCACTTCGCCGTCGGGAACTTGAGGATGTTGACCTTGTCGCCGCGGTCGTGGTTCTCCATGATGGGACCGGTGGAAACTTCGCGCGGCGGAATCGTCGCATTGTCCTTGCGCCGCTCTTTCATCTGCCGCGCGATCTCGAGGTCGCTCAGATTATACTGGAGCCCGAGCGCCAGCGCCTGCTTCTTCGGGCTGTTCAGCATATTGGTGAGCACGCGAAAGCCCTTCGGGTAGCCGGGAATCTTGTCGAACAAAAGCGCCGGGTTCTCGGCGGTCTCCTGCATCATCTGCGAGATTGCGCCGATCTCCAGGTTCCAGTCCGCGCCTTCGACGACGCGCAGCATCCCGCGCTCATCGAGCGCGTCGAGATAATCTCTCAAATCGTTGAAGCCCATGTCGGTCCTTTCGTAATTCTTACGGTTTCCAGCCCTTCAGCTCCTCCGCCGCTTTTCGGACGAAGCTCAAATCGAATATCTCCGTCGTCTTGATCTCGCGCGCGGTCTTGGTCGCCTTGCGCATGTCGTCGATCATCGTCTGCAGCGTCTTATCCCCGCTCACGCCGTCGCGCAGCACGAGCTTCGATTCGATGTCGTAGATCGCGTTCGCCGTCTCGCGGTCGGAGAGGCGCAGCGCGCCCATCATGTATTTGATTCCGGCCTCGCGCTTCTCGACGAAGAAGCGCAGGCCCTTGAGGCTCGCGCGAATGAAGCGAAAGATTTTTTCAGGATTCTGCTTGATCTTCTCGTCCGTCGTCGCGAGGCCGCCCTGGACTAGGTTGGCGTAGTCGCCGGCAGAGGCGAGCTTGGTGAAGCCTTCGCGCTGCGCCACGATGCTCGTGCCGGTATTGAACAGCGTTGCCTGGATCGCCTTGCCTTTGAGCGCGGGGAAGCGCACTTCGTCGCCGCCCATGACGACCAGGTTCACGTCTTTCCCCGGGTCGAGGCCGTTTTTCTTCAAAATTTCGCGGGCGACGACGGCGAGCGATCCCTCCGGCGACATGATCGCGACGTTCTGGCCGCGGAGCTGAGAAATCGATTTGATCGTCGGCAGCGCGATCAGGTCCCATGACGGCTTGTCCTGGAAGACCGTGACGATCTTGACCGGCACGTTTCTGACGGCGGCGGCGAGCGCGCTGCCCGCGTTGGTGAAGAAATCGATCTCGCCCGCGAGCGCGGTGCGGATCGCGATTTCGCCGCGGATGCTCAAGATCTGAACATCGATCCCTTCCTCTTTGAGATAACCTTCCTTCTGCGCGATGATGAGGCAGTACACCGAGGTGTTCATCGACGGGTAAGCGACGCGGACGTTCTCGAGCGCGTGCGCCGTGGAAGGAGTGAACAACAATAGAATGACGAGGAGAACGGGTGTGAGCTTCATGGCGAACCCTTGGTACCTTCGCTGAAGCCGTCTTAGCAGCTTGCGCGTGACAAATTCAACCGCGGGAAGGATCAGCCGCCCGGGCGCCGGCGCCAGGCGTCGGACGGACTCGGCCGTCGCGCCGCCCAGCCGCGCGGCAGGTCGGCGACCTCGGCGAGCGAAGGATCGCCGGCGGCCAGACAGCCGAGGCACAATTCGTTCGCGGTCTCGTCCTCGCCTTGCGCGCGCGACATGACGAACCAGCTGTCGTCGTCCTCGTGGAATACCGCGAGGATTCTTTCCGGCTGAAGGCCGGCGTGCGAGAAGACCCGCATGCGCGACGGCCGCTCGAACGGCCAGGTGAGACGCTCGTAGCGATGTTTTGCGCACGACGAGGTGAGCGTCTGAGTCGCGGCGCGCTCGTCGAAGACTTTGAGCACGCTGTCGATGCCCTCATCGCCGTAGGTCGCCTGGATGAAGCCCTCGACGCCGGCGTCGCGCGCGTCTTCGCGGAAGAGCCACGGCTGCTCCGGCAGACGGTCCGGCCGGTAGTAGGCGCTCCACGGATATTTTTTCCGCCCGTCGGGCCACACGCACTGCAGGAACGGCACGTCGTCGGCCTCGTAAAACCAGCGCGCGACGGACGCGAACAAAAGCTGCCAGTGATTCTGCACGTAGTGGAAGCGGCACTCGAGGCCGTCCAGCACCTCTGGATAATCGAAGCCGGCATCGTACATCTTCCCCGCGCGGATCTGCTGCGCGAGCTGGTTGATCGTCCGCGTCATCACTTCGGTGTCGAGGCCGAAGAGAATGATCTCGGGATGGCGGAAGTTGTGGTAAAGGCCGATCGAGTAAGCGAAGCCGGCCAGGCCGGCGGACTCGCGGATGAAAGCGATATGGCAGCCGTAGTCCTCGACATTCCGGACGATGCGCCGCTCGCGCTCGTTCATGTCGAGCGTCAATATCTTGCTCATGGCGCGACCTTTTAGCACAGCCGCGCGAGCTTCAACAATAAAAAAATTTTTGGGAGCGGAAAATGGCCCGGATACTAAGCTTTTTTCGGCGCCGAAAGAGCGCTACTTGCCGGCCTTCAGGCTGCCGTAGATATGCTCGTGCGTTACCAGAATGATATTGCGCTGCTCCTCGCGCATCTGCTTGGTGAATTCTTCGTCGCTTCTCGGCGCGCGGCCCATCGACGTGTAAAGATCTTTCAGCCGCTTGATGTGCGCGGGCGTATCCTGCCACGGCTCGACCGACGCCGGTCCTTCGACGGTGACGTAGCGCCGCGTATCGAGTTTGATTACCGTCAGCGTGGCGCGGCCGGTGCGCTGGATATTCTTCGCCTTGACGGTCCAGGCGCGCGAGGCGAAGCCGACCTTGCCGTCGAGCATGCCGGTCGAGACGACGGTCGCGTGCGCGCGGCCTTTCGCATTGATCGCGATCGCGACGCCGGTGTGATTGTCCTGCAAAAGCGGGAGCGCTTCTTTCCATTCCATACGCGAAATCCTCCGAGCGTTGAGAATAATTTGCCGATGGCCGGCGATGAGCTTGGCAGGTATTACGCCAATTCCACGCGACGAGTCAAGCCGGAGTCGAGACGGAACAGCGGTGCATTGATTAGACACGGTGGACGCAATATATATAATGAACAGATGAAAATCGCAGGGAGCGATCCGAAAAAGCCCGGACTTTTGTCGATCGTCGCGGCGCTGCTCGTGCCGAGCTGATGACTGTTGATGCAAGTCCTGGCAGGACTTGGTGCATTATCGGCGCTGACCTTGGGCTTCCTCGTCTGGCTGCAGAAGCTGCAGCCGCTTTTTTTCGCCGCGGCCGCCGCCGGTCTGGCCTACCAGGTCTATCTCGTATGGAATCGCCCGCCGCAGCTACGGTCGCGGGCCATGAAGGCGGTTCTCGCCGCAAGCTTCGCCGTCAACGCGCTCGTCCTAGCCGGTTGGGTCGTGTGGTTTCGTTTTCTCTGAGGAAGTATTCCATCCCCGCGCCCGCGGCCGGGGCGGTTCGGCAAACGAGCTGAAGAATATCATCAATCGCGGGAGAGTGACGCATGAATTATCAGGAACTGGCGAATGAACTGAACCGCGCCCTCGCCCTTTCGCTGCCCCCGATCGCAGTCGCGTTTTGCGACGCGGTGCCAGCCGGCGTCGCACCGTTCGACGGCGCCGCGCCCGCGGGCTGCGCGTTTTGGGAGAAGGCGGCGGCGCGCGCCTTCTCCACCTCCGCTAAAGATCACGGACTATGCGCGATCGGCATGCACACGCACAACCTGCCGCATACGGCGGCCTCCGAGAGCGAGCTTCAGGACGCGCTCCAGGCGATGGCCGGGCTCGATTACGTTCGCGCGGAGGAAGTAGCGGCGATTCCCGTCGCGCCGCGGCGGGCGCAGTACGTCGTCTACGGCCCGCTGGCCGATTTTCCCGCGGCGCCGGAGGTCGCGCTCCTCTTCGCCGACGCGCGCCAGGGACTCGTGATCACCGAGGCGGCCGCGCGCGTCGACCGCGGCGCGCCGCCGGCGCTGGGCCGTCCGGCCTGCGCCGTGATTCCACAGGTGCTCACGCAAGGCGTGGCGGCGCAGAGCCTCGGCTGCTGCGGCGCGCGCGCCTATATCGACGCGCTGTCGGACGGCGTCGCGCTCTGGGCATTCCCGGCGGCGAAGCTCGAAGATTATTGCAAGGAGATCAAGACGCTCGCCTCCGCCAACAAGACGCTGTCGGCGTTTCACGAGCGGCGGCGAGAAGACGTGGAATCGGGGAAGCGGCCGACGGTGCGCGAGTCGCTGGCGCGGCTCTCGTCGTAACGGCGAGTCATCGCCGCGGAGTACCGCGAATTTCGGAGCTCTTCGACCCTTCGACTTCGCTCAGGACAGGCAAGCTCAGGGCGAACGAAAAGCAACTTCTTAATGGCTTAGCTAAAACTCCGTTCGTGCTGAGCTAGTCGAAGCACTCTTCGATTCCGGCATCACGCGGTTAGTAGATCACCTGGTCGTCGACGAGCTTTTTGTACTCTTCTTCGCTGAGTCCCAGCAGCTCGCGGTAGAAATATTCGTTATGCTCGGCGAGCAGCGGATCGCGCTTCGCCGGGCCTGGCGGCGTTTTCGTCAGGAGAAACGGCGGGCGCTGGTAGTGCATTTTGCCGATCTCGGGATGCTCGATCTCGACCCACTGCGGGCGCTGCTTTAATTGCGGGTCGTCGTAGACATCGCACATGCGGTTGACGACGCCGGCTTTGACGCCGGCCTTTTGCAGCGTCTCCATCAGCTGGCGCGGTTCGAAGCCGCGCGTCCACTCGCCGATGAGACGATCCAATTCATCTTCGTTCGCCTTGCGCGCTTCGAACGTGGCGAATTTTTTCGCCCAGGCCGGAGTTTTCATCGCCTTGACGAGCGCCTTCCATTCATCATCGCTGCTCACGCTGATCGCGCACCAACGGTCGTCGCCCTTGCACGAAAACGCACCGTGCGGCGCCGCGTGCGGATCGCGGTTCGCGTCGCGCGAGGCGACGCGGCCGTTGATTTTGTAGTCGAGCAAAATCGGCGCGAGATACTGGAGGCCGGTCTCGTACTGCGCCGTGTCGATGTAATTGCCTTTGCCGGTGCGCTTGCGGTAGTCGAGTGCGGCGAGGATCGCGACCGCGCCGTAGGCGACGGCGATATAGTCGATGTACGGGCCGTAAAGGATCTGCGGCGAGCCGCCGGGATAACCGGTTAGATGGGTGAAGCCGGCAAGCGAGGAGAGCTGCGAGCCGAAGCCGGCGTGGTGCGCGTGCGGCCCGCTCTGGCCGAGGTTCGAGCTCGACAGCATGATGAGACCGGGATTTCCCTTGCTCAACTCCTCGTAGCCGAGGCCGAGGCGCGCCATCGTGCCGGGGCTGAAATTCTCGATCACGACGTCCGCCCATGCGGCGATCTTTTTCGCCAGCTCGGTCGCTGCGGGTGCTTTTTTGAGATTCAGCGTGATGTCGAGCTTGTCGTTGTTGCAGAGCGCGTAGAGTCCCGAGCGGTTGAGGCCGTGGACGTTGTCCTTGTACGGCGGGTAGTGCGCGCGAAACCCGTCGGGCCGCACCTTGGATTCGATGTGCACGACCGTCGCGCCGTGATCGGCGAGATGCTTTCCGACCACGGGACCCGCCGCGAACGCCGCGAACTCGACGACTTTGATGCCTTTCAGCGATTGCATGGCGTGTTAAATAATTTTCTCGCGCTTCAACTTATCGAATTCCGTCTTCGATAGTCCCAACTCGCCGCAGTAGACTTCCTCGCTGTGCTCGCCGATGAGCGGCGCGCGGCGCCACAGGTCGCACGCGCCGTTGCTGAAGCGCGCGAACGGGCCGGGGTAGGTGATTTTGACGCCGAGCTCCGGATGCTCCAGCTCGCGCCAGAAACCGCGCACAGCGTGCTGCGGGTCTTCGAAGATTTCCTTCACGCTCGCGACCGGATAGCCCAGCATCTCGCGCTTTACGACTTCCTTGAAAAACTCCGCCTTGGCGATGCCCTTGAAGAACTCGGCGATCGGCTCTTCCATGCGGTCGATCTCTTCTTGCCTCACCTTGGCGATGTCGAAGGTCTTCCAGTCTTTCTGCTTTAAAAAATCCGGTGCGACGCCCTTGCTGTCCATCCAGTCGACGAGCGCCTGGTTCGTTCTGCGCCCGGCCTCGCCGCCGTAGATGATGAAATTCAAATAACCGTCCTTGCACGGCCAGAAGACGCGCATCTTCGCGCCGGTGATGCTGCGGCCGGTCATGAACGAGCCGGCGCGCTT
>DASWZY010000371.1:0-4838 GCA_036407055.1 Binatia bacterium
TTCGCCGCGACGCGACGATGGTGCTCGTCGGGCTGCCTGCGCCGTCACCGCTCGACGCGACGCCGCTCGTCTTCGAGCGCCGCCGCATCGCCGGCTCGGCGATCGGGGGCCTGCGCGAGACGCAGGAGATGCTCGATTTCTGCGCCGCGCGCGGCGTCGCCGCCGACATCGAGACGATCGCCATCCAGCAGATCAACGAAGCCTACGAGCGCATGCTCAAAAACGACGTGCGCTACCGTTTCGTGATCGACAACGCGACGCTCAAATAAAACGAGTTGGTTGGGCGAGGAGCGGTTTTTGGACGAAAATTCTAAACTATCTGCATGGCTGCCCTTGTCGTCGAAGAAGAAATCTGGACCCCCGCTTTCGCGGGGGTGACTCAAAGATGGGCTCCACTGTAATCCGTCATTCCCGCGCAAGCGGGAATCCAGGGTTTATGCGGTGACTTCTGTCATCGCGACCGGCGGTCCGTTGACTCTTGCCGGTCGGGAGCGCAGACTTTATCGGATGATCGTGAGCGTCGGGGTGGATTTGATCGAGGTGGAGCGGATTCGGCGCGCGCTGGAGAATGCGACGATCGGCGAGCGTTTTCGCGACCGTGTTTATACCGAAGGCGAGATTCGCTACTGCGAGAGCAAGGGGCTGGGCAAGTACCAGAGCTACGCCGGACGTTTCGCCGCCAAGGAAGCGACCATGAAAGCGCTCGGCACCGGCTGGGGCGCGAAGGTCGGCTGGGCGAATATCGAGGTGACGCGCGCGCGCGGCGGCAAGCCCGAGATCGCGCTCAACGGCCATACGGCCGATTTCGCGCGTGAGCTGGGCATCCGCCGGCTGCTCGTTTCCATCACGCACACCGACGCGAACGCGCTCGCTTACGTAATCGCGCAGGACGACTGAGACTCGCGCGCATTCTTGAGCGCGCGCTTTGCCGGCAGCAGAAAAATCGCGGCGAGCGCCCAGATGCCGAAGCAGAGACCCGCCGCCGTCCACAAGCTGCGGCTGCGCCCGCTCGAGCCGGCGATCATCCCGCAAAGAATGGCGTCGAGGATATGGACGAGAGCCGCGGTGCGCCAAAGCGTCGTCGCATCGAGGTTACCCGAAATAAAATAAAGTCCTGTGAAATAACCGAGAAACGTATGAAGGCTCATCGGCCCTTGAGCTTCCTGTGTCCGCTTACTATACTCAGCCTCCCCGTAAATGGAAAGCGTGGCCATGGCCGTCAGAACGATCCGGTGGGAAAATAACAATCGCGTCGTCATGCTCGATCAGCGGCTCCTGCCGACGAAGGAGATTTATCGCGTCTATCGCGACTACGAAGGCGTCGCGCAGGCGATCCGCGACATGGTCGTGCGCGGCGCTCCGGCGATCGGCGTGGCCGCCGCGATGGGCGTCGCGCTCGGGGCCGTGAGCGTCAAGGAAAAGAATTTCGACCGCGTGGTCGAGCGGATTTTTCGCACCATGGCGAAAACCCGACCGACGGCCGTCAACCTTTTTTGGGCGCTCGAGCGGATGCGCCGCGTCTATGCCGAGAAGCGCAGCCAGGGCATCGAGACGGTGAAGCAGATGCTCAAGAACGAAGCGCTGAAGATTTATCACGAGGACATCGCGGCCAACCGGCAGCTCGGCAAGCACGGCGCGAAGCTGCTCGGCGCCGCGTCGCATATCATGACGCACTGCAACGCCGGCGCGCTCGCAACCGCCGGGTATGGAACGGCCCTCGGCGTTATCCGCGCGATGAAAGAGGGCGGCAAGAGCGTGGAAGTGCTCGCCAACGAGACGCGGCCGTTTCTGCAGGGCGCGCGGCTGACCGCCTGGGAGCTCAAGAAAGACAAGATCCCCGTTACCTTGGTCACCGACGGCATGGCGGGCTATCTCATGCAGAAGGGCAAGGTCGACGCGGTGGTGGTCGGGGCCGACCGCATCGCGGCGAACGGCGACGTCGCCAACAAGATCGGCACGTATCTCGTCGCGGTGCTGGCGAAGCGGCACAATATTCCATTTTATGTCGCGGCGCCGACCTCGACGATCGATCCCAAATGCACTTGCGGCGCCGAGATTCCGATCGAGCAGCGCGATCCGCGCGAGGTATCGCATATCTTCGGCCGCGCGATCACGCCGCGCGGCGTGCAGGTTTTGAATCCGGCTTTCGACGTCACCGACCACGACTTGGTATCGGCGATCATCACGGAGAAAGGCGTCATCACGCCGCCTTTCTCCCAGAACATCCGCGCTTATGCCCCGCACGCGTAGCACAGACGAGCTCGAAGCGTACTTCCACAACGCCGGTAAGCCGCGCGCGCAGTGGCGTGTCGGCACGGAGTACGAAAAGGTCGGCATCCGGCGCGACACGGGGAAAGCGATTCCTTATTCAGGTCCTGCCGGCGTCGAGGCGATCCTCCGCAAGCTGGTGGAGGAGTATAACTGGGAGCCGGTCGAGGAAGACGGCCACATCATCGCGCTCATCCGTGGCCCCGCGCAGATTCACCTCGAGCCCGGCGGCCAGATCGAGCTCTCCGGCGAGCCGTGCCTGAACATTCACTGCGCCTACGGCGAATTTACGCAGCACATCCGCGAGCTGCTCGACATCTCGACGCGCATGGGCGTCGTCTATCTCGGCCTTGGCATCCAGCCGTTCAGCCGGCTCGACGAGATCGAATGGGTGCCGAAGAAACGCTACCGCATCATGGGGCCGTACATGCCGAAAGTCGGCACGCTCGGCCAGCGCATGATGAAGCAGACCGCGACCGTGCAGGCGAATATCGACTTCAGCAGCGAGAAGGACGCGATGGCGAAGTTTCGCACCGCGATGGGCATCGCGCCGCTTTTGACCGCGATCTTCGCCAACTCGCCGATCGTCGAGGGCCAGATCACGGGCTACAAGAGCTTTCGCGGGCATATCTGGACCGACACCGACAAATCGCGCACGGGACTCTTGCGCTTCGCGTTCGATTCGGCGGTATCGTTCGCGCATTACGTCGAGTACGCGCTCGACGTGCCGATGTATTTCATCAAGCGCGGCGCCGATTACATCGATTTCACCCCAATCACGTTTCGCGAATACTGGAACCACGGCCACAAGGGCCACGAGGCGACGGTCGAGGATTGGGACCTTCACCTCACCACGCTCTTTCCCGAAGTGAGGATCAAAAAGTATATGGAGGCGCGCTCGGCGGACAGCCAGCCGCCCGAGCTCATGCCCGCGCTGCCGGCTTTGATCAAGGGATTTCTCTACGACGCCGACTGTCTCGACGGCGCGTGGGATCTCGTCAAAGGCTGGTCGTGGGACGAGCGCATGGAATTCTACCACGATTCGCACCGCTACGCGCTCGCCGCGCGCGCGCGTCGATTTTCCGCCGGCGATCTCGCGCGGGAATTGATCGCGATCGCATGGGAGGGGCTCAAGCGCCAGGCGGCGCTGAACGACGCGGGCGAGGACGAGACGATTTACTTAACGCCGCTGCGCGGCCTTGTCGAGCAGGGAAAATGTCCGGCCGATCTGGTGCTGGAAAAGTGGGAAGGCGAGCTCCGTCACGACGTCAAGAAGCTGATCGACTACAGCGCCTACCGGCTGCCCTGAATCTCCGCGACGATCCGTCGATTCGCCCCGCTGAGAATTTCCTGCAATTCTTCTTCGCTGGCGCCGTAAAAGCGCGTGAGCGTCCGCTTCTTGAGCTTGCGGATGCGGCGGCAGCTTTCCGCGACGCGTAAATTCAAATCCGAGTCGCGCTCGCTCTCGCGATGGAGAAAATCGAGCGCCGCCGCGGCTCGCTTCGTATCGTGACAGAACAGCAGCGTGTCGACGCCGGCGGCGACCGCCAGCCGCGCCGATTCCTCGGCGGAATAGTTCGCCGCGACCGCTTGCATCTCGAGGTCGTCGCTGAAGACGACGCCGTCGTAGCGGAGCCCGCCGCGGAGCAGATCGCCGACGATCCGCGGCGACAGCGTCGCCGGATACTGCCGGTCGAGCGCCGGATACAGGACGTGCGCCGTCATCACCGCCTCGACGCGTTTGCCGCAGGCGTAGACGAACGGCGGCAGCTCGGTCGCCTCGAGATCGTCGATGTCTTTGTTGACGACCGGCAGCTCGAGATGCGAATCCGCGTCGGTGCTGCCGTGGCCGGGAAAATGCTTGACGCAGGGAATCACGCCGCCCTCGCGCAGACCGCGCGCGAACTCCCAGCCGAGCCGGATGACTTCCTCGGGGTCGCCGCTGAAGGCGCGATCGCCGATTACCGGGTTGCTCGGGTTCGAGGCGACGTCGAATACGGGCGCGAAATCGAGATTGATGCCGACCGCCTTGACCTCGCTCGCCATCGCCAGGCCTACCCGATAGACGGTCTCGGCGTTGCCGGTCCGTCCGAGCGCCGCCGCGGACGGAAAGTGGGTGAACGGCGGCGGCAGCCGGTGCACGCGGCCGCCTTCCTCATCGATCGCGATGAACGGCGGCAGCTCGCGCTTGCCCTCCCACAGGGAACGGCAGAGCGCGAGAATCTGCTGCGGCTCTTTGACATTGTGGGCGAAGAGAATGAAGCCGCCGAACGGATATTCCTTCAACAGCGCCTTTTCGTCCGCCGTGAGCTCTTCGCCGGCAACGCCGATCATGACCATCTGCCCGATGTTTTCGCGAGTCGTCGACGTCATGAGTTGTCTCCGCGCGCCCGCGCGAGCACGCTGTGGTAGCGCCCGTAAGAGAAATAAATCACCAGACCGATTGCGAGCCAGACGAAAAGCCGCAGCCAGTTTTCCGCCGGCAGCGAGAACATGAGAACGAGGCACAGCGCGATGCCGAGGAGCGGCACGAGCGGCACGAGCGGGCAGCGAAACGGCCGCGGGGCGTC
>DASWZY010000372.1:0-7944 GCA_036407055.1 Binatia bacterium
ACCGAGCGCGTCGAGCAGGTGATGCCGCAGTTCGATCTCGCGGACGAGGACATCAAGAATCTGCGATTGCTGCTCGCAGGCTTCCAGGACCGCAAAGTGCCCGCGCGCTACCAGGCCGAGCACGGCCAGCGCGCGATTGAAGTCTCGGAAGGACGCCGGCTGATGCAGCAATACAACTGCGTCGGCTGCCACGAGATCGAAAAACGCGGCGGTTTCATCCGCAAGTACTATCAGGAAAATCCGACGCTGGCGCCGCCGATCTTGAACGGCGAGGGCGAGAAGGTGCAGTCGCCGTGGCTCTTCAGCTTCATCAAGGGGCCGGTCCCGATCCGGCCGTGGCTGACGCTCAGGATGCCGACGTTCCAGCTGAACGACGCGGAAGTGAATACGCTCATCAATTTTTTCAATGGAATGTCGAAAGTGGATCTTCCATTCTCCTCCTTCGATGAGAGTAAAGTTCCCAAAGAGTACATCGAGGCCGGGAAGATCCTGGTGGGCAAGGATTACTTCAACTGCTTCAGCTGCCACCAGCAGGGGGAGAAAAAGCCCGAAGGACCGGCGGAAGGGTGGGCGCCGGATTTGACGCTCGCGCGAAGCCGTCTGAACCCCAACTGGATCATCAAATGGCTCCATGATCCGCAAAAGGTTCAGCCTGGTACCAAGATGCCGTCGTTCTTCCCCGGCGGTCCGGACAACGTTCTCGGCGGTAAGGACGACCTGCAGATCGAAGCGCTCCGCGATTACATCATGTCGCTCGGCCGTGGCGCACCGGCCGCGGCGTCGGCGCCCGCGAGACCCGCGCCGGCCAAGCCGGCCCCGGGTAAACCCGGGGTCAAGGGCGGCGTCGCATTGCGTTGACCGCATTGAATAAATTGCTATGCTTTGGCATCTAACTGCTAAGGAGGATCGCATGAACAAAGGTGGTGTTTTGGCGGTGATCTTGGGCGCTTCGCTGGTCGCGCCATCCTATTTGCTCGCTTATACGGGCGGGGACGTGAAGGACGGCGGCAGCATTTCCGGAACGGTAAAGTTCGCGGGCAGCGCGCCGGCTCCGAAGAAGCTCGAAGTCACCAAAGATAAAGAAGTCTGCGCCAAGGGCGGCGAGAAAGTGGACAAATCATTGGTTGTCTCCAACGGCAATGTCGAATACGCCGTGGTGTCGATCACGGACATCAAGACCGGCAAGAAGATCGACGCGAAGAAGGTCAACCTCGACCAGCAGAACTGCGAGTATCATCCGCACGTGGTCGCGTTTCCGGTCGGGACTCCTCTCGAGATCAACAATCCCGACGGCATCCTGCACAACATCCACTCGTACAGCAAGGCGAATCCGACCTTCAACATCGCGCAGCCGAAGTTCAAGAAGACCGTGGAGGTGAAGATCGAGAAGCCTGAGGCGATCAACGTCAAGTGCGATGTGCACGGCTGGATGAACGGCTGGGTCGTGGCGACGGATAATCCGTACGTCGCCGTGACCGACAGCTCGGGGGCATTCAAGCTTACCGATGTGCCCGCCGGGACCTATACGGTTCAGGTCTGGCAAGAGACGCTGGCCAATCAGAAACCGGTGACAATGAAGGTCACCGTCAAAGCGAAAGAAGACGCGAAAGCGAACTTCGAACTGAAAAAGTAGTCCCTCTCTTTAAGCCTGCGGTCGATCCCATAGCGGGCAAAAGCTCATAACGAATGAGCTGCTGCCTGTCTATGGGATCGTCGCATAGGCTCTTGCCCTCGATTCACGTAATCGGTTCTAACGCGCGTAGAATCATTTCCCGCGCGCTTTGTTCCGGTAGTAATTCCAGGCGCGCTGGAGGTCGACCGGTGGCAGCGTTTCTTTTTTCCCCCGGCCGGCTTCTTCGTCGCGCAAAAAGGTTGGCTCGCCCACCTGTAAGGCGCCGTAGAGCATATCGGCCGCTTCCTCGAGGTAAATCGCCATCACGACCGCTTCGGCGATCGACCGCCCGACCGTGACCTGACCGTTGCCGCGGAGCAGAATGGCGGGATTCTCTGCCAGAGCGTCGGCGACCTCCGCGCCGAGCTCCATCGTGGAAATGAGCGCCATCGGTTCGAACACCGGCACGCCGCCGGCGAAAAAGCTGCCGTGGTTATGCACGGGCATGAGCTTGCGGTCTGTTACCGAAAAATAGTTCGCCTTGCGCGCATGGATGCGCGTCACCGAGTGGACCTCCGGGTCGCGCGCGAAAATGGCCGCATGCAGCGGCGCTTCGAACGGCGGCGTTGCGTCGCCCTGGATAACGCGGCCCTCGAAATCCATCACGAGCAACTGTTTTGGCTTGACCAGCGCGAGGCTCACGCGAGGGGTTAGTAGAAAGCGCTTTGAGCCCGGAATCCGCGCGCTCACATGTCCGAAGCCGCGGACGAGCTCCTCGCGCGAAAGGATGCGCGATGCGTCAATTATTTCTTCTTTCAACTGCGCAAGCGTGTTCTTCATCGATTCCCTTGATCGGCGAAAATTTGTGATATATATAGCATCCGGAACGTCCGGGGAAGAGCCGTGAAAGTAAAAATCGAATTCGATTCCAGCGCCAAGGGCGCGGAAAATCCCGCCGGCTTCATCCTCGGCGACCGGTCGATCAAAGTTCAGGCGGTCATGGACCGCTGGTACAGCCCGCAGGGTAGCTATTACCGCGTCTCCGGCGACGACGGCAATGTTTACATCCTAAAAGGGCCGGCCGGTGAGGAACTCTGGGAGCTCGTCTCGTTTACCCATAAGGACTCGCGCGGCACAGAGCCCGAGTTCGAGGGTAGCAAAGATTTGCAATAGCTCCTGTGTCCGCGCGACGGTGCCGGACCCCTTCACCATCTTCGGTAAACTTATCACACGCGGGCGCGAACGCCGCGAAAAATTCATGAATCGGGTGCTCGATGGCTGATAAAAAAACCGGAACCATGACCGACTGGAAGTATTCTTCCGACGTGCTGGCGGTCTTCCGCTTCTGGCCCGAGCCGGGAAGCAAGTTCCCCGTCTACAAGGCCGGGCAGTACATGGCGCTGCAGCGGAACGACTGCCGGCTGACGAAGAAGATCGTCAAGGAGGGCGGCAAGGTCGAATACATGACCGTTCTCGACGGCGAGGGAAGGCCCAAGCGCGGCCCCGTGACGCATTCGTACTCGATTGCCTCGGCGCCGTTCGAGACCGAGCAGAACGGCTGGCTCGAATTCTACGTCATTCTGGAGATGGACGGCGGCGTGCCCGGCCGGCTCACGGAGTCGATGTTCCGCATGAAAGAGGGCGCCGACGATAAGATGGTCTACTACGAGAAGATCGCCGGCGACTTCACGCTCGATAAGCGCGCCGCGGGCTTCGAGAACGTGATCCTGGTCGGCACCGGCACCGGCCTCGCGCCCTTCCGGTCGATGGTGAAGCAGATCGATTTCGAGGGCGGCGCGGGCAAACGCGACGGCGTCAAATACACACTGCTTCACACCAACCGGACCTACGAGGAATTGGATTATTATCAGGAGCTGCTCGACATCGAGGCGGCCGGCCGCTTTGACTTCGTCTACATCCCGACCGTGAGCCGTCCGACCGAGCGCGACTTGAACGACCCGAAGCTCGGCCGTGGCCGGGCGAACAATGTCCTGCGCCATCTATTCGGACTGCCGCTCAAAGAGGAGCAGGACATCCAGGAGATCGAGGCCAAGGGCGGCGACCCGACGAAGGCGAAGGCGGTGCTCGAAAAGACGATCCGCCCGATGCTGCCGAAGAAGTTTACTCTCGAGGCACTGGCGCCGCGTATGGAGCCCTCCAAGACTGTCGTCGTCACCTGCGGCAACCCGTGGTCGATGGAGGATATCAAGTACGCCGCGGAGAAGCGCGGCATGCGCTTCGAGAAGGAAGATTGGTAACCTCGGGAGCGAGACGCTCGCGCCGAAGGCAATGGGCCTCTGCCTCCGAGGACTCCGTCGAATCGCCCTTAACGAGCGAACTTTTTAGATGACAATCGCTGAGCTACCCAGACTGCGGCACGCCGGTGATTTTTCTCTGCCGGTGCCTTCGCCGCTCGCGCCTCACTCCCTCGGCGGGAGAAGAGGATGCGTCTCCTGCCCGGCTTAATTGCCCTTGCCTTTCACGCCGGGCTAAAAATTCAAAACTATTTCCCGCCCATCGCCTTCGCTAAAAATCCCTCTTTCTCGAGATCGCCGATAAAGCGGTTCGTGACGAATTCCTTCGCGTTCAAATCCTTCGCGTCCGGCCGCGCCTTTTTGAGAATCGCGGCCGAAAGCTCGAGCCCCTCCACAGTCGCATACGGCTTGGCAGGAAAAACCCGGCCGTAGTAGCGGAAGGTCTCGTCGAGCTGGTCTTTGTCCTTCTGCGCGTCGAGCTTCAAGAACTTTGCTACGTTCTGCGTGACCACTTCCCGCTTGGACGGATCTTTCCAATAGCCTAACCCTTCGATCGTCGCGCGCAGGATGCGCATGAGAAACTCCGGCTGTCCGTCGATGAAGTCTTTGCGCGCGACGATCTGCTGGTGCGCGTAGGCGACGCCCGTCTCCGAAACGTCGATCACTTCCTTGAAGCCGAGTTTCCGGCCGACGAGGTTAAACGGCGGGCTTACGATCGCCGCGTCGACGACCCCGGAGCGTAGCGCCGCGAAGCGCTCGCTCTGCCCGCCGACCTGGAGGATTACGACGTCCTTGTCCGGGATTCCGTGCCGCTCAACCGCCGTCCGCACGGCGACGTCCGATGACGAGCCGAAGCGGCTGATGGCGATTTTCTTGCCGCGCAAATCCGCGGGGCGCTGGATCTCGGGCTTCGACAAGATCGTGAACGGAAAAATATTCACCACGCCGCCGATGAAGTAGAGCTGTGGGGTTTTGATGTCGGTCGCGAGCGCGGTCACGCCTTCCGAGAGCGACATCGGTATGTCGCCCGCGAGCATCGCCTGAATGAGCTGGCTGCCGCCCTGAAACGCAATCAGCTCCATGTCGACGTTGTATTTTTGGTACAGGCCGAGCTGCTTCGAGACGAACGGATGCGCGTTGGTGCCGCTGATGCCGGCGACGCCGATGCGCACCTTTTGCGCCGGAGCTTCGGAGACCGGCGTCAGGACCGCCGCGCACGCCAAGAGGAATAGAAAAATCTTCATCGGCCGCGTCCTCCTCGTGCCTGTGTAGCCGCAAACCGCCGAGCCGTCAAGCTGGCTTTGCCGCGCTTGTCATCGTTTCGGCGGTTGCATAATATCCGCTTCGCTTTATATAGAGGACGAGGACCAACGAGGAGGTTGAAGTCATGGCCGACAAGCCGACCGCCGACAAGCCGATCGAAGTTCTCCTGCAGGAAAAACGAAGTTTCCCGCCGCCGAAGTCGTTCAAGAAATCGGCCAATATGCGGAACCCCGGGCTTTTCGCGAAAGCGAAAAAGGATCCCAAGAGTTTTTGGGCGCAGGCGGCGAAAGATCTCGAGTGGTTCAAGCCTTGGAAGAAAGTCCTCGAATGGGACACGCCGTGGGCGAAGTGGTACATCGGGGGCAAGCTGAACGCGTCGTACAACTGCATCGACCGGCATTTATCGAACGGCCGCGGCAACAAGGCGGCGATCATCTGGGAGGGCGAGCCCGGCGACGAGCGCGTGCTCACGTACCGCGACGTCTGGCGCGAGGTCAACAAGTTTGCCAACGTCCTCAAAAAGCTCGGCGTGAAACGCGGCGACCGCGTCGCGATCTATCTCGGGATGGTGCCCGAGATCGTGATCGCGATGCACGCCTGCAACCGCATCGGCGCCGCGCACAGCGTGGTCTTCGGGGGTTTCAGCGCCGAGGCGCTGCGCGACCGCATCAACGACGCCGAGGCCAAGGTGCTGATCACCGCCGACGGCGGCTACCGCCGCGGCGGCATCGTGCCGCTCAAGCGCAACGTCGACGAGGCGCTCAAGGAAACGCCGTCGATTAAAAGCGTCGTCGTCGTGCGCCGCATCGGCGAAGCCGCGCAGGTGAATATGCACGAGGGCCGCGACCATTGGTGGCACGAGCTCATGGCGGACGCGCCGATGTGGTGCGAGCCGGAGAAGATGGACAGCGAGGACATGCTGTACATCCTCTACACGAGCGGCACGACGGGCAAGCCCAAGGGCATCGTGCATACCACCGGCGGCTACCTGACCGGCTGCCATCTCATCAACAAATGGGTCTTCGACATGAAAGACGACGATGTCTTCTGGTGCGCGGCCGACATCGGCTGGGTCACCGGCCACACGCACATCGTCTACGGTCCGATGGCGAACGGCGTGACCCAGGTGATGTACGAGGGGACGCCGGACTGGCCGGACAAGGACCGCTTGTGGAGCATCGTCGAAAAATACGGCGTGACGATTTTTCACACCGCGCCGACGGCGATCCGCACCTTCATGCGCTGGGGCACGGAATATACGCAGAAACACAATCTGAAAAGTCTCAGACTTCTGGGCAGCGTCGGCGAGCCGATCAATCCAGAGGCCTGGGTTTGGTATCACAAATACATCGGCGGCGGCCGTTGCCCTGTGATGGACACCTGGTGGCAGACCGAGACCGGACATCCGCTGATCTCACCTTTGCCGGGCATCACGACGCTCAAGCCTGGCTCGGCGACCAAGCCGCTGCCCGGCGTCGAGGCCGATGTCGTCGACGACAAAGGCAATTCCGTGCCGCTCGGCGGCGGCGGTTATCTGGTCCTCACCAAGCCGTGGCCCGCAATGATGCGGACGATCTACGGCGATCCGGATCGCTACGTGCAGACCTACTGGAGCCGCTTTCCGGGGAAATACTTCGCCGGCGACGGCGCCAAGCGCGACAAAGACGGATATTATTGGCTATTGGGGCGCGTGGACGACGTGATGAACGTCGCCGGCCATCGTATCAGCACCATGGAGGTCGAAAGCGCGCTGGTCGATCATCCCAAGGTTGCCGAGTCGGCGGTGATCGGGAAACACCACGACATCAAAGGGCAGGGCATCTGCGCTTTCGTGACGGTCAAGGCCGGAGTGGATGGCAACAGCGCCCTTGTCGACGAGCTCAAAGCCCACGTCGCGAAGAAGATCGGCGCGATCGCGCGCCCCGACGAGATTCTCTTCTCCGCCGAGCTGCCGAAAACGCGCAGCGGCAAGATCATGCGGCGGCTCTTGCGCGATATCGCCGACGGCCGCGCCCTCGGCGACACCACCACGCTCGCCGACCCGGCGGTTGTCGCGAAGCTCAAGGAGCAGTACGAGGAAGAATAGTAAAGGCGGTAAGCGACAAGGTAATAGCAAACAATGCGCAGAGTAATTGTAATTTTATTTTTTCTTCTCGTTTTGTCCATTTCCTCCTCGGCGCAACCGAAGGAGACAATCCGCGTCGCCCAGGGATCGATATCCGTCAACTCGAGCGTTCTGCCGATCGGCAAGGAGGCGGGAATCTTCGCCAAGCACGGCATCGACCTCGAGCCGATCTACATGGGCGGCGGGATGAACTCGCTCGCGGCGGTCACTTCCGGCGCAGTCGATTTCCTCGCCGCCGGCTCGACCGCCACCGTCAGCGCGCGGCTCGGCGGGGCCGATATCATGATCGTCGCCGTCCAATCCGACCGGCTCGACTACACCGTCTTCAGTCGCCCTGAGGTCAAGGCGGTTCAGGACCTGAAGGGCAAGATCGTCACCGGCACGCGGCCGGGCGCTTCGGCCGACAGCGCGCTGAGGTTGTATTTGCGCAAGAACGGCCTTGAGCCGGGCAAGGACGTGGTCTTCATATCCGTCGCCGAGAGCCAACAGGGACGCCTGAACGCGCTCAAAAGCGGCGCCGTTTCCGGCACTGTTTTATCGCCGCCGTTCAGCGGCATCGCGGCGCAGATGGGGATGCACGAGATCGCCGATCTCCGCAAAATCGACATTGCTTACGCCGGCAACTCCTTCGCCGCGATGACGCCGTATCTAAAGAGTCATCCGGCGGTGGTCGAAAATTTTCTCAAAGG
>DASWZY010000373.1:0-5980 GCA_036407055.1 Binatia bacterium
TGTTACGCCCTGCCTTTGAATCCGCGCGCGTGTTAAGCTATTTATTAGTCTCACCCACCATTCGAAGGAGAGTTAGATGCCACAGAAGTCCCTGGACAGCTTCAACACCGCGGCGGAGCTCAAGGTCGGCAGCCGCTCGTATAAAATATTCCGTCTCGACCGCCTCGAGAAGGCCGGCTTCAAGAATGCCGCGCGGCTCCCTGTCTCGCTCAAGGTGCTGCTCGAAAACTTACTCCGTAACGAAGATAACCGGCTCGTGACGATGGCCGACATCGACACGCTCGCCGGCTGGAACCCGAAGGTCAGGAAGGAAAAAGAGATCGCCTTCATGCCGGCGCGCGTGCTGACGCAGGACTTGACCGGCGTGCCGTCGGTCGTCGATCTCGCCGCAATGCGCGAAGCGATGAAGCGCATGGGCGGCGACCCGAAAAAGATCAACCCGCTCGCGCCCGTCGATCTCGTCATCGACCACTCCGTCCAGGTCGACACCTTCGGCTCTGCCGAGGCATTTCATTTGAATTCCAAGATCGAGTACGAGCGCAACGTCGAGCGCTACGCGTTTCTCCGCTGGGGCGCGAAGGCATTCAGCAACTTCCGCGTCGTCCCGCCGGACACCGGCATCTGCCATCAGGTAAACCTCGAATATTTGGGCCAGGTCGTTTTCCGCGCGAGCGAGAACGGCGCGACGCTCGCCTATCCCGACACCGTCGTCGGCATGGATTCGCACACGCCGATGATCAACGGGCTCGGCGTGGTCGGCTGGGGCGTCGGCGGCATCGAGGCCGAGGCCGCCGTGCTGGGCCAGCCGCTCATCATGCTGATTCCCGACGTGATCGGCTTCAAGCTCCACGGCCGGCTGCCCGAGGGCGCGACGTCGACCGATCTCGTGCTCACGGTCACGCAGATGCTGCGCAAGAAAGGCGTCGTCGAGAAGTTCGTCGAGTTCTACGGCCCGGGCCTATCCGCGCTCGGCGTCGCCGACCGCGCGACGATCGGCAACATGGCGCCGGAGTACGGCGCGACGATCGGCTTCTTTCCCGTCGACGCCGAGACGCTCAAATATCTCGAGCTCACCGGCCGCGATCCGGAATTGATCCGCCTGGTCGAGGCGTATTCCAAGGAACAGGGCATGTTCCGCAGCGACTCCTCGCCCGATCCGGTTTTCACCGATACGCTCGAGCTCGATCTCGCCAACGTCGAGCCGAGCCTCGCCGGACCGCGCCGGCCGCAGGATCGCGTTGCGCTCAGCGAGGCGAAGAAGAACTTCAAGGAAGTGCTGCCCGCGCTCATCAAGACCGGCACGCCGGACAACCAGGCGGTCGCGCGCATGAACGGCGACAGCGCGACGCTCGGGCACGGCACGGTTGTCATCTCGGCGATCACGAGCTGCACGAACACGTCGAACCCGTCGGTGCTGATAGCCGCCGGCCTGCTGGCGAAGAAGGCGAACGAGAAGGGTCTCACGACCAAGCCTTGGGTGAAAACGAGCCTCGCGCCGGGCTCGAAAGTCGTCACGGATTATTTAAAGGACAGCGGGCTTTTGTCCGAGCTCGAGAAGCTGGGCTTCTTCCTCGTCGGCTACGGCTGCACGACCTGCATCGGCAACACCGGGCCGCTGCCGGAGCCGGTCTCGGCGGCGATCCAGGAAGGCGATCTCGTCGCCTGCGCGGTGCTCTCGGGCAACCGGAACTTCGAGGGGCGCATCCATCCGCAGGTGCGCGCGAATTATCTCGCGTCGCCGCCGCTCGTCGTCGCCTATGCGCTCGCCGGGAGCATGAACGTCGACCTCCACACCGAGCCGCTCGGCGCCGACCGCAAGGGCGCGCCGGTTTATTTGAAAGACATCTGGCCCGCGCCCGAAGAGGTGCGGAGCGAGATGCAGCGCTACGTCAAGCCGGAGATGTTCAAGAAAGAATACGGCGAGGTTTTCACGGGCGACGAGCGCTGGCGGAAGATGCCCACGCCCGAGGGCGAGCTGTTCGCCTGGGATGCGAATTCGACCTACGTGCGCGAGGCGCCCTACTTCGACGGCATGACCAAGACGCCGCTCGCGCCGAGGGACATCGCCGGGGCGCGCGCGCTGGCGCTGCTCGGCGACTCGATCACGACCGATCACATCTCCCCCGCCGGCTCGATCGAGAAGAACGGTCCGGCGGCGAAATATCTGACCGAGCGCGGCGTTCAGCCGAAGGACTTCAACCAGTACGGCGCGCGCCGCGGCAATCACGAAGTGATGATGCGCGGCACCTTCGCCAACGTGCGGCTGAAGAACATGCTCGCGCCCGGCACCGAGGGCGGCTGGACCGTCCATCTACCGGACAAGACGCAGATGTCGATCTACGATGCCGCGATGCAATACCAGAAAGAAGGCCTGCCGCTCGTCGTGATCGCCGGCAAGGAATACGGCACCGGCTCGTCGCGCGACTGGGCCGCGAAGGGTCCGCGCCTGTTAGGCATCAAGGCCGCGATCGCCGAAAGCTTCGAGCGCATCCACCGCAGCAACCTGATCGGCATGGGCGTACTGCCGCTTCAGTTCAAGCCCGGCGAGAGCGCGAAATATCTCGGCATCACGGGCTTCGAGACTTTCGACATCGCCGGCATCGCGGCGGGGCTCAAGCTCAAGCAGGAGCTCACCGTGAAGGCGAAGCGGGACGACGGCAAGACGATCGAATTCAAAGTGATCTGCCGCATCGACACGCCGGCGGAGTTGGATTACTATCGCCATGGCGGGATTCTGGAATACGTGCTGCGGCAGCTTTTGAACGAGAAGGGAAACTAACTGCGGAATCCGGATTTATAAAGTGCCTGACCCCCGCTTTCGCGGGGGTGACAGATAAAGAAGGCTTCGACCAGACCTCATCGTCACGCGCCAGCCGTCGTCCGAGTCATTCCCGCGAAAGCGGGAATCCAGGCATTTGCCTTGGTCTCTTCTGCAGCGTTTGAATATCCACGGTGCTAGGGCGGTCTAACCCAGCAGCTTGAAGCTTTTCGCGTTTTTACTACTCCTTCTGTTCCCACTCCGCGCTTCTGCGGCCGAGCCGTCGCCGGGCATGGCATTACAGCACCGGGAAACTTCCCCCCGTGGTGACATTGTCGTTGAACACTACTTCAACAAGAAAAATTATGAGCGTGAGGTTTGGCTAGCGCCGGTGAACGAGGCGTCAAAACGCGTTCTGCTGTACAAACACGGGCGGTCCGTTAGTATTCTGTTCTCACCTGACGAGCAGTGGCTCGTCATCAACGATTTTCCTACGAGTACCGACGGCGCGCCTTTTTTGTTTAAGCGCGGCCGAGGCCTTAATTACCGTCCTATCGAAAACGTGAACATCGCCGAAAAAGTGTGGCAGTTTGTCGGAAAGTATTATCCGATCGTTTTGACGCAAGACTTCGGTCATCAGTACGTAGAAGCGCTGAGATGGTCGTATGACTCGAAGGCCTTTCTGGTTGCCGCCTTCGGTCACACGGACAGCCCGGAAATTAGTGAATCGCTCGCCCCATGGTTGTCTGTCTTTATAATCGACGGATTTAGGGTAACGCTCGACCTGAATCTCATGAATCGTGGCGCGCTTCACTCCCGCGAACGTGGAGAAGCGGCGCCGTCAGGACCGTGGAAATAAAAAGCTTCAAGAACAAGCCGCCGCAAGTCTGACTTCCATAATCATCCGCGGATGTAATACTGTCTTGCCGTGAATCGTGCCGCGGCAAAAAATATTGCCAGGCGCGCCGTCGCGCTCGCGCTGCTCCTGTGCCTTTTCGCCTGCACAACTATCGCCCAACCGGATACGCCTCCAGTCCCGGCGGGAACTGAAAAGAGTGTCTTTTTCCTCAACCACAACGGCTGGCACTCGGGGCTGGCGTTCCGCCGGGCGGATATTCCGCCCAACCTGCTGCCCGAGGCAGTGGATTTTCCGAGCGCCGAGAGCCTGGAATTCGGCTGGGGCGATTGGGACTTTTATCAGGCGAGCCATGCCGGCCCGGGACTGGCGACGCGCGTGGCGTTTTTCTCCCGCGGGAGCACGCTCCACGTCGTCGGCTTCAATGGCGCCGCGAGAGATTATTTTACCGAGGCCGAGGTTTACGAGCTGACCGTCTCCGGGGAGGGATTCCGAAATCTGATCCAGTTTATCTCCGACACCTTCATGCGCGAATCCGGCGAGAAGCCCCGGCCGGGTCTTTATCCGGATAGCCAGTTTTACCCGGCGCGCGGCAGGTTCCATCTCTTCCGAAACTGCAACACGTGGGCCGCGGAAGCACTGCGGGCGGCGGAGCTGCCGGTCGATCCGTACCGGGTCGTCACGGCTGGAAATTTATCCTCGCAGGTGAAGGGGCTGGCGAAACGATAGCGATGTGGTCGCTCTAATGCTTCTGCGCCACTTCCCAGACGGGCTTTAAATCTTCCGAGAACTGATAGCGTATTCCGAAGTCCTTCAGGAGGTCTTCGGTCGCCGCGATCATCGCGCGGCGGTTGAACACCATATCTTCGCGGTTTCGGTTGGTCATTCTGGCGAACTTGAATGTGACGTCGGCGCTCTTTCCGTCGCGCAGCACCTCGACCATCTGCTTCAGGTTTTTGATCCGCACGCCGTCGACCTCGCTCACGACGTAGTTGTTGGGATCGTCGTAGCCCTTGGTGATCGGGTGCGGCAGCATCGGCGAGCACACGACCACCATCTCCTCGCCCGGGAACGACGGCTTGTCGAAGCGCCTCATCACCAGCGAGTTGCCCGCGCGCGCGTGAAACAGCTCCCACTGGCTGCCGAGCTTCTCGACGTACTCCTGGGTCGCGGCGCAGAAGACGAGCGGGCCGTAAATAAAATAGCGCGGGCTCTTGTTCTTGAGATACGGCACGACGAGCTCGCGCTGGCGCGCGACGGGAATCCGCATCTGGAGCGGCGCGCCGCCGCGCTCGATCGTCACGTCGAGCATGCCGTCCCTGGCGTATTTTTGCACCAAATAGAGCGCCGACAGGCGGAGATCGTAACGCACGCTCACCTTGCCGTCGCTGTCGATCGTCTTGCCGCCGATCGCCGTGATCACATCCCATTCCTTCAATGGATAGTTCGGATCGCTGCGGTACGGCTCGGTCACCAAGAGGCCGCCGACGCCCTTCGGGAGTCCCAGCCGTTTTCTCAGCTCGTCGTTCTCGACGGTCTGGAAGCGGTCGTGAAGCTGCGGCTTGCCGTCGTACGACCCGTCGGCGATGTCGTCGAGAAAAAGTCGCACCTCCTCGATCGGAATGACAAAGCCGATGCTCTGCGCGTTGGGAATGTTGCTGAAGACGATACCGACGAGCTTGCCGCGCGACACCACAGGGCCGCCGCTGTTACCGGGGTTGAGCGCGGCGTCGACCTGGATGCGGAGCCCGTGCGTGAACTGGTAGAAGCCGGTGAACTCGATACGCGAGACGATGCCTTCGGTCACCGACAGCTCCGTGCCGCCGGTCGGAAAGCCGTAGACGCTGACGGCGTCCTTGACCCGCGGCAGGTCGTCGGCGAATTCGAGGTACGCGCGCTTGTCGAAAAAGGACTCGTCGTCGACGCTGAGCAGGGCGAGATCGACGGGCTCGGCGATGGCGACGACGCGCGCGAGGTACTTCTCCGGCGATTGGTTCGGCTGCACGTAAATCTGGCTCGCGTTCTGCACCATGTGGGCGTTGGTGAGAATGCGCTTGCCGTCGATAACGATGCCCGATCCGCTGACGTTGACGGGATTCTGCCTCGTCCACGGGCGCACGAGATCGGGCTCGCGGCGCGTCGTGTGGATCTTCACGACCAGATCGCGGACCGAATCCTGGGCTTCCGCGGGTACAGCGAAAAAAAGCAGCGCCAGGAGCGCCGCAAAGACGAAAGCTCTGCCGTCTGACAACATGGTGAAAAAATCTATCAGCAAGCACTTCACATTACTACACACAGAGAAGCCTCGGGCTAAAGCGGTTTTTTCAGCTCGGCCTCCGACGGCCGGAGATAAATCGGCGCGAGCG
>DASWZY010000374.1:0-2878 GCA_036407055.1 Binatia bacterium
CTTGTTGAACAGCGGCGCGATCAGCGTCGGGAAGACGATTACCATCACAAGCTGGAACGCGACGATGAAGAGAAAGACCCAGAACCACCAGTGCGGCCCGGCGCGCTCCATGAGCCAGAGGACGCAGAAGAGAAACGGCACGCCGATGACAAGGCCGAGCGCGAGGCCTTTCAGGCGGTCGGCGATGTAGACCACGGGCGTCGTCTTGTTGAAGCCGAAGCGCTGTTCGAGGACGAAGGTGGAATAGATCCCGGTCGGCAGGCTCGCGGCGCCGAAGATGAAACCGACGGCGAGACAGAAGATAATCCCGTCGGCGCGCGCCCACGACGGAAAGTAAACGGCGAGATTCCCGGCGAAGCGGTCGACGACGGGCAGGACGCCGCCGAAGATGATCCAGAACGCGACGAGCGTAAGGTAGATCGAGGTCCAGCGGTTAAAACGGGCGCGAGCGAGCGTGTAGTCGATCGACTTCTCGTACGCGCCGCGCGTCATCGAGCCGTCGAAAAAGGCGGGAATGTCCGCCGACGATCCCCTGCGCGTATGCACGATGTTGAGCTCGTTCAGGACGAACTCGACGGCGAATTCGAGGAAAAAAAGCGCCAGAAAAAGGACGGTGATCGTCTCGGGCGTCACGACGCGCCGGACTTTTATTTATCGGCCGCGGCGGCGTCGAGCGGCGGATGGCCGGCGTCGACGATGTTGAAGACGAGGCTGTCGTCCTTCTCGTCCACTTCGACCTTGCCGCCGGACTGGAGCTTGCCGAAGAGGATCTCGTCGGCGAGCGGCCGCTTGATCTCGTTCTGGATGAGGCGCGCCATCGGCCGCGCGCCGAAAATCGGGTCGTAGCCCTTGCGCGCGAGCCATTCGCGCGTGCGCGGCGTAATCGCAAGCGCGACGCTCTTCTCGACCAATTGATCGTTCACTTCTTTGACGAACTTGTCGACGACGTTGAGGATCACCTCGAAGCTCAGCGAATTGAAGGCGATGATCGCGTCGAGGCGGTTGCGGAACTCGGGGCTGAAGGTCTTCTCGATCGCTTCCTTGCCCTTGCCGACGTTTGTCGTCGTGCCGAAGCCCATCGGCGCGCCGCTCATCTCGCGCGCGCCGGCGTTGGTCGTCATGATGAGGATGATGTGGCGGAAGTCCGCCTTTCGCCCGTTGTTGTCGGTGAGCGCCGCGTGGTCCATCACCTGCAATAGAATATTGAACAGGTCGGGATGCGCCTTCTCGATCTCGTCGAGCAGCAGAACCGCGTAAGGCGTGCGGTTCACGCCGTCGGTCAAAAGCCCGCCCTGATCGAAGCCGACGTACCCGGGCGGCGCGCCGATCAGCCGCGAGACCGTGTGCTTCTCCATGTACTCGCTCATGTCGAAGCGCATGAACTCGACGCCTAGAATGCGCGCGAGCTGCTTCGCGACCTCGGTCTTGCCGACGCCGGTCGGCCCGGAAAAAAGGAAACAGCCGGTCGGCTTTTCGGGATGCGCGAGACCCGAGCGCGAGAGCTTGATCACGCTCGCCAGGCTCTCGATCGCCCTGTCCTGCCCGAAGACGACCGCCTTCAAGTCGCCTTCGAGGTTCTGGATCTGCATCTTGTCGGAGGCCGAGACGCTCCGCGCCGGAATCTTCGCGATCTTGGCGACGATGTCTTCGATGTCTTTCAGGACGACGACCTTGTCGCGCTCTTCCTCGGGCGCGAGCTTCACCTTGGCGCCGACCTCGTCGATCACGTCGATCGCCTTGTCCGGGAGCTTGCGGTCGTTGATGTGCTTGGCCGAGAGATCGACCGCGGCCTGGAGCGCGTCGTCGGTATACGTCACGCCGTGGTGCTTCTCGTAGTGCGGCTTCAAGCCGGTGAGTATCTGGTAGCTCTCCTCGCGACTCGGCTCCGCCACTTCGATCTTCTGGAAGCGGCGCGCGAGCGCGCGGTCGCGCTCGAAGTAGCTCTTATAATCGTGATAGGTCGTCGAGCCGATGCACCGGAGCTCGCCCGAGGCGAGCGCCGGCTTCAATATGTTGGAGGCGTCGAGCGAGCCGCCGCTCGTCGCGCCGGCGCCGACGATGGTGTGGATCTCGTCGATGAAGAGCACCGCGTTGCGGCGCTTCTTGAGCGCGTTGAGCACGCCCTTCAATCTCGCTTCGAAATCGCCGCGGAACTTCGTCCCCGCGAGCACCGCGCCCATGTCGAGCGCGTAGATGACGGCGTCTTTCAGCGCCGCCGGCACCTGGCCCTTGTGGATCTTCAGCGCGAGCCCTTCGGCGATGGCCGTCTTGCCGACGCCAGGGTCGCCGACGTAGATCGGATTGTTCTTGCGCCGCCGGCAGAGCACGTGGATCGTGCGTTCGATCTCGTTCTCGCGGCCGATCAGCGGATCGATCTTACCGTCGCGCGCCTGCTTGACGAGGTTGACGGTGAACGCCTCGAGCGGATTGCGCATCGGCGACGGCCGCTCTTCCTCCGGCGCCTCGGACTGGGGCGGCATCTCCTCGTCGCCGACGGCTGTCTTGGAGATGCCGTGCGAGACGTAATTGACGATGTCGAAGCGCGTGATGCCCTGCTCTTCCAGTAGATAGACGGCGTAGGAGTCGGGCTCGCGGAAGATCGCGACCAGCAGGTTCCCGCCGTTGATCTCCTTTTTCTCCGCCGACTGCGCGTGGATCACCGCGCGCTGGAGCACGCGGTGAAAGCCGATCGTCTCCTGCGGCTCGTGATCCATGCCCTCGCGCAGCGCCTCTAAATGGGTCGTAAAAAAATCTTCCAGCCCTTTTTTGAGCTTTACCATATCGCCGCCGCACTGGACGATCGCCGAGCTCGCGTCCTTGTCCTGCAAGAGCGCGAACAGCAGATGCTCGACGCACACGAACTCGTGCCGGCGCCGCT
>DASWZY010000375.1:0-9532 GCA_036407055.1 Binatia bacterium
GCTTTGACGGCTTCGTAGGATTGGCGCGCGCGCGCCATCCGTTCCGGCACTTCGGCTGAAGCTTCCATCGAGTCTCCTAAGTCAAGCTATCAGCTGTCAGCATTCGGCTATGAGGCGAGAGTTCGGCTGAAAGCTGATCGCTGACCGTTTCCCGGCTATTTTTTCTCCGCGCCCAACGACATAAAATATTGTTTCACCGTTTCCTTGAGCGCCGGCGGAATTTTTTCCGCCGCCAGATCTTCTTCCATCTGGCGCCGGTAAGATGCCGGCGCGTCTTGTTCGGGAATTTTGCTCTCGCCTGCCTTCGCTTCGCTTCTCCACGTCATGCCGCTGCTGCCGCCCGCACCGAGTTGGCCGGTGACACGGCTGGCGGCCCCGGCGTTGGCGACCGGCGGCGGCCCCGCCTCGCCCGGCTTACCCGGCTGGTCCCCCGGTAGCTCGCCTTTGCCGCCGCTTTTCTCGTCATCGGCGGCGCGGTCCTGGGCGCCGCGTCCGGGAATTCGCGCCTGCGCGGGGGCGTCGCCGCCTTGGCGTCCTTGCATGAGCATAGAGAGATATTGTTCGATGTCGGCGCGCGTGCGCTGGTCCAGCTCGTCCGTCGCTTCCCGGTCGAGCTGGTCGAGCAGCTTTTGCAGCTCGCCCGGGCTCATGTTCTCCATGGCGCCTCCGGAGCGCTTCATGGCTTCACCGAGCCGCGGCAGGGACTGGAGCCGGTCGAGAAATTCTCTTTCGCGCATGCCCGCGGGAGCGCGGATGCGGCTTTTCGCCGTGTCCAGCTCGGCCCTCAGCGCCGCCAATTCTTCCCGGGTATAGGCTCCCAGATCGAAACCGCTCTGCGCCGCGGGCGCGGGCGTGTCGAGACGTTTTTCCACGGCGGCGACACCCTGCGCGAATTGTTCTTCAGTCGTTTTCTGTCCAATGCGCTGCTCCGCCAGCGCCTTGAGGTCGCGTGCGAGTTTCAAGCTCTGGAAGAGCCGCTGCGCCTCGGATTTCTGCTCGAGCTCCTGGGCAAACTGCTTGAGCTTCTCGGCCGGCGACGCCGGATTCGTCGTGTCCGAGCCGCTGCCGACGCCCATCCATAGAAGAGCGAGCCAGAGTGCGACGAGTCCCGGGGCCGCCAGCGCGTGCCAGGACCAGTCACGCTTGAACAGCGCTGCGACCTGAACACCCTCGAGCCGTTCGGCGGCGTCGCGCAGCAGATAGCGCTCGGCAGTCGTGACCTGGGGCTTCCCTGCGATCTCCGCGGCCGTGACGGCGCGCGCGTCGAGACGCAGCGCGCCGTCGAGCGCCGCGACCGCCCTGAGGGAATCGATTTCCCGCCATCTGCGAAAATAAAAGATACAGGCCGCGACGAGCGCGAACGCCGCCGCCGGATAATAAAACGGGTTCACGCGCGAGAAAGTCCCGCCGAGCGGCAACAGAACGAGGGCAGCGACGAACGCGTATGCAAGTGCCTCGAGCAGGACTTTCTCCGTTCGCTTGGTCCGCTCCCAGGCGATCAGCTCGGAAAATTTACTTCGCAGTAGCGCGGCGTCTTCGCTCACGAGCCGATCTCCCTCTTGAGCGCACGATAATAAATCCAAGCGCCCGCGCCGAGAAGCAAAAAGTGGAACGTGAAATGCGCCGTGCCGGCGGACCAGCGCCGGCCCCACAAAAGCAGAGGCGCCATGTCCTTGTCGCCGAGGTAGCCGAGCAAGTAACCGACCGGATTCATCGGCACGTAAAAGACCGTGGTCAGAATCATGACGGAAATGAAGAACGCGCGAATGAAGACCTGGCGGACTTCGAGCTTCCGCTCCCAGGCGGCGAGCGCAGTCAGACCCCACACGCCGTAAGCCAACCCATAGAAAAAAAGCAGCGCCAGCACGGTAAGTACGACCCGGATGGGAATGCGCGCGATCGCTCCCGCCCAGGCGAGGAGCGGCGCGGCGAGCATAATCAACACGGCGACTTCCAGGCAGAGCAGCGCGCCATGCCCTTTGGCGACTTCTGCCGGGCTGAGTTTTTCCTCGCCCAGCCGCCGGCGCAGCGGAACGAACCGCCACGGAGCGAACTCCTGATTCGCGAGCCGCAGGGCGAAATAGGTGGTCAAGATCATCGCCGCCACCGACGAGATACTAAAGAACGCCGCCGGCGCAATCCATATCTGCGCGTCGAGCGCGGGCAAAAAGAGCGCGAGGAAAACCACCGGCGCGAGCAGCACCAGCAAATAGAAGTAGGCGGCGAACCCGTGCCCTTCGGCGATATGAATCTCGACGCTCTCGCGAAACAGCGCGCCGGCCTTCATTCATCCTCCCCGCCGACGGGAAACGCGGCGCGAAAAAATGCATATTCGCGCTCGCGCACTTTGACGTCGGCGACTGTCACGCCGCGCGGAGCGCCTTGGAGCCAGCCGAAGAACAGCCCCGCGCCGGCCCACGCGTTGGTTTGCTCCTGTGGAAAATAGGAATAGCGCAGCAAAAGCTCGCGCACGGGGTCTTTGAAATGCACGTCGCGGAGGCCCGACCGGTACGCTCGTCCGCCGACGGCGGCGGGATCGTTCACGTAAGGCAATTCCCGGCTGCGCGTGCGCCCGGCCGGGATATCGCCGAGCGAGAGGATTTGTCCGGAGACGACAGCCCAACAATCGGCAAGATCCTGGGCGCTGTTATTGGACACTTTAACGAGCCGCCGGTCCGCCTCCGCCGCAAGCTCGACGCGCACCGGCAGCCGCGCCACGGACCGCAAGCGGAACAGGCGGTAGTCCCATGCCTTCAGCGCCATGCGCAGGCGCGGCCTCCCGCCCTCTTCCTCGATCGTGAAGCCGTTCTCGTCGGGGAGGACGGAGCGCCGCGGCAGCGGATCGAAGTCGGTCCAGCCCTTTTCCACGAATACATCGTAGTCGCGTCGGATCGTGGAGAAAAGGGCCGCGTTGGAGCTCGCTTCGACCGCGCCATTCGGCAGCGCGTCGAGCAGCGTCGAAGTGACGAGCACGCCGTCGGGGATGCCGTCGGCGCGGGAAAAATAAAAATAGCCCATCGACGAGGAGAGAAAAACCACGGTCAAAAAACCGCCGCCGAGCGTGCGCGGCGCGAGCCGCCGCCGGTCCCAGCACCAGGTCAGGGCGGCCAG
This sequence comes from Binatia bacterium, assembly GCA_036407055.1. GTDB lineage: Bacteria > Desulfobacterota > Binatia > UBA9968 > UBA9968 > JAJPJQ01. Next base: position 3,112 of record DASWZY010000375.1, read on the forward strand.
CACCAAGAGATAACCCACGATGCAGCCTGCGAAGGCGCCGACCGGCAGATACATCGAAGACACGGCGCGGTTGAGCAGCAGCTGCGAGAACACGGCGTCGTCCCACGCCGCCGCCGGCGCGCTGAAATTCTCCGCGGGAGCCGCCACCAGATCCTTCAGCAACCGCGCGGCGCCGTCCCATTTGGAGAAAGGCGGCCGGCCGATGTCGACGGCGAGGTAGACGATTTTCCCTTTGCCGCGCTCCGCCTCGACCACGATGGGACTGCCATGCTCGGCGACGACGGCCCTGCCGTCGGTGATCGTCGCGTCCTGGACTTCGACCGCGCCGACCGGCGGAACGCCGTAGCGCTTGGCGAGCTCGGGCAGTGCGGCGAACCGTTTGAGACCGGAAACTTTTACGGGCAGGAAGCGTCCGAGCGCGGCTTCCTGATAAAGCGAATACCGAAGGCTTCCCAGCGCGACGATTTTGCCGCCGCAAACGAGCCATGTCTCCAGCGCGGCGTTCTGCGCGCCGGAGATTTCGCGCAGCGAAGGCTCGTAGAGCACGACCGCCGCGACACCGCCGTAGGCGCGGGGGTCCGATGGCAGCTCCTCCGGAGCGATCGCGACGAGCGGGTTCGCGGGCGTCGAGAGTCCGGGCAGAACGGAAAAATCGCTTTCGGTAAGCAGCAGGACGATCGCGGAGGGGACGAAATGGCGCCTGAGATCGAGCTCTTGCGTCACCGCGGCGCCGGGAGCGTGAAAACTGACAACGAGCGGACGGCTGACCGATCCCGGATCGACGATGAAGGTCGCGGTTTTGCGCGCCGCCGCGCCGATCAGGAGATTTCTCCGGTGATGGACCGGGAACGCGCCGATTCCCTTCGGCCCGCCCCCTTTCCACACCGTCGCCTCGACGGTTCCCTCGACGGGAGGCCCGGTGTTTGTGACTTCGATCTTGATCGGGAAAGGCCGGCCGAGCTGGAAAACGCCGTGATAGCCGACGGTGACGTCGAGGGTTATCTCCGCCGCCGGAGCGGGCGACGGAAGGAGCAGGAGCAGTTGCGCGATGAGAGCAGCCTTTATGATCCGTGCGGACATGACTGCCTCGGGTGAAAATGAGAAAAGTTAGTCGATAAATTCCACGCTGAGAATCTCGAAGGCGCGCGCCCCGGCAGGTGTGCGCACCTCGACCTCGTCGCCCTCGGATTTGCCGATGAGGGCGCGCGCGATCGGCGAGCTGATGGAGATTTTACCGTTCTTGGGCTCCGCCTCATGGTCGCCCACGATCTGGTAGACAACCTTATCTCCATTTTCGTCCACGAGCGAGACCGTGGCGCCGAAAACGACCTTTTCGCCTGAGAGCCTGGAGATCTCGATCACCTGCGCGCGGGCCATTCTATCCTCGATCTCACGGATCTGGACATCGAGCAGCGACTGTCTTTCCTTGGCGGCGTGAAATTCCGCGTTCTCGGACAAATCGCCGTGCTCCCGCGCTTCTTCGATCTCGCGCACGACTTTCGGACGCTCTATGCTTTTAAGGCGCTTCAGCTCTTCCATCAAGGTCTGGTAGCCCTTTTGCGTCATCGGTACGCGCGCGTCCGAAGTTGCCATATGCTCTCCTTTAAAAAGAAAAACCTCCCGGATCGCCGGGAGGCTCGTAGTCGGAAAGAAGCAAACTAGCGCTAGTCTACCATCTGGGGTTGGAAAATCAACCGAATTTTTGGCGCGGAGGTCACGGCGTGACGGTGAACTTTTTCGAGGCCTTGGTATTCTTGCCCTCATTCGCGCCCTCGTCCACGGCGTTACCATCATCGGCGACGGCGATGATGTAATAGGTTCCAGGCGTGGTCAGCGCGGGGATGACAACGATGGTTGTCCCGGTGCTCGTCCCTTTACCCGACAAACCCCCGGCGATTAGACGACCGCCAAGCAATACGTCCCCACCGAAATTTTTATCAGTGGATAAATAAAATGCGGTGGTGAAAGCAGGCGTAGCCGCCGGCGCGACGGGAACCGACTGTTTGTTGGACGTCGTATCCGTAATGTTAATCGAGCCGCCTACCGCAACTGTCGTAACGTCCAACGTGACTTTCTTTACGATCAGGTCGGGCAATAAGACGTTGCTTTTCACCGTGCTGGTATCGCTATTGCCATTGGTGTCCGTGTCGTCGGATGTAACCGTTGCGGTGTAGACCAATTGGCCGGTTGTCGATGGCGCGGTGAAGGAGATCGTTATCACCGTGCTCGCGCCCTTTGCCATTGTGCCGATGACGCATTGCACGCTGGTGTCGCAGCCCGGCGCGACAGGCAACGTCGCACCCGCTGGAAGCGGCGCATCCACGACCACACCGGTTGCTGTATCCGGTCCTTTATTTGTCACCGTCACAGTGTACGTGATGGTATCCCCCGGCGAGACCACCTTCGTCGACGTCGTCATCTTGATCGTGAGGTCGAGGCAAACCGTCACACAGAGCTTCGTCACGAACGCGTCGAGACCGCCATTCTGCGACGTGTCGGGGCCGCTTTTGGTCGGAAAGCGCGTCGTGGTGCCTGCCGCCACGGCGTCCGATTCGCCGGCGAGGAAAACACCGCCTCTATCGTCCGCGGCGATCGCGTGCACGCGGTCGTCGCTCGGGCCGCCGATGAACCCCGCCGTTACGAGTGTCGTGCCGTCGGTCTCGACGACGGCGACGAAGCCGTCCACCCCGCCGTTCGCGGTCGTGTCCGGCCCGGTCTTTTCTGGAAATGTCGTCTGATCGGATTCCGTCTCGCCGCCGACGAACGCCTGGCACGGCGACACACAGTCCGGCGCGATCGCGATCGCGTTCGCGCGGTCGTCGCCGTCGCCGCCGATGTAAGTCGCGTAGTCGAGATCCGCGCCGTCGGCGCTTACGCGCGCGACGAAGGCGTCGAAAAGTCCGTTTTGAACCTTGTCGAATCCGGCGACGCCGTTGAAGCCGTCGCCGTCCGGGAAGGTCGTCTCGTTGGAGTTCGTCTCGCCCGCGACGTAGGCCAATCCACTTACATCCACAGCGATCCCGTTGACGCGATCGGTACCGCTGCCGCCGATATAAGTCGCGTACTCCAGATCCGAGCCGTCGAACAAAACTTTCGCGACAAATCCGTCGATGCCGCCGTTGTGCGTCTCGTCGAATGCGCCGGTCGTGACCGGAAAGCTTACTTCCGAGGAGCTCGCCTCGCCGCCGACATAGACGTCGCAGGGAGAACTGCACGACGGCTCGAGCGCGATCGCGTTGCCGCGATCGTCGCCAGCGCCGCCGATGAATCCCGCGTAGTCCAGCGTGCCGCCGTCGGCGCCGGAAATTCTGGCGACGAATGCGTCGAGGCCGCCGCCTTGCGTGAGGCCCGGTCCGACGCTCACCGGGAATGGATTGGGTGAAGAGGTCTCTGTCGAGCCGGTCTCGCCGGTGATGTACGCGGCCCCGCTGCCGTCCACCGCGATACCCTTGCCCCGATCGGTGCCCGAGCCGCCGAAGAACGTCGCGAATAACAGGTCGGTTCCGTCTTCGTTGACCTTGACGACAAAAGCGTCGATGCCGCCGTTCGACGTCTCGTTGAACGCGCCCGTCGTCGTGGGAAAGGTGGTCTCGTCGGAATCCGTCTCGCCGGTGATATACGCGGCGCACGGCGGCGCGCAGCCCTGCTCCAGCGCGATCGCGTTGCCGCGGTCGTCGCCGTCGCCGCCGATAAATGTCGCGTAAACGAGTCCCGTGCCGTCGGCTTTGACCTTCGCGACGAACGCGTCGACACCGCCGTTTTGCGTGCGGTCGAAAGCCCCCGTGGTCTCGGGAAAAGTCGTCTGATCGGACGCGGTCTCGCCGGTGACGTAGGCGTTGCCGTCGGAGTCCGCCGCTACGCCCCTCGCGATGTCGTCGCCGAAGCCGCCGATAAAGCCGGAATAAATGATAATCGCCGGGTCGAGGACCAGCGGCTTCTTCGCGTCGTAGGCGCCGACGCGGAAGCCGTACGCGCCGGGCTGCGCTTCGAGTCGATACGCCATCGACACTTCGACGCGCCGGCCGGCGCTTTCCTGATACGCATACGGCTTATCGTCGCGAAACGTTCCCAGCGGTGTCGCGATTTCCAGTTCGCCGTCTTTGATTCCAACCGACGAGGCGCCGTTGTAGGCGAGGCGAATTTGCCTCGGATCGGCGCCGGGCTTGACGACGAACTCATATTTCAGGCGGTCGCTCGTGCCGGAATAAACGAGATCGATGCCGGGCCAGAGATCGGCATAGACGAGCCTGGAGTAACTTTTTAGACCGGGTTTCCAGCCTTCGCGGGGGCCCTTGAGGTAGCTGATCGTCGCCGGAGTCTGCTCCTCAGCCGTCGGCGTAGTGGGCTTCGCGTTCACGAAATCGAGCTTCAGCAGCCAGTCTTTGGACGCGGCATCGCCGTACGATGCGCGCACGAGCATGTCCGATTTTTCATTGGCGTGGGGCGATAGAACGAACGTGATCCCCGCGGATGTGAAATAAAGCGACTTGTCTTTTCCGTGCAGATAATACGCCGCGCGCGCATCGACCTGTCCGCGGTTCTCGACGAAATAAAGCGGCATCGCGCCGAAACCGCGAAGTCTATTAGAAGTAGCTGTTGGTTCCGAAGCGTGCGGAAGAACCGCGGTGCCGGGTCCGGCGGCGCAGCCCGCGAGCGCGAATACCAACAGTACCGGAATGTAAGGAAGAAACCGGGGTACTTTGGAAAGCGACGACTTAAGAGCGCTTGCCCGGACCGAAAACGTGGCACGATACTGCATGGCCGTCGGCGGATTCTAACTCAGGTTCGATCTTATCGCAAACGTCTTCGCGATAAGCGCAGCGCGGGTGAAAGCTGCAGCCGGAGGGCGGATTCACCGGGCTCGGCACGTCGCCCTGGAGCATGATGCGCTCCTTCTTGCGCTCCGGGTCGGGCAGCGGCACGGCCGAGAGCAGCGCGCGCGTATAGGGGTGCTTGGCGTCGTGGTAGATCTTCTCGCTCGGCGCGATCTCGACGATCTTCCCGAGATACATGATGGCCACGCGGTGGCTCAGATGCTCGACGACCCGGAGATCGTGCGAGATGAAAAAATAGGTCAGGTGCATCTTCTGCTGCAGCTCCTGCAGCAGATTGATGATCTGCGCCTGAATGGAGACGTCGAGCGAGGAGACCGGCTCGTCCGCGACGATGAAGCGCGGATTGACCGCGAGCGCGCGCGCGATGCCGATGCGCTGGCGCTGCCCGCCACTGAACTCGTGCGGGTAGCGGTCGTAGTGGTCCTCGCGCAGCCCGACCTGGTGCAGCAATTCCATCACGCGCTCGCGCTTTTTCCGACCTCGCGCGAGCTTGTGGATCTCCAGCCCCTCCCCCACGATATCGCCCACGCGCATGCGCGGGTTGAGCGACGCGTAGGGGTCCTGAAAGATGATCTGCATCTCGCGGCGCATCTGCCGGAGCTCGCGCGAGGAGAGTTTCAACAAATCCTTGCCTTCGAAGCGAATCTCCCCCTCGGTCGGCTCGATGAGCCGCAGGATCGTCCGCCCGAGCGTCGATTTGCCGCAGCCGGACTCGCCGACGATTCCGAGCGTCTCGCCTTCCTCGACGCTCAGATCGACGCCGTCGACCGCCCGCACCTCGCCTTTGTGCGACGAGAACAGGCCGCCGCCGACGGGAAAATATTTTTTCAGGTTATGGATTTCGAGCAGGCTCATGGTTGCACAGCCGCGGGCGCTTCCGTCGTCTGGTACCCTTCGGCGCTCGGCCCCGGGAAATAGCACGCCGCCCAGTGCCCGGGCTCCAGCTCGGCGAGCGGCGGCGGCGCTTCGGCGCAGACGTCGCGCGCGCGCGGGCAGCGGTCGCGGAAGCGGCAGCCGCTCGGCAGATCGAGCGGACTCGGCACGACGCCGGGAATCGCCGCGAGGCGTTTCTTTTTTGCGCCGCCGGCGCCGGGCAGAGAATTCAACAATCCGACGGTGTAGGGATGCAGCGGCCGGCGGAAAATCTCGCGCGCGCTCGCGCGCTCGACGATAATGCCGCCGTACATGATCGCGACCTCGTCGGCGCGCTCGGCGACGACGCCCAAATCATGCGTGATGAGCAGCAGCGCCATGCCGAGCTTGCGCTTGAGCTCTTCGATCAGCTCGAGAATCTGCGCCTGGATCGTCACGTCGAGCGCGGTAGTGGGCTCGTCGGCGATGAGGAGGCTCGGATTGCACGAGAGCGCCATCGCGATCATGACGCGCTGGCGCATACCGCCGGAGAGCTGGTGCGGGTAGGCGTCGACGCGGGACTCGGGGTCAGCGATGCGCACGAGCCTGAGCATCTCGATCGTTTTCTGCCGCGCGTCGCGCCGGCCGACCTTCTGGTGCAGGCGCACCGCCTCGCCGATCTGGTCGCCGACGGTGAAGACGGGATTCAGCGACGTCATCGGCTCCTGGAAAAT
>DASWZY010000376.1:0-7963 GCA_036407055.1 Binatia bacterium
CATGTAGAGCTGCTTGATGTATTCGGCCGGGTGCTTGGTGAGGACGTCGGATTCCCACGGGCCGAAGCTCATGTCCTTGCGCATCTCGTAGCCGACGCCGATGCGCCCCGGCAGCAGCGGCAGCGCGCCGCCCACGTGCGCCGCGACGATCCGCAGCTTGGGAAATTTTTCCAGGCCGCCGGTGAAGATGAAGCGTGTGAGCGAGAGCGTCGTGTCGAACGGCCGGCCGAGCAGCTCGGGCAGGCGGAATATCTCCATCTTTTCGTTGCCGATCGTGACGCGCGGTGGATGGACGAACAGCGGCACGTTCAATTTCGTGACGAGCTCGAAGAACGGCGTCGCGCGCGGCGAGTCGAGATATTCGCCCTCGACGCTCGAAGCTACCATGATGCCCTTGAGGCCGTACTCGCGCACGGCGCGCTCGGTCTCTTTCAGGATAGCGTCGTCGCCGAACGCGACGGAGGACGCGAGGCCGAGCAGCCGGCCGGGATGCTTGTTCGTCGCCTCGGCCGCGAACTCGTTGAATTGCTTGACGACCTCAAGCGCGTTCGCGCCCTCGGGCGTGCGGATCCAGTTGTTGCCGAAGACGGTGAGATTGACGCCGGCCTCGTCCTGCTCCTTCAGCAGGCGCGGAATGTCGAAGATCGCCGGCGGCGACTTCGCGTTGTACCAGCTCTTAGGCACCAGATGGGAATGGCAGTCGATGATCATGGGTGGGTTCCTTCTCCGCTCAAAATAGGCGCTCGGGCGCACCAATGTCAATTGTTCGGCTGCGTGTAAAGCCCAAGCGCCTATGATAAAAATTCCCCATGCCGCTCTCCGCAACGGAAATCCGGCGCCTGATGCGCGGCGCGCTGGGAGAGATCAAGGCCGACCTCATCGTGACCGGCGGCAGGCTCGTCAACGTCTATTCCGGCGAGATTCTCGACGGCATGGAGATCGCGGTCCTCGACGGGCGCGTCGTGCATGTCGGGCCGAGCGCGGCGCACGCGCGCGGCGAAAAAACGGAAATTTTCGACGCGAGCGGTCTCTACATTTCGCCCGGCTTCATCGACGGGCATACGCACATCGGCCATTACTGCCGGCCGTACGAGTATCTCCAGGCGTATCTGCCGCACGGCACGACGGGACTCGTCGCCTCGTGCGACGAACAGGCGACGGTCTTCGGCTTTCACGGCGTCAAGCTCTTTCTCGACGAGGTCGCGGCGCACCCGCTGCGCGTCTACACGGTGCTGTCGATGGTCGCGCCGCAGGACCCGGTCCTTTGCAGCACGAAGTCGCTCACGCAGGCCGAAGTCGCACAGGCGCTCGACGATCCGCGCGTCATCGGTCTGGGCGAGATTGTTTCATGGCTGCGCCTGCTTCAAGGCGACGATGAATTGCTCGAGCGCATCGCGATGGCAAGGCAGCGCGGGAAAATCGTTCACGGCCACACCGCCGGCGCGCGCGACCACAAGCTCTCGGCGATCGCCGCCGCCGGCGTTTCGTCCTGCCACGAGCCGATCAACGAGGCCGAGGCGCTGCAGCGGCTGCGCTCGGGCTACTGGACGATGCTGCGCGAAGGCTCGTTCCGCCGCGACCTCGAGGCGACGCTCAGGCCGATCGTCGCGCGCGGCTTGAGCACGCAGCGCCTCATTCTCGTCACCGACGGCATGTCGCCCGACGACGTGCTCGCCGACGGCCATATGGATTTTGTCGTGCGCCGCGCGATCGAGATCGGCCTGCCGCCGGTGCGGGCGATTCGCGCCGCGACGTTGAATCCCGCTGTGTATTCGGGGTTGGAACAGGAAATCGGCGGCATCGCACCCGGCCGGCGCGCGGACTTCGCGCTGCTCGAAGATTTGCACGGCGTGCGCGTGCTCGCGACGCTTATCGACGGCAAGGTGGTGGCGAAGGACGGCGCGTCGCTGGTCGACGCGAAGCCGATCGCGTGGCCCAAAGACACATTTCACTCGCTCCACATCGCGCCCGGCGTGAAGCCGGCCGCGTTCCGCATCGCATGCGCTTCCCCGCGCGTGAAGGCGCGCGTGATGCAGCTTGCGGGCCAGACGATCACGGCCGAGCGCGTCGTCGAATTCGACGCGCGCGACGGTGCGCTGGAGGCGAATCCCGCGGAAGACCTCATGAAGATCGCCGTTTTCGAGCGCCATAGACCGGAAGGCGGCGTGGCGCTCGGCTTTCTCAAAGGCTTCGGCGCGCGCGTGGGCGCCGTCGGCGTGACGACGAATTTGGACGAGAATACGCTGATGGTGGCGGGCGATAACGACGAAGATATGGCGCGCTGCGCCAATTTGCTGATCGAGTCCGGCGGCGGAATCGCTATTGTAGACCGCTGCGAGATTTTGGAGCGAATGGAATTTCCCGTCGGCGGAATTTTTTCGCTGGAGCCGTGGGGCGAGATCGGCCGGAAGCTCGAGCGCGCTCACCGGCGCTTGCGCGAGCGCGGCGCGCCATTCCCGAGGCCGCTTTACGCGCTCGCGTTTCTCACTTTTGTGACATTGCCCGCGCTGAGAATCACGGCGCGCGGTTTGGTGAGTGCGAAGGAGCGGAAGATCGTTCCTTTACTGGTCTAGCGCCGGCTCGTCGGCTTTTCGCCCGCCGGCTTCCTGGCGCAGCAGCGGCAGGACTTTGCCTTCCTTTTCTTTTCGCATCGCGCAATGGCCTTCGAGAATCGCGCCGTCGCCGATGACGAGCGCCTGCGTCGTGAGATCGCCGACGACGACCGCCGGCGGCTGCAGGTCGATTTTCTTGTCGGCCTGGATGTCGGCCGTGACCTTGCCGCGGACGACGACGGAGGTCGCGTTGATCTTTCCCTTGATGATCCCGTTCTCGCCGATCGTGAGCGTGCCGTGGACCGAAATTTCGCCGTCGATTTCACCCTCGATCGTCGTCGGCCCTTCGAAGACGAGCCGGCCGCTGGCCTTGCTGCCCGGGCCGAGATACGCGCCCGAATCGGCAGCGCGAGCGCCGGCTGCTCTGCTGTTTTCCGCCATGAGGCACCCCCTGAGATTTCGCCCCGTATAATCCAGGTCGAGGAAATTGTCCAGAGCCGAAATGGGGCGAGTTTTCAACGAAGCGCGCGTCCACTTCGAGGCAGCCGTTCAAAAGCGACGGTTTCGTTGACAAGGTGAGCCGCTTCTGTCACAAGTTTCCGATATGGCGCTGAAAGATTTGCGGGATTTTATCCGTGTTTTGGAGTCGCACGGCGAGCTCCAGCGCATCGGCGAAGAGGTCGACTGGAATCTCGAGATGGGCGCGATCATCCGCCATTGCTACGACATCGGTGCGCCCGCCGCGCTGTTCGAGAAAGTCAAAGATCATCCCAAAGGCTTCCGCGCGCTCGGCGCCTCGCTCGGACCGAGCCGCCAGCCGGGCCATTCCTTGTACGCGCGCATCGCGCTCGCGTTCGGCCTGGCGCCGGACACCGCGCCGCAGGAGATCATGCACTATTATCTCGAGCGCAAGGAAAAGCCGATCAAGCCTGTGACGGTGAAGACCGGCCCGTGCAAGGAAAATATTCGATTAGGAATGGACGTCGATTTGCTCAAATTCCCCGCGCCGCTCATCCACGGCGGCGACGGCGGGCGCTACATCGGCACCTGGCACACGATCGTCACCAAAGACCCGGAAAGCTCGTGGGTCAACTGGGGCATGTACCGGCTGATGATTCACGACCGCAACACGATGGGCTGCCTGTTCCCGCTCCAGCAGCACATCGGCCAGATGTATCAGAAGTACGAGGCGATGAATAAGCCGATGCCGGCCGCCGTCGCCATCGGCGCGCAGCCGCTCGCGCCGATCGTGAGCTGCGTGCAGCTTCCGCCCTACGTCAACGAAGTCGACATCGCCGGCGGCCTCGCGGGCGCGCCGGTCGAGGTCGTCAAATGCGAGACGGTGGATTTGGAAGTCCCCGCCGGCGCGGAGATTATCCTCGAAGGCGAGGTGCTGCCGCACGAGCGGAAAAGCGAGGGACCGTTCGGCGAGTATATGGGCTACGAGGCGGGAAAATCCTCGCCCAAGCCGATCTTCAAGGTCAATGCGATTACGCACCGGAACGATCCCATCCTCACGTTCTCGAACATGGGCATGCCGGTGCACGAATCGCAGATCGTCACGGCATTCATCAAAGGCGCCGAAGTCTATTCGGAGCTCAAGAGGCTCGGCCTGCCGGTCAAGGGCGTCTATTATCCGCCGTTCGCCGTCGGCCATCTCGCGGTTGTCTCGACCGAGGTGCCGTTCATCAATTTCGCGCGGCGGGTCGCGCACGCCGTGTGGGCGACCAAGCCGGGGCTTTTCACGTATTACATCGTCGTCGTCGACAGCGACGTCGATCCGACGAATACCGACGAGGTGCTGCACGCGATCGCAACCAAATGCCACCCCGTCAACGGCATTCATCCCGTCGACCATATTCCCGGCTTTCCCGTGCTGCTGCCGTTTTTGCCGCCGAAGGAGCGCCTGCTCGGCGACGCAGCGGGCGTGATCTTCGACTGCACCTGGCCGAAGGACTGGCCCGCGGAATCGATCCCGATCAAGGCGAGCTTCGAGAATCTCTGGCCCGAAGACGTGCGCAAGCGCGTCCTCGACAAGTGGGAGGCGTACGGCTTCAAATCGTCCGACGCCGCCGCCACCGATCGGCCCAAGGCCCGCGCCGGTCGAAAATAGCTTTCGCGCAGCGCCTTCTACGCTTTTTTACCCGCCGCCTCGGTGTAAAGTTTTTCGGTATTCTCGAGCATCGCGGCCTGGGAAAAGTCCCGCTCGACGCGCGCGCGCGCGGCTTTTCCCATAGCGGTCCCGATGTTTGCATCCGCCAGGAGTTTTTCCAGCGCGAATGTAAACGCATCGACATCGCCGGACGGAAATAAGAGTCCCGTCACGCCGTCGACGATAATTCCGGGAATTCCGCCGACGGCGGCGGCGACGACCGGCTTTCGCGCCGCCATCGCCTCGAGCAGCGTGAAGGGCTGGGCCTCGTGAAGCGAAGGCATCGCGATTATATCGATCGCGTGCATCAGCCGCCGCGCGTCGGCGCGGTAGCCGGCGAACCGGACGATGTCGCGCACGCCTTCTTTCTCGGCGAGCGCTTCGAGCGCGCCTTCATGCGGACCGGCGCCGACGAGGAGGACGCGGAGCGCCGGGCGGTGCGCGCGCAGGCGCGCGGCGGCGCGAATCAGCAGGTCGATGCCTTTCTGAGCATCCAGGCGTCCGACGGCGCCGATCACCTGAGCCGCTTGGTCTATGTCGAACTCGCTTCGCAGCGCAGCCGCGTCGACGGGTAAGTCGAACTCGGACGGATCCACCCCGTTGGCGATAACGGAAATTGTTTCCGGCGCGACATTTTTCTTCGCGACGAGGTCGTCTTTGACCTCGCGGCACACGGCGACGATGCGATCGAGCCGTCGAAGAGCGCGCGCTTCGAAGAAACGCTGGAGCGAAGAGTGGCCGGCGACCGCGTTGTGCACGGTTAGAAGCCGCGTCGGAATTCCCGCGGCCCAGCTCGCGAGAATCGCCGGGTAAACCGCGCCCAGCCTGCCGGCATGAAAATGAACGACATCCAGACGTTCCGCGGCGAGGGCGGAGCGTGCGGCGAGGAAAGGCCGCCAGCCGTTCATCACCGGGCGCACGATGCCGCGTTCTTTCGCCGGGTAGCTTAAAATATCGAGCGAAGCGATTTCCCGGCCGGCGAGCGCTTCACGAAAGGTTTTGCCACGCGGATCGCAGAACACGACAACGTCATGACGCGCTCGCATGTAATCGATCAGCGCGAGCGCGTGGCGCGCCATGCCGCCTTCGGAATAAGGCGCCATGTAATAGCCGATTCGCAGACGGCGCAGCATCTCAGGCGAACCAGCGCGACAGCTTGAAGGCGAAAATTGCGGGCGGGTCGTCGTACACGCCGAGGCGCTTGAGCGCGAAGAGATCGGAGCCGCGGCCGTTGACGCCCGGAACGGTCGTCAAGGCGGCTTCGTATCCCGCTTTCTCGGTGAGCTCTTCGACGTCGGGATTGAAATGTTGCGATGCCCCAAAGGGATAGGCGAGAAATCTGACGCGCCGCCCTAGCGCCGCTTCGATCCTCTTTTTCGACGCTGTCAGCTCTTCGACGGCATCCGCGCGGCTGAGCCCCGCGAGTGACGGGTGCGTCACGGTATGACTCCCGATCTCGATGCCCCCGGCGGACAATTTTTTGAGCTGCTCGTCGGTCAGCGTCGGCGCCTCGTCGGCGGGATCGCTGGCCGCGTCGACGTCGAGTCCGCGCGCGATTTCGGCGAGCATGCGCTCGCGTTCGCTTGGCGATGCCGCGATGAGTATAGGCTCGATCGCTTCGAAGGCGCGCCGCCGCTTGCGTCCGCTCGCGAGGCTGAACGCGGCGCGGCCGACCGTCGTTTCCGGCCAATTCAGCCGCAGCTCACGGGCTTGCGTCTTTTTGAACAGGAAGCGGAGTCGGTACGGCCAGAGCGAAATGCCTCGGGTCAGCGGCTCGGTCGCGACGAACATCGCCGCCGGTGCGCCGTATTTCTTCAGCAGCGGAAAGGCGGCTTCGTAGTTGTCGCGAAAGCCGTCGTCGAACGTCAGCGCGATCGTATTGTCCGGCATCGCCGCGCCGCCGCGCAGCATCGCGACCGCGCTGTCGAGCGAAACGATATCGAAGCTGCGCGCGAGATATTCAAGCTGGCCGGCGAAATTTTTCACCGACACGGCGAGGCCGGGACCGAGGAGGTCCGAGCCGCCGATGCTGTGATACATCAAAACGGTAAGGCCGTGAATCTTTGGACGCCGGACGCCGCGGTACGCATGCAGCGCCCCGCTGTAATAAGCCGCCTTGAGCGTCAGGCGCCGCGCGATCATCGCGCGGCGGCTTCTCGCCGGCCGGAGCGATTTTTTCATAGCGCAGGCCGCCTGTTTCGCAGCAGCTCGGCGAAAAAAATTTTCATGATGAACCACGGCTCGACCAAGTAGCGCCGCCACAGGCGCTGCGGGTCCGAGCAGAGACGAAACAGCCACTCGAGTCCGACGCGTCCCATCCAGCGCGGCGGAGTCGGCGTCTCGCCGGCGATGTAATCCATCAGCCCGCCGACGTTGAAGATCGCGGCGGCTTCGAGCCCCTCGCGATTTTCATGAATCCATTGTTCTTGCCGCGGCATGCCCATGCCGACGAGGAGCAGGTCCGGCGCGAAGCGGTTGATTGTCTCGACGATGGCCCGATTCTCGCCGCTTTCCCGCCGCGCCTCGAAATAACCGTGCGCCGATTCGAGCTTGAGCCCGGGAAATTCCGTCTTGAGAATCGCCGCGCCGCGCTCGGCGACGCCGGGGCGCGATCCCAGATAGAAAACGCGCCAGTTTCTCCGCTGCGCGACGGCGAGCAGGGGCCGGATCCAATCGAGAGGCGTCAGTCGCTGCGAGGCATTAAGGCGCGCGCCGTTTAGCTTTGCGAAAAAGACGAGCCCCATGCCGTCGACATGAACGACGGCGGCCTCTTCATAGAAGGCGCGCAGGACGGCATCGTGGTGATAAAGGTAGATGCTGTGCAGGTTGTGATTGGCGATGATCGAGCGGCGGCGGTCTACGACCGCATTGATAATAATCTCCTCCAGGCGCGGCCAAAGGACGGGTGTGACTTCCACGCCGAGGACGCGCACGGTCGGAAGAATCGCCGGTTCCTTCATGCGGAGCGGCTTTTGCGCCAAAACGCAGGCACCGCGGCTAAAAGATTCATGCGTTCGCGGGCCAGGCAGATTAGGAACTTGGTAAACACGCGCGGATTCCGCACGATCCAAGGGCTGTTCTCGATGACGTTCTTCGCGGGAACCAGCAATGCCCAGCGCCACACGACGAGCAGGAGAAAATGCCTTGCTCGCTCGCGCCGAAAGAATTCGGGATAGCGCTTGTGCAGCAGCCACGCGCCGGCGAGCCAGCGCGTCCACTCTGTCCGGCCGAGAAATTGCCGCGGGCGCGGCGGATGAAT
>DASWZY010000377.1:0-4953 GCA_036407055.1 Binatia bacterium
CGGTGGAACCGACGAAGGCCGCGCCATGCTGCAGATCGTCCACGATATCGCCCCCGGCGCGTCGCTTGCCTTCGCCACTGCATTCGTTAGCGAAGCCTCATTCGCGAACAACATCATCGCGCTGAAAAACGCCGGCGCGGACGTGATCGTCGACGACGTCTTCTATTTCGACGAGCCGATGTTCCAGGACGGCATCGTCGCCCAGGCCGTGGATACCGTAGTGGCCGGCGGCGCGGCTTATTTCTCCGCCGCGGGCAACGAGGCAAAACAGAGCTACCAGCATGCCTTCAACCCGGGGAGCACGTTTACCGACGGGCAGTTTCCGTCGGCCGTCGGAGCGCCGCACTTTTTCGGCGGCGTCGCGCACAACTTCGCTTCGGGCGGCCCCGCAGACCATTTTCAGAGCCTCACGATCCCGGCGCATGGGACCGTTACGTTCAGTCTGCAGTGGGATACGCCGATGTTTTCCGTGAGCGGCTCGCCCGGAGCGCGCAACGATCTCGACCTTTATCTTCTCAACAGCTCGGCGACGCAGGTCATCGAGGGCAGCACCTTCGACAACGTCGGCGCCGACCCGGTGGAAATCTTTTCGTACACGAACAACAGCGGTTTGCCGCAGAACGTCAATCTCATGATCGTGAAGTTCGCGGGCGCCACAAATCCGAACATCGTGAAATACATTAATTTCGGCTCGATGACCGTGAACGAATACGATACGCAGAGCAGCACGATCTACGGCCACTCCAACGCGAACGGGGCCGAGGCGGTCGGCGCGGCCTGGTATAAACAGACGCCCGCTTTCGGCGTCTCACCGCCGGTTCTGGAGTCCTATTCTTCCGCCGGGGGAACAGCGGTTCTGTTCGACACCGACGGGAATCCCATCAACGACGCGCGCGCGGACAAGCCGGAGATCACCGCGCCCGACGGCGCCAATACAACGTTCTTCTTCGCCGGCGACGATCCGGAGTCCGATGGACATCCCAATTTTTTCGGCACGTCCGCTGCGGCGCCGCACGCAGGAGGGGTGGCGGCGCTTTTGTTGCAGGCGAATCCGACGCTCACTCCCGCAGCAGTTTACGATGCGCTCGAGAATTCAGCGATCGACATGGGGGCGGCGGGCTTCGACAACGACAGCGGCTTCGGGCTTATCCAGGCGGGCAGCGCGCTCAGTGCTGTCGCGACTGGATTGAATTTGGCTCTGAGCATCAGCGATGCGCCTGACCCCGTCGTCGTCGGCAATAACGTCACGTATACCCTCACGGTAAAGAGTCGCGGATTCATCGATGCGACCGGCGTCACGGTGACGGACACTTTGCCGGCAAATCTCAGCCTGGTCTCGGCCACGCCGAGTCAGGGCAGTTGCAACGGGAGCGCGCCGATCACGTGTAACCTCGGCGGCATACTCAATCACGCGAGCGCCACTATCACGATCGTCGCGACGGCCTCCGCGATCGGCGCCGCCACGAACACCGCGACCGTGGCGGCGAATGAAGCCGACTTCAACCCGTCGAACAATACCGCGAGTCAGACGACCACGGTTTCACCGCCGCCGCTCGTCGTCGGCGCCAGTTCTCTGCCGAGCGCCGCCGCGGGCTTGAACTACAACGCCAGCCTGCAAATCAGCGGGGGCGCCGCGCCCTACCACGCGACGGTTACTGCCGGGGCGCTGCCGCTCGGTCTGAGCCTCAATCAATCGACCGGCGTGATCAGCGGAGCACCGACCAAGGCCAACAACAAGAAGCCGCCGAGCTTTACGATCCGCGTAACCGACAGCGCGAGCGGATCGGTGTCGAAGCAATTCTCGATCGTCGTTTATCCGGCGCTGGTGAGTAAAACGAAGACCTTGAAGAAGGGCGTGGTCGGCAAAGCCTATGCGGCGACGCTCAAAGCGGCGGGTGGGAAACTGCCATATACATGGTCGGTAGTCCAGGGTAGCTTGCCGCCTGGATTACAACCGCCGAATTCGGCCGGGACGATCTCCGGCATGCCGGGCGGCGCGGCGCCGGCTACTTACAATGTGACGGTTCGGGTCACCGACGCGCTAGGGCATTTTAAAGACATACCGCTGTCGTTATTCATTCAGTAACGGCGGCGCTTATTTTCCCGCCGCAACCCTTCCCGGGGCGGTTTCCGCGAGCTCGGCGTAGAGGTCGTCGAAGTTCTTTAACGTCGCGTTGATCTTGAACGGCTTCTCGACGCTCGCGACGACCGACTCCAGGCACTTATAGCCGTTGCCGGTGACGCTGATCACGATCGATTCGTCGCGCGGGATTTTTCCTGTCTGGATGAGCTTCTTCGCCACCGCGACTTCGGTGCCGCCGGCGGGCTCGGTGAAGATTCCCTCGGTCCGCGCGAGCAGCTTGATGCCGTCGATGATCTCCTCGTCCGTCACGCTTTCGCCCCAGCCGCCCGATTCGCGCACCGCCTGCAGAACGTAGTAGCCGTCGGCGGGATTGCCGATCGCGATCGAGCTCGCGATCGTGTTCGGCTTGACCGGGCTGATGAGATCCGTGCCTTTTTTCAACGCCTGGACCATCGGCGCGCAGCCGGTGGCCTGCGCCGTGTAGATCTTACACTCGCTCGATTCGATCAGTCCGACCTGTTCCAGTTCCTTAAATGCCTTGTGCAGCTTCGGGAGAATCGTGCCGCCGGCCGAGGCGACGACGATGTGCTTCGGTAGTTTCCAGCCTAATTGCTCGGCGACCTCGAAGGCATGGGTCTTGGCGCCCTCGGCGTAATAAGGACGGAGATTCACGTTGACGAACGCCCAGCCGTATTTATCGCCGATCTCGCTGCAAAGCCGGTTGACGTCGTCGTAGTTGCCCTGGATCGCGACCGTCTTCGGGCCGTAGATCGCCGAGCCGATGATTTTTCCCTGTTCGAGGCCTTCGGGGATGAAGACGTAGCAGTTGAGCCCGGCCTTGGCGGCGTGCGCCGCGACGGAGTTGGCGAGGTTGCCGGTCGACGCGCACGAGACGGTCTCGAAGCCGAACTCGATCGCCTTCGAGATCGCGACCGAGACGACGCGGTCTTTGTAGGAAAAGGTCGGATGGTTGACCGAGTCGTCCTTGATGTACAGCTCCTTCACGCCGAGCGTCTCGCCGAGCCTATGGGCGCGCACGAGCGGCGTGAAGCCGGAGTAAAGGCCGGCGCGCGGCTCGCCGTCGATCGGCAGCAGCTCGCGGTAGCGCCAGAGATTTTTCGCCCGCTCGGCGATCTTCTCGCGCGAGAGCGCTTTCTTGATCGCGTCGTAGTCGTAGACGACCTCCAGCGGACCGAAGCAGGTCTCGCAGACGTGGAGCGGCTCTTTGGGATAATCCTGGCCGCACTCGCGGCACTTCAACCCTTTAACGTAGCTCATGACTTCTCCTCTCCGCCTTTTCGCCGCAGGCGGCGCACGCGGGATTTTTCCGTACGTCGATATTTCTGAAGGTCATCGTTTTCGCGTCGTAGGTGAGCACCCGGTCGGTCAGCAGCTCTTCGTCCATGCCGCTGAGATATTTGATCGCTTCGGTCGCCTGGATCGCGCCGATCACGCCGGCGACCGCGCCGAGGATGCCTGCCTGCTGGCAGTTCATCAGCTCGCCCGGCGCGGGCGGCTCCTGGAAGATGCAGCGATAGCACGCGCTTTTTTTCGGCACGACGGTCATCGTCTGCCCTTGCAGGCGGACGATGCCGGCGTGCGAGAAGGCTTTGCCGAGCGAGACGGCCGTGTCGTTGACGAGGAATTTCGTATCGAAGTTATCGCTGCCGTCGACGATGAAATCGTAGTCGGCGAAGATCTCCGCCGCGTTATCGGCGTCGAGCCTTGTCGGATAAATCTTAATGGAGATCTCGGGATTCAACCCGGCGAGCTTTTCTTTCGCCGACGCGACTTTCTCGCGGCCGATGTCTTTCGTCGCGTGCAAAATCTGCCGCTGCAAATTCGACAGCTCGACGCGATCGCCGTCGATCAGCCCGAGCACGCCAACGCCCGCCGCGGCGAGATAGAACGCGGCCGGCGAGCCGAGGCCGCCGGCGCCGATCATGAGCGCCTTGCTCTCGCGGAGCCGCATCTGGCCCTTGCCGCCGAAATCGGGAATCATGATCTGGCGGCTATAGCGCTCGATCTCGTCTTGACTGAGTCGCGTCGTCATTGTCTTAGATCTTCTTTTGAGGCCGCTCAAAAATGGCCAAAAAAAAACCTCTTCTCACAAGATAAGAAGAGGTTTTTACCCTCACCTTATCTTCCCCCCGGATGTCCCGGAGGCGGGAATTAGCACCAGCGTTTCACCGTTCGATGAAACCGGTTGCTGTGGCATCTACGGGCCGCGATCCCTCCGCCACTCTGGATAAGGTCCAGTTATGTGACTCAAGGCTAGCCCACGGGTATGTCGCTGTCAAGAGTCCCTGAGGCGGCTCAGAAAGGCCCATATGCTTCGTTGCGCTCGAAACGCTTCGCTCGACGTACTGGAAAAAGTACGCCTCGCTCGCGGTTCATCGCGCGCCTCGCCTCTGGACCTTTCTGAGCGGCCTGGGCAGCGGCGTTTTCTCGGACGGCCGATGCGTGGATAAGAAGCGGTTAAGCGTAATCTTTTCCGGCGCGTAGACAGGCCCATCGCATTGGCCCGGAGAGAAAATGCTCGCTGGCTTTGCTGAACTCCGAAGACTGAAAATCCACTCTTGACGAGGGTTCGTTATTGTTGTAACCATTGGTTACATGAAGCCGAATGAGCTCAAAAAAATCCGCCGCGAGCAGCTAAAGCTGACGCAGGCCGCGCTGGCCGAGAAGCTCGGCACCACGCGCGTCACCGTCGCCCGCTACGAGAGCGGCGCGCGGCGCATCCCGGGCGTGGTCGAGGTCGCCGTCGGCCAATTCAAGCAAATGCCGCGCATCCCGATGCTCGGCATCGTCGCCGCCGGCAAGCCGATCGAGCCGGTCGCGCAAAAAGAGTTCCTCGACCTGCCGCTCGG
>DASWZY010000378.1:0-2494 GCA_036407055.1 Binatia bacterium
TCAGCCGATCTCCGGAAACGTAAACTTCCTCTTCCCCAACCGCCGCGCGCCTTTCGCCTCGATCACGACGGTGTCGCCGCAGCGGATCGAATCGGGCGCGTCGGAGACCATCGCGCCGGGCTTCAAGACCATGACGTTGCCCTCGACGAGCGGGATGTCGAGGTGCATCGTGTACTGCGCGGTCGTGTAGCCGACGTCGGCCTCGCCGGTCACCTGCGGCCGGTCTTCGCCGATGCCGCGGCCGTGGAGCAACATGCCCTTCGGAATGCAGCCGGACTCGCGCACGCGCTGCTGATAATGCGCGATCACCTGGCGATACGTCACGCCCGGCTTCATGTACGCAACGAGATCGTCGAAGATCTCGACGCTCACGTCGAAGGCGCGCTTGAGATCGGGCGCGATTTTTCCCAGGCACGCAGCCTGGATCGTCTGCGCGATATAGCCGCCGTACTTCGCTTCCAATTCCGTATTGATCATGTCGCCGGCCTCTAATTTACGGTGCGGCGAGATGCGGCACGCCCATGGGACGCCCTTGCCGGCGCCCCAATGTGTCATCGACGGATAATCGCCGCCGTTGGCGATGATCGTGCGCCAAATCTCCGCGACGACCTCGTTCTCCATGACGCCGACGCGCGCCTTGGCGAGAATCGCCTCGGCGACTTTGTCGAGAATGCCGGCGGCGCGCTCGATCCACGCGACTTCTTCCTTGCCTTTGACCGAGCGCGCGTCCTGCAGCAGCTCGGTCGCGTTCTCGAACGAGGCCGCGGGAAATGCTTTTTTCGCTTTCTCCAGCATGCCCGTGACGACCGTGCCCTCGGGCGCGCGCAAAAGTCCCGCAAGGCCGGTGACGCCGATGCGCGCGCGGTCCAACTTCAGCTCGTTCATGCGTTCGATGACGGGGTCGGCCCAGGTGCGGCGCGTCTGGCGGATGTCTTTGACCCAGTCCTGCGCGATCGACCACCACTCGACCTCGTTGCCACCGCGCACGAACGCGGTCACGTCGCCGGACAGTGGAAACACGACGGCGACCTCGGTCTGATGGCCGCCGATGTGCGTGAGGTAGCGGATGTCAGCCTGAAATTGGTCCCAGTGACTCTGATTCGGAAAGCCGATGATGGCATCCAGCCCAGCGGCGCGCATCAATTCCCGCACGCGGCCCCAGCGCCGCTCGCGCTCCGCCGCGCTGAATTTGGGCAGGCCGAAGCCTCGCTCGCCGCTGTTGATCATGGATGTACCCCCTTGAAACTTCCGATTCTCTTTATAAGCTTGCTCAGCCGCGGCGTTCAAGGCCGGTGGAAAAAACGGCGGTGGAATGATAAGGAGAGGTTAACGCCTTGCTGAGCCCTTCGCAGACCTTCCCGTCAGCCTGCTTCCGGTCCTCCCGAATAGGGATAACCTCGTGAAATACCTCGCGATTTGTGAGGACGACCTGCTTTTCCAATTCATGCGGAAGCTTGCGACCAAGCGCAGCGAGGTGCTCTTCTTGGTTCAGGATCTCGACGCGGCGAGGCGCATCCGCCGCCGCGGCGGCAGCAGCCAGGCCGGCCCTCTGGATAGCGAAACCACCTACCAGAAGGCGCACCTCGAGCACGTCGATCAGGTCATTCTCTTCGTCCGCGATACCGACCTTTGGGAGCGGGTCTATACCCAAATCCGCAGCCTGCGGCCGGATACGTCCATCCTTTCGCTCGCCTCGGGGAAAAAGTCGATCGGCGGGCATAAAGACAAACTGCTGAGCCAGCTCCCGCTCGAGGATATTTTTGACGAGTTCTGCGCGCCGCAGCTCCTCGACACCGTGAACCGCCGGCGCGTCGAAATCATCCGCGGGCTGTTTCGCGAAAAGGATAAAATCAATATTTTGCTGCAGCACGATCCCGATCCCGACGCGATCGGCAGCGCGCTCGCGCTGCGCGAGCTTCTGGGACGAAACCGCGCGACCACGCCGATCGTCACCTTCGGCGAGGTCACCCGGCCGGAGAATCTCGCGATGATACGCCTGCTCGAAATTCAGATCGAGCGGGTGAACCCCGGCGATCTCCACGCCGACGGCGCCAAGCTCGCGCTCGTAGACGTGCAGCCGCCCTATTTCGAGCAGCCGCTCGGCCGCGTCGATCTCGTCGTCGACCATCATCCGAAGCGGGCGCCGTTCAGCGCGCGCTTCGCCGACCTCCGCACCGACTACGGCGCGACCTCGACCATCTTCACCGACTATCTTCGCGCCGCCGGCATGGAGCCTTCGCAGCGGCTGGCGACCGCGCTGCTCTACGGCATCAAGACCGACACGCTCTTTCTCGAGCGCGGCAGCCACATGATCGACGTCGAGGCGTTCAGCTTTCTCTATCCCTTCGCCAATCGCGCCCTCATCGCAAAAATGGAGCGCCCTGCGCTGCCGCGCGAGGACCTGGAGGCGCTCGGCCGCGCGCTCAGCAAACTGCAGCTCGAAGACGGCGTCGCGGTGATTCACATGGGCGAGGTCAAGCGCGAAGACGTGATC
>DASWZY010000379.1:0-6201 GCA_036407055.1 Binatia bacterium
GCTGAAGCTCAAAGAGGCGTTTCGATCGGGCGCGACGCCGGAGCAGGCGTCCGCGCTCGTGAGCGAGGATGTCGTGCGCGCGTGCTACGCCGCCGGCACGCCCGACGAGGTGGTCGAGCAGGTGCTGAAGCTCAGCCGCGCCGCCGCCGACCTCGGCTACGATCAGATCGCCTTCGCCAAGCTCGGCCCGGACTATGAAGAGGCGATCGATCTGCTCGCGCGCGAGGTCGTGCCGGCGCTGAAAAGCTGATTCGATCGAGATTCGGCGGTTTCCTGCTTAAGCATCAGCAAGGGGAATATTTATGGCCAAAGATCCCGTGTGCGGCATGAGCGTGGAGGAGAGCAAAGCCGCGGCGACGTCTTCGTACAAGGGGCGGACGTATTATTTCTGCGCCAAAATCTGCAAAGAATCCTTCGACAAGGATCCCGAGAAGTATCTCAACAAAAACCGCTAAGGTTTTTTATGCCGATCGATCCGGTCTGCGGCATGGAGGTGGACGAACGGTCCGCCGCCGGAAGCCACCGCCATGCCGGCAAGACCTACTATTTTTGCAACCCGCACTGTCTCGAAGTCTTCAAGGAAGATCCCGATAAATTTTTAACGCCGGCGGCCGAGCGCGAAGTCGAGAAGCCGCCGCCCGGCGCTGTTTACACCTGTCCGATGGATCCGGAAGTGCGTCGGGACAAGCCGGGGCCGTGCCCGAAATGCGGCATGGCGCTGGAGCCGCTCGCGCCGGCGCTGCCGGCTGCGCGCACGGAGTACGTCTGCCCGATGCATCCGGAGATCGTGCGCTCCGAGCCGGGATCGTGTCCGATCTGTGGCATGGCTTTAGAGCCGCGGACGGTCACGCTCTCTGAAGAAGAGAATCCCGAGCTCGTCGACATGACGCGGCGTTTCTGGATCGCCGTTGCGCTCACCGCGCCGATTTTTTTCTTCGCGATGGCGGAGATGATTCCCGGCCGGCCGTTCGAAGGCCTGATTCCGCCGCATCTGCTGAACTGGTTTCAGCTCGCGCTCGCGACGCCCGTTGTTCTCTGGTGCGGCCGGCCGTTCTTCGAGCGCGGCTGGGCTTCGATCGTCAACCGCAGCGCCAACATGTTCACGCTGATCGCGCTCGGCGTCGGCGCGGCTTATCTCTTCAGTCTCGCCGCGACCCTCTTTCCCGATCTATTTCCCGAATCGTTTCGCGGCCACGGCGGCGAAGTCGGCGTCTACTTCGAAGCCGCCGCGGCCATCACGACGCTGGTGCTGCTGGGGCAGGTGCTGGAGCTCCGTGCCCGGAGCCGGACGAGCGGCGCGATCCGCGCGCTGCTGGGACTGGCGCCGGCGACCGCCCGACGAATTGGAGACGGCGGCGGCGAAGAAGACGTACCGCTCGATCGTATTCAGGTGGGCGACCGCGTGCGCGTCCGGCCGGGCGAGAAGATTCCCGTCGACGGCGCGGTGCTCGAAGGCTTCACATCGGTCGACGAATCGATGATCACCGGCGAGCCGATTCCCGCGGAAAAGGGTCCGGGAGCAAAACTCACCGGCGGAACCTTGAACGGCAGCGGCTCCATCGTCATGGGCGCTGAGTGCGTCGGGAGCGATACGCTGCTCGCGCGCATCGTCGCGATGGTGAGCGACGCGCAGCGGAGCCGCGCGCCGATCCAGCGGCTCGCCGACCGCGTCGCGGCCTATTTCGTGCCGGCGGTCGTCCTGATAGCGCTGGCTACTTTCATCGCTTGGGCAGCGGTCGGTCCCGAGCCGCGTCTTGTTTACGCGCTGGTCAATGCCGTCGCCGTTCTCATCATCGCCTGCCCGTGCGCACTCGGTCTCGCAACGCCGATGTCGATCATGGTCGGCGTCGGACGCGGCGCGACCGCGGGAATCCTGATCAAAAACGCCGAAGCGCTGGAGCTGCTCGAAAAAGTCGACACGCTCGTCGTCGACAAGACCGGCACGTTGACGGAAGGAAAGCCGCGGCTTACGTCGGTTATCGCCGCGGGAATGGAAGAGAACGAAGTTCTGCGACTGTCAGCGGGCGTCGAGCGCGGCAGCGAGCATCCGCTCGCGGCGGCGGTCGCCGACGGCGCCGAAGCGCGCGGCGTCGCGCCGGCGCGCGCGGAAAACGTGCGCGCGATTCCCGGCAAGGGCGTCGTCGGAACCGTCGACGGAAAAAAGGTCGCGCTCGGAAACCTTACGCTGCTCGCGGAATTGGGGATCACTGCAACGGACTTTAACCAGAAGGCCGAAGATCTCCGGCGCGGCGGACAGACTGTCATGTTCGTCGCGGTGGAAAACAGGCTGGCGGGATTGCTCGGTGTCGCCGATCCAATCAAATCGTCGACGGTCGAAGCGATCCGATCATTGCACGAAGACGGCGTAAAAATCGTGATGCTGACGGGCGACAGCCGCACTACGGCTTCGGTGGTCGCCAAGCAGCTCGGCATCGACGACTTTCAAGCCGAGGTCTTACCGGAACAAAAGGGCGAGGTGGTGAAGCGTTTGCAATCGGAAGGCCGGATGGTGGCAATGGCCGGTGACGGCATTAACGACGCGCCGGCGCTTGCGCAGGCTCATGTCGGCATCGCGATGGGAACCGGCACCGACGTAGCGATCGAGAGCGCCGGCATCACGCTGGTAAAAGGCGATCTCCGCGGCATCGTCAGAGCACGGCGCCTATCGCACGCCACGATGCGCAACATCCGCCAGAACCTTTTCTTCGCGTTCTTCTACAATATGCTCGGCGTGCCGATCGCCGCGGGTGTTCTCTATCCGTTCTTCGGAATCCTGTTGAGTCCGGTCGTCGCCAGCGCGGCGATGACCTTCAGCTCGGTGTCGGTGATCACGAATGCGCTGAGATTGAATAAGGCGGAGCTTTGAGCTGTACTTGTCCGCTGTCGAGCAGGCTAGGAAAATAAAAGATTGCTCGTGGCGCGAGGTTATTATATTAGACATAAGCAATTCCTGTGAAAATTATAACTCGACCTCCTACGTGCAAAACGCTTTTCGCGACGTTCGTCTTGCTTTTAGTTCTACTACCAGTACGTTCGGATTCGCAGGTAGCGGAAAACGATATTTCGAAGTGCCGTGAAGCTACTGATCCAGATGAAATACTACTTCTGTGTTCCCGCGTCGTAGAATCTCCCGAACTTTCCGGTGATACACGCGCTGGGGCTCTGATAGACCGTGGAACCGCTTATAGCAAGAAAGGTAATTTTGATAAGGCGATCGAAGATTATAATTGGGCTTTGCAACTAAAGCCCCGAGATTCCAACGCGGCGATGGCCTTCCAAAATCGTGGCGTAGCATACAGTCAGAAAAAAGATTACACCCGAGCGTTATTGGATTTTAACGAAGCGCTTCGTTTAGCTACGAATTCCGCCTCGGTCTTTGTAGACCGTGGGCTGGTCTATAACCGAATGGGTGATTTCGACGCCGCTATTCGAGACTTTGATGAAGCAATTAGGCTTCGACCGAATTACGCCCCTGCGTTCAACAATCGCGGTCTCGCATACACAAATAAAAAAGATTATGACCGGGCCATTAAGGATTATGCGCAAGTCCTTCGGCTTGACCCGAACTCTGCTACGGCCTACAACAACCGCGGAACCGTTTATCAAATTAAAGGAGACAACGAACGAGCGATTAAGGACTACGACGAAGCAACCCGTCTAAGCCCAAACGGCGTCGAGTCCTACTTTAACCGTGCCGTTGTGTACGACAAGTTGGGAAAATACGACGCAGCGATACAAGACTTAAATAAGGTACTTTTGCTCGAAGCAACGCATCTAGATGCATTAGCCCTTCGAGGAAGGTTGTACGCTCGAAAGGGGAGCTTTGATCGTGCGGCTCAAGATTTCACTCAAGTTATAGGACTGGACCCAAGTGTGGATGTAGGGTATCTCGGGCGAGGGGCCGCCTACTTGGGCGCAGGCGACTATGAGCGTGCAGCGAAGGACTTGAACGAAGCAATCCGAATTAGCCCCGAGGGAGCAATGGCGTACAATGCTCGAGGTAATGCCTATTTGAGGAAGAAAGAGTTCGATGCTGCCATTGCCGATTTTGATAAAGCCATACAATTGGACGCCGGCCAGAGCAGCGCCTTTGTGGGCCGGGGCAGGGCATATGGGAGCAAACAGGAATATGATCGAGCACTTCAGGATTTCAATCAGGCGATTAGGATAAATCCAAAAGATTCCGACGCATTGAGGTCTCGCGGAATAGCGTTTAATCTTCAAAAGGACTACAAACGTGCATTGGCGGATTTCGAGAATGCGGTGCGCCTCAACCCAAGCGCTGCAAACCATAGCTCAATAAGCCGCGTGCTCTTCTACATGGGCAGGTTCGAGCAGAGCGCGGTAGCCGCCGATAAGGCATTAACGTCGGCGCCGCAAGATAAGTACATGCTCCTCTGGCGATATCTGGCTCGCGCCAAAGCGACGGGAGCACAAGCGGCGCGCCGCGAACTCAGCGACGGTGCTCGTCGATTAACAGATCGCTCCTGGCCGGATCCCGTGATTGCTCTGTTTCTCGATCAAATTACCGAGGACAGTTTCTTTCTTCAAGCCGACGATTCCGATCCGAAGAGAAAGGCCGAGCTTATTTGTGAGGCGAAATTCTACGTAGCGGAGAGCAGATTGTTATCGGGGAAGAATCAAGAGGCGATTACCTTGCTGCAATCTGCTGAAGCCGAATGCCCCATTGCCTTCGTCGAGAAACGCGCCGCGAGCGTCGAACTCGAACGGATGGCGAAGCCATAAGTTCCTTACGGTCGATCTTATTTCTCCGAGCTCGTCGTCGTCCGAATCTTCTCCTTCACCTTCTTCAGCAGGTTTCTTGCCCAGACGAACTCCGTCCCGAGGATCGCGAGGCCCAGAGGAATAACGATAAACGCCGGGCCGGGAAGAACCACCATCGCGGCGCCGGCGAGAAGCACGGTGAAGCCGACGACGGCCACGACGAGCCGCTTCGCCTGCTTGAGCGTTTCGATGACGACTCCGTGCATCGGCAATTAGCCTGCCACGATTTTGTAAGAGGACAAGGATGAAGAGTTATTGCACGACTTCGCGGCGTTTTTTCAGCTTGCGCACCTGCTCGTCGCGTATTTTCTGAAAGCCGTTCTGCAACGCGTGGGCGATGACATCGGACATATACCGCGCGGAATACAGCCGCGAGACGTAGACGAAATCGGCGCCTTGTTCATAAAGCTCGAGAGCGGCGTCGACACTGTCGGCGGCTACGAGCACCTGCGCGTGCGGGCAGACGTGCCGCACCTGCTGGAGAATGCGGCTGTTCGTCGTGCCGCGGAGAATGGCGTCGGAGATCGTCGACATGACAATGTTCGCCGACTCGATCTTCGCGTGATGGAGCGTGTCCATGTTCGATACGTCGCCGTATAGCGAGCGAATGCCGCGGCGGCCGAGCTCCTCGAGGACGACTGGATTGAAGTCGATCACTAGCATCTGCCGCAGCGCCGATTTCGCGCGCGCGTCTTTCGCCAGCAGCTCGAGCTCCTGGAGGATCGAGCTCGCCTCGCGAAAGAAGCCGAGAAAGACGATCCTGTTTTCTTCCTCCGATTTCTCGGGTTTGTCCTCCGTCGCGCCGAACTCTTTGAAACCGAGTTGGCCGAGTGCGGCGCTGAGCCATCCCTGAAGCTCGTGGTTGTACATGATGAGATAGGTCGAGAGCACCGACGTGATCGCGAAGACAAACGTCAACGAGGCGACGAGATCCGCGCCGATGTGATTGAGCCCGAGGCCGAGCGCGGCGATCACCAGTGAGAATTCGCTCATGTTGCATAGGTTGATCGACGGAATAAGGCTCGCGCGCAGGCCGTTGCCCATCGCGTAAAGCACCGGAAAGACGCTGACGAAGCGGCTCGCCATGAGAAAGGCCGACATCGCGAGCGCCTGTCCCAGGATCGCGAGCGACGGCTGCGGAATCTTCATTCCCAGCGCGACGAAGAACAGCGTGACGAAGAAATCCCGGATGTTCGTGACCTTGGCGATAACGTCGACGTTGTACGGAAACGTCGACATGCTCACGCCCGCGATGAGCGCGCCGGTCTCGCGCGAGAGCCCCAGAAGCGCGGCGGCGCCGCTCACGAGGAAACACCAAGCGAGCGCCGTCGTCAGCAAGAGCTCCGGGATCTTCGCGACGAAGGCGAAGAGGTGAGGCAATATAAACCGGCTCGCGCCGAGCGCGAGGAAGACCAG
>DASWZY010000380.1:0-8277 GCA_036407055.1 Binatia bacterium
GCTCGGCAACGGCGTTCTCATCGCCGAGAACGTCGCCAACATCGGCCGCATCGTCGGGCGCAAGACCCGCATCATGGCGCTGCCGCTGCGCGTCAAAGGCAGCGACGCCGGCCATGCGCGCATCGTCGCCGAAGTCCTGAACTAGCTTATGCCGCCGCAGCAGCCCGTCAAAGGGATTATCGGCGCCTGCCTCACGCCCTTCGGCGAAGACGAGCGCGTCGACTTCAAGGCGCTCGAAAAAGAGATCGATTTTCTCGTCGCCGACTGCGACGCGGTCTCGATCGCCGCCGTTGAGGCTGCGGAGTATACGATGCTCTCGCGGCAGGAGCGCAAAGAGCTGCTCCGCGTCGCGACCGAGATGGTCGCCAAGCGCAAGCCGGTGCTGCTCGGCGCGTCGAGCCCGTCGCCGCGCGAGGTGATCGAGCTCGCGGAATACGCGGCGAGCGTCGGCGGCGACTTCGTCCAGGTATTGATGCCGCTGCGCCCGTGGGGCGGACAGCCGACGATCGCCGAGCTGATGGAATTTTACACGCAGGTCGCCTCGGCGAGCCCGCTGCCGGTCGTCTGCTACCACAACCCCGGCCCCGGCGCCGACCCGCCGCAGGACGCGTTCGTCAAGATCAGCGAGATTCAGAATATCCGCTACTTCAAGGAAAGCTCGCGCGACATCACCAAGATCTCGCGGCTGATCGAGCAGATAGATCTCGCCGGCCGCGGCCATTATTTCACGACAATGCAGCCGCTGCTTGCGACGCTAATGATGGGCGGCTCGGGCGCGACGATGCCGCCGCCCGGCACGCGCATCGGCGCGCAGGTCGTGCGCGCGTTCCGCGCCGGCAACCTGGAGCAGGCGCGCTACTGGCAGCGCTGCTTCGCGCTTTTCCCCGGCAAATGGGCCGCCTACGGTCTGCCCCCGGTGATGAAATCCGCGATGAAGCATTTCGGCGTCGATATCGGCGATCCGTCGAAGCCCTATGCCCCGGTCAGCCCGCGCGACCACGCTCAGATCGGCCAGTTTCTGCGCCAGATCGGCATACTCGGCGAAGGCGCGCCTTCGGAGGCGACGCTCAAGGACGCCGCCGAGGCGCTCCGCCAGGAAGATACTTTCCTCCGCTGACCCGCCGCGCGTGCGATGATTTTATTCCTCATCATTCTCGTCGCGTTTATCGCGCTTTTGATCGTCGTTCCCGCGTGGCGCGAGCGATTTGTCGAAGGGCTCAAAACCTTTTCGGACAGCGCGATCGTGAATTTTCTCCGCTCGACGTCGCGCTTCGGCGCCGAGCTAACGGAGGAGGGCAGGGCGGAGCAGGCGCGTTGGCGCGAGCAGCGTATGAGAAATCTGCGCGGTCTTTCGCTTCGCGCCGGAGAGCGCTCACGCCGCTCCCGTGCCGATCAGACGGCTGACAAAAAGGACAAGCCCCGTTCAGATCTGAGCTTCTAGCCGTGGCCGGCCAACGTAAACAAATCGTGATCCTCGGCGGCGGCAGCGGCGGCGTCGTCGCGGCGACGAAGCTCGCGCGGGCGCTCGGCGATCTACACGATGTCATTCTCATCGACCGGCGGCCGGAGCATGTGTTCATGCCCGGCTTTCTTTTTCTCATGGTCGGACAGCGCGAGCCCGAGCAGATCGTGCGGCGGCTGCGCCGCCTCGAACGCCACGGCGTCAAGATTCTTCAGGACGAAATCCTCGGTATCGACCCGGCGCGGCAGGAAGTGGCGCTGATGGGACACAAAGTTCACTACGACTATCTGATCGTAGCGCTCGGATTCGATACGCGTCCGGACCTGATTCCCGGCTACGCCGAAGGCGCGCACCATGCGTGGGAGCTCGACGCCGCCATGCGGTCGCGCCGCGCGCTCGATCAATTCGACGGCGGGCGCGTCATCGTCGGCGTGCCGCTCGGGCCGTATCGCTGCCCGCCGGCGCCGTACGAGACGCAGTGGATGCTCGATAGCTATTTCAGGCGGCGCGGCATGCGCGACCGCGTCACGATCGAATATTTTACCCGTGAGGCCGAGCCCAGCGGCGAGGCGCGCGATCCGGTCGTGTGGATGGACGCAGAGAGCCGCCGGCGCGGCATCAAGCAGAATTATGAATTCGTCGTGCAGTCGATCGACGCCGAGCGGAAAACCGTGAACGGCCTCTACGGTTACAAGCTCGCCTACGATTTGCTCTTCATGATCCCGCCGCACCGGCCCGCGCGGACGCTGATCGACTCCGGCCTCGCCGATACCGAGACCGGCATCCGCGTCGACTACGACACGCTCGCGACGAAATGGGACAATGTCTACGCGGTCGGCGATTGTGCCGACATGCCCGCGTCGAAAGCGGGCGTCGTCGCGCATCAGGAAGCCGACGTCGTCGCGCACAACCTCGCGGTGGAGATCACGGGCAGGGGAGAGCCGGCTCCCCTGCGCCTGCATACGATATGACTGCTCGCCTGCGGCGCCGGGCGCGCCGCGATGAACCGGACGATCTATCCCTCGGGCTGGCCGCCCTTCGCCCCGAGCGAGGCGCGCACCTGGGGCCCTTCTCCGCTTATATATTGGGCGAAGATCGGGTTTGAAAAGTGGTGGCTGTGGCGGTATTTTTAGAAGAACGCATGGCGCGCAGGATCGCAAAGAAATCCGCCCTCGATTACGTCTGCGGCTATTGTCTCTTCTTCCAGCCGCAGGCGGGCGACAACGGCAATCTTCGTTCCGGCAACTGCGCCTACCACAAGGAATGGATCGAGAACGCCTACCGGACGACCTGCAGCGACATGAGCAATCAATTGCTCAACGAAAAAGGAATTTATCAGCTCGTCTCCAATCCCGGCGCCGGCTGGCACTACGTTCGGCGCACCGAGAAAATCCGCACCCGCCTTTACGCCGTCAAGTAACCAAAAACTTGACAGCGAGGCGTACAGCGA
Organism: Binatia bacterium; assembly: GCA_036407055.1. Classification (GTDB taxonomy): domain Bacteria; phylum Desulfobacterota; class Binatia; order UBA9968; family UBA9968; genus JAJPJQ01. The sequence continues at coordinate 2,913 of DASWZY010000380.1, forward strand.
AAACCTACGGCAAGAGTAAAAAAGAATTCCGCCTAGCTGGAGCGATTGAGTCGTCAACGCGGAATGTCCTTGCGGCTACAAGGACTTGGCTGTCACAAGACAGCCTGCTGTGCTGGCGTTCTGATTCTCAGCCTTCGCTCAGACCTGCGGGCGGATTACCTTCCATCCAATTCTAAAGAAGGGCACAGGACGTTTAAGACGGGCGCGTGTCAACATCAACCCAATTACCATAGAAGTTGACATAATATATCTTATCAGACGTTGGGCGGATCGGGGACTCGGGGAGTGGGGGTCCTCAAGCCGACCCTAGCTCCCCTATATTTTCTCGTAGATTGACAACCTGGCGCTTTTGGTGCGACCATCTCCGCGTGAGCCGCTCCTTTCAATCGCGCGTGCGGTCGCTTATCGCTGCCGCGGGGTTTTTGTTTTTCATCCTCGCGAGCGCGCCGCATCAGGTCCACCACGTCTTCCAGCCGCACAAGACGCCCCAGAATTGTCTCGTTTATTCGCTCGCCCAGGGCTGCCACTTATCGGCGGTGTCGATCGCGGCATTGCCTGCGGCCGAAGTAGCCTTTGCATACATCACCCCTGGGCGTGATCTGCCGCTCGTTCCGCGGCCCGCAGCCCCGTTTTCTCCCCGAGCTCCTCCCGCGGCCTGATCGGCCGCGCACCATCGTGAGATTGCATTTCGCCCGCGTGCGCCATTGGCGACCGCAGGCGGATTTCCATGGGCCCGGCTCCGGGCCTCGGAGCCGTTTAAAAGCATCGAGGAGGAGCGATGAAACGCATCGCCGCTGTATTCGCATCGATTATGTTTCTGCCGCTTTTTTCCGCCGCCCCGGCGCGCGCGCACGGCGTGATCGGGCAGAGATTCATCCCGTCCACGCTCGCCGTCGAGGACCCGTTCGCGTCCGACGAGATGGATTTGCTCGCCATCAACCGCGGGCCGCGTACATCTGAAGGCCGCGAGACCGGCTTCGGCTTCGAGATCTCAAAGCGCCTGCATCCCGACTTCGCCGTTTCCGTGGAGTGGGAATATCAGCTCGTCGACCCGAGCGACGGCCCCAAGATCGCCGGCGGCGCCAACCCGGAATTCAATTTTAAATACGTCGCATTCCGGAGCCCCGCGCACGAGGCGATTTTCAGCGCCGGCCTGAGCGTCGAGCCGGGGGGCATCGGCGCAAAAAAAATCGCCGAGAAGGTGACGACGATCTCCCCGGCCATTTATTTCGGCAAAGGCTTCGGCGACCTGCCCGACGCACTGGATTATCTGAAGCCGCTCGCGCTCACCGGCACGATGGAATTGGATGTTCCCGCAAACCGCAAGCTCGCCGGCGACGAGGATCGGAACGCGACCGTGTTGGGCTACGGCTTCGCGCTCCAGTACAGCATCCCGTACCTCCAGCAGTTCGTGAAGGACGTCGGTATCGGCGCGCCGTTCGACCGCATGTTTCCGCTACTCGAGTTCAACTTCGAGACCAACGTGAACAACCCCGAGCGCGGCGCGACGACCGCGTACGTCAACCCCGGCCTTATCTGGGTCGGACACTACGTCGAGCTCGGGCTCGGCGCGCAGATCCCGCTCAACAATCGCTCCGGCGCCAACGCGGGAATCCGTAGCCTCGTGCACGTCTTTCTCGACGACCTCTGGCCGAGTATTTTTACCTGGACGCCGTTCGGCACCATCGGCCCGACGCAGAAATGAAATATCTCCGCGACATCGCCGGCGGCTTGCGGCTGGGGGCGTTGGTGATCGCGCTTCTGGCCGCGACGCCGGCGCCGGTTAGCGCCCACGCCTTCCCGGTGCGAGCCGACCCGCGCGTCGGTTCGACCGTCGCCGCGGCGCCGGCGAAGGTGACGATCTGGTTCGACGGGGAGCTCGAAGGCGCCTTCAGCAAGATCGAGGTGTACGACGCGTCCGACCGGCGCGTCGACAAGAACGATCCGCGCGTCGACGCCTCCCGCACCAGGCTCGAAGTCGACGTCTCTCCCCTGCCTCCCGGCAAATATCAGGTGCGCTGGACCGCCCTTTCGGTCGACACGCATGTGACCGAGGGGCGGTTTACATTCACCGTCGGCGGGTAGTAATCAAATAGAACTGTGCTCTCGCCCGAATTCAAAGACCGCCTCGCGCACTCGCATGTTTTTCTCCTGGCGCTCTGGGGCGTGCTGCTCGCGTTGTGTGCGGTCGCCGCGATGCTGCCGGCGCGCCTTTTCGAGCACCCGCCGCTCGCGGAAAGCTATCCGTACCTCGACAGTCTCGACGAGATCATCTGGGCGATCGCCATCGGCACCGCCGCGCTGCTCCTGTGGTCGCGCTCGCGCTTTTACAGCGTCGAGCAGGTCTTCAACGCATCGGTCCGGCCGCGCGAAGTCCCCGTGATCGGGGAGTCGCCGGCCGAGATGGCGGCGTCCCGCCTCGTTCACTTCTATCGCTCGCGGATGATAAACGCTTTCGCCCTCGCCGCTTCGCTCGCGCTCTACGGCGTGCTCCTCGCCGTCGTCGAGGCGGACAACTACCAGTGGCGGCTCTTCTGCGTCACGGCCGTCGCGATGCTCGTGCTTTTTTATCCGTCGCGCGTGTTCTTCGACGCGCTGATCAAGGAGTATGAGAGAAGAGAGACGATGCGGGAGTGGCGATGAGTAGAATGTGTCTAAACGTTTAGGCGCGTCGCGTCTTGTACCGCCTAGGCGTCGCGGCACCGTGCACCTGCCTTTCCGCTTTAAAGCGCGACCTGTCGCACAAAATCTAAGTTCGGCCCGAACTCGCCGCCGCGGCATGTGGTTTGCTCTGCGTGCCCGGTATGTCTTGGAAAACCGAGGATATCGATTTCGATCGCGTCGTTGTCACGGAAATAAAAGACGACCGGAACATGTTACTCATCTTGGCGGGATCGTCGTTCTTGGAGATCACCGCGCCGCTATATACGAGTAACCTGCTCGAATTTAATCGCGGCGGTGGAGAAATCATCGAATGGCTTAAGAACGTATGGATGCCCGAAGAGCTCGAGCATGGGCGCGCGATGAAAACTTATGTTGAGAAAGTATGGCCCGCATTCGATTGGGAGCATGCTTACCGGAGTTTTTTAATGGAATTTGCCCCGCGCTGTAGATTCGAGCGTTATCAAGAGAGCCGTGCGCTTGAAATGCTGGCGCGCTGCGTCACCGAAACCGGCGCGGCCACTTTTTACAAGTCGTTGCGGGATGCTACGAACGAGCCCGTGCTAAAAGACCTGCTCGATCGAATGCAGCGGGATGAAATCCGCCATTACAAGTATTTTCTACGGTTTTTCCGTTACTACAACAGCGAGGAACAAAATAGCCGCGCCAAGCTGCTCAAAGGTCTGCTGATGCGAGCGACTAGGGTTTACGATGAAGATATGTTTATCGCTTGTAAGTACGCCCGCAACGACAAGATCGATGGTAGTTATCGGGAGAGCGTTAGAAGCATTCGAGCCATGACTCGACGACATTATCCGGTCGAGCAGGCAGTAAAAATGCTGGCGCAGCCATTCGATTTGAGTCCAACGATGCGTAAGTTTCCAGTCTTCGTATTACGATCTCTCTCAGCTGTCCTTTGACTTAGGCGAGTTCGGCCTATTACCGCCTCAATTCCCCACCCAGCACACCGCGGCGATCTCGCTCAGCTCCCGGCGGAGCTTGGTCCACGAGGCGCCGCCGTCGTCGGTTCGGTATAGATAGCCGTAGCGGCTCGCGGCGAAGATCGTTTTCGGATCGTCGCTGTTGGTGCCGAAGGTCCACATCGAGGAATTCGGCTCGGCGGGCAGCGGCAGCAACTTCCAGCTGCGGCCCAAGTCTTCACTCGCGGCGATGGCGCCCGACGATCCGGGCGTGAAGTCTCCGAATCCCAGGAAGATTCTCTTCGGGTTTCCCGGATCGACGGCGACGGCGCGGAGATAGTTTTCCTTTCTCGGGTAGTCCCACGGAAGCCGCTTCTGCATCTCGCGCGGCTCCCAGGTCCGGCCGTTGTCGGTGCTCGCGTAGATCTCGCGGTTGACGACGATGAACACCGCGCGCGGCGGCCCCGCCGTCACCGCCACATTGTGGATGTCGCGTCGCTCGGTCGCCTCGACAATGCTCCAGGTCTCGCCGCCGTCGCTGCTGTGGCGCGCGCCGTCCACTTCGAGGCCGGCCCAGACGTGGTTCGGCTCGACCGGATCGACGGCGATGCCGGTGACGCGCGGCGTGCCGACCGCCTCGCACGTCGCCGCGACCTCCACCGGTCGCTGCTGCCAGCTCCGGCCGCAGTCCCTGGAGCGAAAAATCATCGCCGGCGTGGGCGTGCCGGTTCCGGCGAACATGACGTCGGGATTCTGCGGATCGATCGCGAGCGCCCACACGTAATAGGGATTGAGCGCCGAGTCGAGGTAGCGCCAGCTCGCGCCCGCATCATCGCTCCGGTAGAGTCCCCTTTCCGTGCCGGCAAAGAGGATCCTGTGGTCTCTTGGATGCATCGCGATCGTGCGCACGGAGGCTTCGTAGGCGAAGCCGCGGCGCGGTCCGATGCGCGCCCAGGTCTGGCCGCTGTCTTCGCTCCGCATGATGCTCTGGCCGACGGTGCCGACTACGATGGTGACGTTCTTCATTTTTTCCTCCGCAGGCCGCTGAAAAAGGCTCACCTTGCTTCGTTCCGCTCGGCCCGCTTCGCGTCAGCGTACTGGAGTAAGTACGCCTCCGCTCGCGGACTTTCGCGCGCATCGCATCTGAGACCTTTTTGATCGGCCTGTACCAATTACGCGAGACGCCGTTTGATGAAAGCGGCGAACAGCGCCGCCATCTCGCCCGCCTTCTCGTCCCATTCTTCCCGCGGGCTCAAATCCATGTCGTAATGTTTCGGAAACAATACGTGCACCTCGACGTCCGGCAGCAGCCGGCCGAGATTCTCGCCGGTCTTGCGGCCGTGCGTGTTGTCGTTGCCGGGAACGACGCAGGCGGGCGCTTTGATCGAGCGGAGATCGGCCTCGGTTGCGCCAATGACCGGAAGATCGGCGCCGCGGACGAAATATTCGCGCCAGTGCGACATGACCGCGACGAAGCGCTGCGGGTCCATTTTCATCAGCGCGGCGCGGTTCTCGGGCCGCGCGGCGATGCGCTCCTTCCAGTGCTCCATCTCGCACACCGCCGCCATGCCGCCGCTCTTGGCCGCCTTAATGTATTGGCCGTAATACTCCTCGGCCAAGCGCTCGCAGGCGAAGCGGCCGCCGGTGACGCGCCAAAGCAGGAGCCCGCGCGTTGCCGCGGGATGGCGCAGCGCGAAGAGCAGCGCGGTACGGCAGCCGGAAGAGCTGCCGCCGACGACGGCGGGAAGCGCGCCAAGCTGCGAAAGCAGCTCGTGGAGATCGTC
>DASWZY010000381.1:0-16577 GCA_036407055.1 Binatia bacterium
GCGCTCGGCGAGCACACCTTCGAGGCCGCAGCCGTATTCCGGCGTGAGTATCTCCTCGGCATATTTGCGGCTCACGGTCGTGAGCGCGTCGGCGAAAAGAATTCCGCCTTTGAGCAAATTGATCTTGCCGTAAAACTCCAAATATTTCGGTGTAAAATAGGTCGGATCGAGACCGAGCAGAGGCCACTCGGAATAGGAAAATAGACCCTGGTGGGCGAGATTGTGAATGGTGAGAATCGTTTTCGCGCTCTGCCTTGCCGCCCCTAGATGGCTCAAGACCGGCACCAGCGCGGGCTGCCAGTCGTGGCAGTGAAGGACATCCCACGGCCCCGTAGCCGCGGCGAGCTCCAGAGCGGCCTTGGAGAAAAATGCGAACCGCTCGGCATTGTCGGGGTAATCTCCCTTCGCTGTACCGTACAGGCCCGGCCGCGCAAAATACTCGTCGTTGCGAATCAAATACGCCGGGACGCCGCCATCGACCGTCGCTTTGAACACCGTCGCGGAGACTCTCCGGCGCTCCAGGCTGACCGCGACTTCGAGACCTGTTGGTTCACCGGGAAATTGATCGAGGAGGGCTTGATATGCCGGCAGCGCAACCGCGGTCTGTACGCCGCCGCGTGCGAGCGCGCCGGCGAGCGCGCCGACCACATCCCCGAGGCCGCCGGTCTTGACGAGCGGCACGCTTTCCGAGGCGATCATTAGGACTTTCATAAAGAAAGTGACGCGGCTAAGGGCGAAACTAAAGAGCGACCTCGCGCAGCAGCTGAGCCGCCATCTCCGGCGGCATTGGATTAATATAGAAGCCCGTGCCCCACTCGAAACCCGCCACCTGCGTGAGTTTCGGCATGACCTCCATGTGCCAGTGGTAGTGGCCGTTTTCCATCTCCTGGAACGGCATCGAATGTACGATGTAATTAAACGGCGGATCGTTCAGCGCGCGGTTCAGGCGCACGACCGTCTCTCGCAAGGCGCGCGCGAGATCGATGTATTCGACCTTCGATGCGTGCTCGAAATATGAGGAGTGCTTTTTCGGTAGAATCCAAGTCTCGAAAGGAAAGCGCGGCGCGAACGGACAGATGACGACAAAGCTCTCGTTCTCGCTCACGACCCTTACGCGGTCCTCGACCTCCTGGCGGACGATGTCGCAGTAAATGCAGCGCTCTTTGTATTTATAATATTCCTGCGCGCCGACAAGCTCGTCGCTGACGGTGCGTGGCACAATCGGCAGCGCTATTAATTGCGAATGCGTGTGCTCCATCGTCGCGCCGGCCTCGGCGCCCTGATTCTTGAAAATCAGGACGTAGCGGAAGCGCTTGTCCTCACGGAGATCGAGAATACGGTCGCGATAGGCCCACAAGAGCTCCTCGAACTGCTTCTCTGTCAGCGCGCCGACATTGGTCTCGTGCGTCGGCGTCTCGATGATGACCTCGTGAGCGCCGATGCCGTTGATCAGGTCGTAAACGCCTTCACCCCGGCGCTCCAGGCTGCCCTCGATCATGAGCGCGGGAAATTTATTTGGGACGACGCGCAGCGTCCAGCCCGGGCCGTCGCGCTGCGACCCCCCGGGCCGGTAGGCGGCGATTTCCGGCGGCGTCATGGCCTCGTTGCCCTCGCAGAAGGGGCACGGGCCAGCGTGCGACGCCAGCCTCGGCCGTTCGGTCGGGGCCGGCCGCTTGGCGCGCTCGGTCGATATAATCACCCATCGACCGATCACTGGATCTTTTCTAAGCTCAGGCATAAGTGCTTAATTTTAGTGCATTATTCCACTTTTTGCCGTGTTTGTCTAATTTCGCTTGTATCCTGTCGGTAGTGCATAACGCACGCGTCAACTTAAACACCAAAGCGTAGCCGCTCCAATACGGCGGTTTTGAAGAGATTTCTGGCTTAGCCTACCGAATCATGCCATCTTTAGTGCGTCGTGAAGCACGCCTACGATGCCGTCGTTATCGGCGCCGGGCCCAACGGCCTTGCCGCGGCCATTGTGCTTGCGCGGGCGGGCCGCTCGGTCGTCGTTTTCGAGGCGGAAAATGTCATCGGCGGGGGCGCACGCTCAGCGGAATTAACCCTGCCGGGTTTTATCCACGATGTGTGTTCTGCGGTTCATCCGCTGGCCGCGGCTTCTCCTTTTTTCCGCGAGTTGCCGCTCGCCGAGTACGGCCTTGAATGGATCCAGCCGCCGATCGCGGCCGCTCACCCTCTCGACGACGGCTCGGCGGCGTTTCTCGAGCGCTCCGTTGCCGCGACCGCGGACGGTCTCGGCCGCGACGCCGAATCGTACCGAAAATTATTCGAGCCGATCGCGAAAAACTGGGAGCGGCTGCTGGTGGATTTTCTCGCGCCGCCGCGGCTGCCGGCGCATCCCTTTGCGATGCTCGCTTTCGGCGCCCGCGCGCTGCGCTCGGCACGCGCGGTCGCCGATAAACATTTTCGCGATGTGAAAGCGCGCGCGCTTTTTGCCGGCCTCGCCGCGCACGCGATGCTGCCGCTCGAATATTCTCTCACCGCCGGCTTCGGTTTGGTTCTGGGCGCGGCGGGCCACGCGGTCGGCTGGCCGGTGCCCCGCGGCGGCGCACAGCGAATCACCGACGCGCTGGCGAATTATTTGCGCTCGCTCGGCGGCGAGATCGTAGCCGGCAAGCGCATCCAAACGCTCGACGAGCTTCCGGAAACGAGCGCGGTTCTTTGCGATGTGACGCCGCGGCAGTTGCTCGATATCGCCGGTCACACGCTGCCGGAATATTTTCGCGCCCGTCTCATCCACTACCGCTACGGAATGGGCGTCTTCAAAATCGATTGGGCCCTCGACGGGCCGGTGCCCTGGAAAAACGAGGCGTGCCGGCGCGCCGGCACCGTTCACCTGGGCGGCACGCTGGAAGAGATCGCCGAATCCGAGCGCGCGGCCTGGGAGGGAAAATCCCGCGAGCGGCCGTTCGTGCTCGTCGCGCAGCCTTCGCTCTTCGATTCATCGCGCGCGCCGACGGGAAAACACACACTCTGGAGCTATTGCCACGTGCCGCACGGGTCGACGGAAGACATGACGGCGAAGATCGCCGCGCAAATCGAGCGCTTCGCGCCCGGCTTCGGCGCGCGCGTGCTCGCGCACCGCTTTCAAGCTCCGGCGGAGATGGAATTGCACAACGCGAATCTCGTCGGCGGCGATATTAACGGGGGCGCTGCCACTCTGGAGCAATTTTTTTTCCGCCCGACGCGCCGGCTGTACGCGACGCCGGTCAAAGGACTCTATCTCTGCTCGGCCTCGACGCCCCCCGGCGGCGGAGTGCACGGCATGTGCGGCTATTTCGCCGCGCGAAAAGCGCTCAAAAATTGTTTTTCAGGCGCAGCGCGCTGACGCTGCCGCGACGTGGCTTCACTCCATCGTTTGTCCGTAGCTGTTGCTTAACCTTCGTCGGGAATGAGCCCGATTGACGGCGAGACGAAATTGGTCTTAGCCGGAAATAATTCCAGCGGTTTTCCCACACGAAAATAGCTCAATTATTTTTCATAGGAGGGTTTTATGTCCTTTGCTGATATATTCAAGGCGATCCAAAATCGCCCGGAGTACGAAAACTTCGTCAAACGCTATAATCAGGGCGCGCCGTGGGAGGGATATTCCGGCGAGGAGGTGCTCGATCGCTACGGCGCGGTCGCTCACAACGTTTCTTCGAGTGACTACCAACAGGCGGCGCGCGAATCCTTCGAGCGGCTATCGCCCGAGCAGCGCGCCGAGTTCGTCCGCGCCATACAGGAACAGACTAAGAATCGAGGCATTAACATTCAGCCGCCGCCTTCGGCCCGCCAGGGATCGGGAGGCGACGTGGACTGGCTCTCAAAAGCGACCGCCCAGTTGCACGAGCAGCCCGGGTTGATTCGGGATATCTTCAGCAGCTTTACGGGAGGCGCTAAGGGAAGCTCTCAGCCGGGCTCTACGCAGCCGGGCTCGACACAGTCGTCGGGCGGCGGTGCCGGAGAATTGCTTTCGAGCCCGCTGGCAAAGGCCGCGCTCGCCGGCATCACGGCGATGCTGGTCAAACGCGCCATGGCGACGAGCCAAAGAACTTAAGCTATTTAAGTTTTGCGGGGAACCCAGACTTGAGCGCGTCGGCACAGTCGCGGTAGACGGCGACGGCGCCGGCTCGCTCCAGCTCTTTGCGGCAAAAAGCGCCGCCCGTGAGCACGACGGCGGTCTTGATGCCGGTCCGCCCGGCAGACTCAATATCCCAGATTGTGTCGCCGAGCGCGATCGCCTCATCGGGCGCAACGCCGGCCCGTTCTAGAGCGAGCTGAAAAACGTCCGGCTCGGGCTTGCCTTCTTCGACGTCCGCCGAGCTCACGATCATGTCGATCAGATCGTGGGCGCCGAGCTCGTTCATCGTGTGCTGGAGCTCCTCGGGCTTCGCGCTGGTCGCGAACCAAATGCCGATGCCGCGGTCTTTGAGCGCCGCGATGATATCGCATGCGCCGGGCAGCGGCTTGCCTTTGGGCTGGATCTTTTTATAGAGCTTGCCGTGAAGCTCGTCGGCTTTTTTTGCCTTCGTTTCGTCGGCGATGAACTCACGCAGCATTTTCCTGCCGCTCTTTCCGATCTGGCGGTGGATCTCGCGCCGCGGCACGATCAAGCCGACCTGCGCGAAGGCGTCCGACCAGGCCTCGACGTGCAGGTAATTCGTGTCCATCAAGGTGCCGTCGATGTCGAATAAAACGGCCTGGATCATGGTAGTTTGATCGTCTTCCAGCGGCGGAGCAGCATGATCTTGAGCTTCCGCTGCTCGCGCTGTTCGAGCGTGGCGTTGGCTTCTTTCATCGCCGCTTCGAAGCTCGCGAGCGCCCCCGGCGTATCGGATGTCTCGAGCCTTCGCTTCAGCATGTAAAAGAGCGGCGAGAATTCACCGCAGAGCTCGCGGATGAGACCGAAAGAAAGCCGATGGACGGGCGACGGCCCGAGCCGGCGGATCGCGTCCTGGTGCTCCGGCGTGCCGTAGCCCTTGTGCCGCGTAAAGCCGTAGCCGGGATAACTCTGCTCCAGCTGCTCCATCAGCCGGTCGCGATGCGTCTTCGCGATGATCGACGCGGCGGCGATCGAGAAGTCGATGCCGTCGCCTTTGGAGAAGGCGTTTTGTGGAATCGCGACGTCCGGGATTGTGCGCGCGTCGACCAAAAGATGCTCCGGAGCCGACGGCAGCGCCTCGACCGCGCGGCGCATCGCGAGCAGCGCGGCCCGATAGATATTGATCTCGTCGATCTCCCCCACCTCCGCGATGCCGATCGCGACGGCGCTCGCCGCACGGCGGATGCGCTTCTCCAGCTCGCCGCGCGCATCGGCGTCGAGCTGCTTCGAATCGTTCATGCCGGTGATCTCGACACCGGGTGAAAAGACGACTGCGGCGGCGACGACCGGACCGGCGAGCGGACCGCTGCCGGCTTCGTCGACGCCGGCGATCGCGCGCACGCCCGATTTCCACAGGACGCGCTCGAAATTGAGCATGCTGTCGAGCCGCAGGCGCTCGGCGCGCTCCTTCTCGTATTTGCGCTTGAGGACGTCGTAAAGCAGACGCGCGCCGCGCCGCGGGTCGCGCTTTAGTCGGTTGAGCGCTTGGGCGGAGACCGGACGGTCTCCGTCCAGCAATCTGGCGCGCAGGGCATCGAGCGACCGTTCCGTCAGGCGCATAGCCTTTCAAGACTAGCGCAAAGAACGCCCGGTGCAACTCACGAGGCGCGCGCCCGCCGCCCGCGCCCGCGCGGCTCCCGAGGCTTTCTGAGCGGCGGCGGCGTTGTCGGCGGGCGGTACGGCACGCTCGCGTCGCCGCGCGCGTGCGTGACGTCCTCGGTCTCGTCCTCATCGCCGGCGGGGCACTCAGCGGCCGACTGCCGCTTCGAACGACCGCCTTTTTCCCATGGCGTCCTTTGGACGTCCAAATGATCGACGACGTCGCCGATGCCTGCGACGTCCTGGAGCAGCTCGGTCAGCATCTGATGCTGCCGCTCGCTCGGCACCGTGCCCTCGAGGTGGATCACGCCGTCGCGGCTGGAGATATGCAGCTCGTCCCTATCGATGTTGCCGGCGTCGCGCACCATATCGTTGAGCGCGGCCTCGATCTCTTCGTCGTCGAGCAAGCTCAGGTCGGCGGGCAAGCCGCTGTCCTCGGCGGCCTCCTCGCCCGCGGACGCGCCTTTGCCTTCGTGGGCGCGCGCGCAGTCGATGCACAGCCGCGTCGTCGGCAGCGCGCGCAGGCGCGCCAGCGCGATGTACCTCCCGCACGAAAGGCATTTGCCGTAGATGCCTTGGACGATCCGGAGAATCGCTTCGTCGATCTCTTCGAGCGCTTGGCGGTCGCGGTTGCTCAGGTGTTCGAGCACGGTCGCGATCCGGTCTTTTTGCGCTTCCTCTTCGAGCTCCGCTTCCTGTTCTTCGGTAATATTTTTTAGCTCGCCTTCGACGTTATCGACCCCGCCGACGATCGCGAGGCGGCGCTGATGCAGCTCCTCCGACAGCGCGTCGATGATCTTCTTTTTTCGGCTATTCATGTTGCCTCCTTAATAACAATATTGCGCCCCGCCCCCTATGCGGCCCCGCTCGCCTCGCTCCGGTTCGGCGCGATCGAATCGGCCTCGATGAAGATGTGCTTCACTTCCGGTAGACGGTCGCGAATCTTTTTCTCCACGCGATCGACGGTGCGCTCCAAGTCCGCCGCCGATAAGTCGAGGCGGAAACGGATGTCCATCGCGAGGAGAATTGTCTCGGGGCCGAAATACATCGTCATCGCGCGGTTCACCTTGAGGACTCCGGGCTCGGACTCGGCGAGACGCCGGATATCGCGCAGCATGTCGGGATCGACCGCTTCGCCGACTAGCAGGCCTTTGCTCTCATAGGCGAGCAGCACCGCGACCGTCGCGAGGATCAGGCCGATCACGATCGACGCGCCGGCGTCGAAGTGGGGATTCTGCAGCCGGTGGGCAAGAAAGACGCCGATGAACGCGACGATGAGTCCGAGCATCGCCGCGCCGTCTTCGAAGAGCACGGCGAACGTCGTCGGGTCCTTGCTCGTGCGCACCGTGCGCCAGATTCCCCGCTCGCCCTTCTCGGCGATAAATGCCTTGCTCGCGAACATAAACGAGATGCCTTCAGCCACAAACGCGAACCCCAGGACTGCATAGTTCCAGGTCGGATTTTGGAACTCCCCTGAACGCCAGAGATGCAGGATCCCTTCGTAAATCGAGACGCCGCCGCCGATGCCGAAGATGACGATGGCGACGATCAATGTCCAAAAATACAACTCTTTGCCGTAGCCGAACGGATGCTCGGCGTCGGCGCGCTGGCGGCTCATGCGCCGGCCGAGCAGCAGGAGCGCTCCATTGCCGGTGTCGACGAGCGAATGGACGCCCTCGGCGACCATCGCCGCGCTGCCGGTGAACGTCGCCGCGACGAACTTGCTCGCGGCAATCGCCAGATTGGCCGCGATCGCCGCATAAATCGCCCTGCTGGATTCCGGTTTCACGTGTGCTCACGGAAATCCCACCGCTACGGGCATCGCTGTTCCGACTGCTGCCATAGAGAAATAGAGTAGCGTCGCGCGTCGCGGAGGAACAATCAGGCTAACACTCAATTCGTTAACGGAATTTACCCGATGCGCGTTAAAACACATTAAATATTTTACGCGCGTGCGGGATTTCTGCGCGCATTTACTCGGTTGGAGGATTTCCGAAAGTGGAAAGGGAGTAAGCCCCCGACTATGCAGCAGCCCCCATGCTTGCAAAAAGTATAAAGATATCGGGCTGCGCGTATGGCCGTGGCGAACCTGCAGGCGTATACACGCGCGTTTTCGCCGGACGACTTTCGGCCGCCTTCGCCGCGCTCGAGAAGCGGCCCGAGGGGTTTCTTGAAGTCTTGGATTCGCGCGTAAAAGCGCTAAGTACTTAGACGCGCAAAGAAGATGAGAGGGGGACAGGTAATGAGCGGGAAAAGAATCAAAGTTGCGATTTTGGGAGTGGGCAATTGCGCTTCGTCGCTGGTGCAGGGCGTCGAGTTTTACAAAAACGCGCCCGACGACGCTTTCGTGCCGGGGCTGATGCACGTGCGGCTCGGCGGCTATCACGTCAGCGATATCGAATTCAGCGCCGCGTTCGATATCGACGTGAACAAAGTCGGCAAAGATCTCTCGGAGGCAGTCTTCACCGCGCCGAACAACACGTATAAATTCTCCGACGTCGCGCGCCTCGACGTGCCGGTCCGCCGCGGCATGACGCACGACGGCATCGGCAAATATTTGTCGGAAGTCGTCCGCAAGGCGCCGGGCACGACCGACGACGTGAGCGGTATTTTGAAATCGACCAAGACCGACGTCGTCATATCGTACCTGCCCGTAGGCTCCGAGATGGCGACCAAGTGGTACGTCGAGCAGGTTCTCGACGCCGGCTGCGCGTTCGTCAACTGCATCCCCGTCTTTATCGCATCGCAGCCTTACTGGCGCCGCCGCTTCAAGGACCGCGGGCTGCCGCTCATCGGCGACGACATCAAGTCGCAGCTCGGCGCTACGATCACGCACCGCGTCCTTACGCACCTATTCCGCGACCGCGGCGTTCGCCTCGACCGCACTTATCAACTCAACTTCGGCGGCAACACCGATTTTTTGAACATGCTCGAGCGCGAGCGGCTCGCGTCGAAAAAAATCTCGAAGACGAATTCGGTTCTGAGCCAGCTCGATTATCCGATGAGCACGGCGAACGCGCATGTCGGCCCGAGCGATTACGTGCCGTGGCTCGAGGATCGCAAGTGGTGCTACATCCGCATGGAGGGCACGACGTTCGGCAACGTGCCGCTCAACTGCGAGGTCAAGCTCGAGGTCTGGGACTCGCCGAACTCCGCCGGCGTCGTCATCGACGCGGTGCGCTGCGCCAAGCTGGCGCTCGACCGCGGCATCGGCGGCGCGATCATCGGCCCGTCGAGTTATTTCATGAAGACGCCGCCGCAGCAATTCGACGATCACGAGGCGCGCCTGCGCACGGAAGCATTCATCCGCAACGATGTGGAGCAGGCGGAAAAAACGGCGACGAAAATCGGACGGGCGAGGGCTTAGAAACTAATTTCGAGTTGACGCGCTTTTATCTCATACGGCACGCCGCGACGGCGCTGGTCGGCCGGCGCATCGCCGGCCGCCTCGACGGCGTCTCGCTCACCGACGCCGGCCGCGCCGAGGCCGCGCGCCTGGCGCAGCGGCTCGCAGCAGAAGACATCGCCGCCGTCTACACGAGTCCGCGCCAGCGCGCGCGCGAGACGGCGCGACCGCTGGCCGAGATGCTCGGCCGCGAAGAGGTCGTGGCGCACGAAATCGACGAATTGGATTACGGCGACTGGAGCGGCAAGACGCTCGCCGAGCTCGACGCAACGCCGCTGTGGCGCGCTTTCAATTCGGTCCGCAGCCTGACGCGCGTGCCCCACGGCGAGACCATTCTCGAACTCCAGGCGCGCTTCGTCGGCTTCATGGACCGGCTCGCTGCCGAAGATCAGAGCTCGTCCGTAGCTCTCGTCACGCATGCCGAGGCGATCCGCGCCGCGCTCGCCTATTATCTCGGTCTGCCGATCGATCTCTCGCTGCGCTTCGACGTCGATCCCGCGTCCATCAGCATCGTCGAGCTATACGAGCAGGGCGGCAAAATCCACTGCGTCAACTCGACCGAGGCGATTCTCAGATAGGAGGAATAATGGTCGAGCCCGAATCGAACAACGGCCATACCGAAAGCGAGGCAAAGGCGCGGCCGCGCCTCGGTTTTCTCGGCGTCGGCTGGATCGGCCAACACCGGCTCAAATCGATCGCCGAGGCGCGCCACGCCGAGATCGTCGGCCTCGCCGATTTGCATCCCGGCGTCGTCGCCGCCGCGGCTCTCGAAGTCCCCGGCGCCGACGTGCGCGAATCGCTCCAACAGCTTCTCTGCATGGACCTCGACGGAATCGTGATCGCGACGCCGACCGCACTCCACGCCGAGCACGCGATCGCGGCGCTCGACGCCAAGATGGCCGTGTTTTGCCAAAAACCGCTCGCACGCACGGAACGCGAGACGCAGAGCGTCATCGACGCAGCGCGGCGCGCCGACCGGCTCCTCGGCGTCGATATGTCGTACCGGTTCGTTCGCGGCGTGCGCGAAATCAAAGAGCGCATCGACGCCGGCGCGATCGGCGACCTGTACGCGATAGATCTCGTCTTTCACAACGCCTACGGGCCCGACAAGCCCTGGTATTACGACCCCAAGCTCGCGGGCGGCGGCTGCGTGATCGATCTCGGCATTCATCTCGTCGACATAGCGCTTTGGATGACTGGCGCCAACGTGATCGAAGTATCGAGCCGACTCTACGCGCAGGGCAAGCCGATTCGCCCGGAAGACCACCGGCTGGAAGATTACGCGACCGCGCGTCTCGGCCTCGACAGCGGCGCGACGGCGAATCTCGCCTGCTCGTGGCACCTGAACGCGGGCGCGGACGCGGTGATCGCCGCCTCTTTTTACGGGACGAAAGGCGGTCTAGCGGTAAAAAACGTCAACGGCTCTTTCTACGATTTCATCGCCGAGGAATTTATCGGCACGGAGCGGAAAGTCATCGCCGAGCCGCCCGACAGCTGGGGCGGGCGCGCCGTCGTCGACTGGGCCGGGCGGCTCGCGGAGAGCCGCGCGTACGATCCCGCGATCGAGAGCGCCGCCGCGGTCGCCCACGTGATCGACGCCATTTACCAGAGGAGCGAATGACAACGGCGGCGCACCGCGCCGCGGAGCTGGAAAGCTACATGCTGGAGCTGTTGCGCGCGTGAGCCCGAGGGCGCCTGGTAAGCCGCCGAATCTCTTCCCGCAGCCTTTTATTCCGGTCCAGCAGGATCTCGTTTTTCTTCACCAGAGAACGCATCGCTTCCACGGCCTTTTCCGCGCCTTCGAACGCTTTGATCCAAGACATCGCTCTCGGCGGAATGGATATACTTTTCATTTTTCGCCTAAGCGCCGACGCTTTCTAGGCGGCGTCCGTCAGGAGTGCGCCGCTCTGCCACGCGAGCTCGTGATATTGGCCCTTCGCCGCGACGAGCTCGTTGTGCGTGCCCATCTCGGCGATGCGCCCGCCTTCCAGCACGCAGATGAGATCGCAGTCGCGGATCGTGTTGATCCTGTGGCTCACCAGCACGATCGTGCGCTTGCCTTTGAGCCTTAGCAGCGTCTCGGTCAGGTGGTTCTCCTGGAGCGCGTCCTGCGCGCTCGTCGGCTCGTCGAGGACGAGGATCGGCGCCTCGGTCAGAAGCGCGCGCGCGACCGCCAGGCGCTGGCGCTGGCCGCCGGAGAGATTCTGCCCGCCTTCGGTGAGCATCGTGTCGTAGCCGCGCGGCAGCTCGGCGATGAAGCGGTCCGCGCCGGCCAGGCGCGCGGCGCGGCGGATCTCCGCGTCGCTCGCCTCCGGGCGGCCGTAGGCGATGTTCTCGTAGATGCTCGTCGGCAGGGTGATCGTATCCTGCAGCGCGAGCGCGATGTGCCGCCGGAGATCTTTCAGCCGCACTTTTTTGATGTCGCGGCCGTCGAGAGTGACGCGGCCGGTGGACGGATCGTAGAAGCGCGGCAGCAAATTCAGCAGCGTGCTCTTGCCCGCGCCGCTCGAGCCCACGAAGCCGACGCTGGTGCCGGGCGGAATCGTCACGCTGATGTCGCTCAGCACGGGCTTTCCGGCGATGTAATGGAAGTGCACGCGCTCCAAGCCGAGCGCGCGCGGCTTGCGCGGCAGGCGCAGCGCGTCGGGCGCGTCGGCGACGAGCGTATTTTTGTCGAGCTCCTCGAAGATGCGCCGCGTCGCCACCAGGCCGCCCTGCAGATTCATGCCGGCGCCGGTCAACTGGCACAGTGGGTCGTACATCATGCCGAGATAGCTCATGAAGACCATCAGCTCGCCGGGCGTGAGCACATGCGTATAGACGAGCCAGCCGCCGTAGCCGAGAATCAGCGCGCCGCCGGAGCCCAAGATCGCGCCGATGCTGAGCGCGTAGCCGACCTCCTGCCGGGTCATGCCGAGCCACGATCTGACGCAGCGCTCGGCCGCGGAGCCGAAGCGCGACAGCTCGTCCTCCTCGCGGCAGAACGCCTGGGTTAAGCCGATCGCCGACATCGAGCGGTGCGCCGCGCTCAGGAAATCGCTCTCGGCTTCCTTCGCCTCCGTCGACTTCCGGTTGAAGCGGCGGCCGAAGACGATGTTGACCAGCATGAGCGGCGGCACGACGAGCAGCGCCGCGAGCGTCAGCGGCGCGCTGCGCGAGAAGAGGATCGAGAGAATGATCGCCATCGTCACGACGGCGAAGCTCACGCTTATCAGAACGCCCAGCACCATCTGGCAGCCGAGTGTGTCGGTCGTAAGGCGAAAGACCGAATCGCCCATCGGCCGCGCGCGGTGATACGCGAGATGCATGTGCTGGAGCTTGCGGAAGAAATCGTGCCGCAGGCGGAGCACGCCGTTATAGTTGATGCGCGCGCCGAGGAGCTTTTTGACAACGCCGATGAACTCCTGCACGAGCCGGAGCCCGAGCGCGGTCGCGGCGAGGCCGACGATCTGCATCAGAGGCTCGCGCGGAAGCCAGGCGAGGAAAAGACGGTGTATATAGTCGTGGCGCGCGGGCGAACCGACCAGCGTGTCGATCAGGACGGCCAGCGGCCAGGCCTGGAGGATACTTATCAACACCGAGACCGTCATGAGGGCGATAAGAAACACGATCGCCTTGGTGTCGTCGCGAAAATAGGACAGGCAGCGCCGCACGTGCCGGCGGTCGGACTTACTGCCGAAACAGAAAAATAGATGGATTGCTTTTTGGATCATGCACTTACACCTCACGATGAAATTGCAAACGCGGCGAAGCTGAATGGGGTGGAAGGAGCAGGATGAAAAACCGGAAATGACCTTCGGCGTTTCAGCGATGTTCCCGTGAGGGTAAAGAATGTGCTTTACGAATACAAGGTAAATACCCGAGGCAAGTTACTAAATCTCTGAGGGAATCCCCTAACCAGGTTAAGACCCAAGGACAAAAAGGCGGCCGGAATACTCCGGCCGCCTCAAAAAAGCCCAGGGAATTAAAGAACAATCAGCGGCGGCGCACGTCGGCGTCGCTCTCCGCGCGCGTATTGGCGTTGTAATCGACGCCGCGGACGGTAGAGATCGTGGTCGTATCGTCGATGAACTTGCCGAGCTCGCGGTTGAAGGTCTCCGGCGCTTCGAGGTTGACGAGATGCCCGGCGCCGGGAACATTCACAGGGCGCGCGACGGGGATGCGCTCGGCCATGTCGCGGATCATTTCCGGCGGCGTCAGCACATCTTCCGCACCGGCGATGCAGAGCACGGGACAGCGAATCTCCGGCAGGATCGACGAAAAGTCCGGCCGGTCGGCGATGGCGCGCAGCATGGCGGCCACGCCGGCGGCGTTGTTCTCGCACGCGATGCCTCGGAGCCGCGATATGAGGTCGGGGTGGCAGCGCCGCGTATCCCAGCCCAGAAGCTTGGGGATATATTCCGACGCGGCGGCGTCGAGGCTGCCGCATTCGACCTCCGCGGCGAGGCGATGGCGGTCGAGCGGCGTCTGCTCCACGCCGGGAGCGGCGACGGCGGCGGCGATAACGAGTCCCTTCAGGCGATTCCCGAGCGGCGCAATCATCTCGAAGGCGACATAGGCGCCGGAGGAAATCCCCGCGACCATGACCTCGTCAACGCCGAGCGCGTCGAGGAGCTCGACCACGGCCTGCGCGTAATCCGACAGCGAATGCACTTCCCTCATGGGACTCAAGCCGAAGCCGGGAAAATCCGGCGCGATGAGCCGCGCCTGACGGGCAAGCGCTTCGAGCTGCGGCTCCCACATGCGGCTGTTGAACGGCAGCGCGTGCAGCAGCACGACGGGCTTGCCGTCGCCGACGTCGCGCGCGTGGAGACCGGCCGTGCGGTCGGCGGCTTGCCGGTCGTTGGGAGCTTTTCGCTGCACATTCGTCTCTACGGTGCGTTCGGCCATAAGCAACTCCTCCGCTTATTTCTTTTTCTTTTTCCTCGATGAGGAAGATTTCTTTTTGCCGCTCCCGCTTCGCGACGCCCGCTCAGCGCTCTCGTACTCGACGATCTCTTCCTCCACCACCACGCCTATCATCTGCGCCTCGCTGAGCGTCAGCGTCTCGAGCCACGCGCGCACGTTCTCCAGGTGCTCCTGCTCGGAGTCGAGCGCTTTTTCGAAATCCTCTTCGAGATCGTCGCGGCCGAGGCTCGTCGCGAGCGTGATCAGCATCTGCCAGCCGTCGTTGTCGGCGAGCTCCGCGTTGAGCATCGCCTGGAGCGTCTGCGCCAGCGTCGTGCGCGGGTCGCTCACCACCTGCAGGATGCCGTGCGACAGCACGCCGACGATGTCCGCCGAAGGCGTTTGCACGGTCGCGTCGCCGCCCATTTCGGTGATGACGCGCTGGAGCATCTTGAAATGTTCCATCTCCTCGTCGTGGATGTGGCGCAGGTCGGCTACCGACGGGCCGCCGTCGGTTTCGCCGATCAGCTCGCATTTTTGTATCACCCCTTCGTAGAGGCGTGTCCCCTGACGCTCGAAGGCGAGGCGCTCGCCCAATTTATCGAGCAACAGCGGCAGCGACTGCGACCCGCCCGGCGCTCCTTCCGGCTCTTCCGCGTCGGCGCCGGTGATCTCGCCGTCGGCGACGGGAAGCGGCTTCGAGCCGATCGGCAGCGTCTCTTCGAGATATTCCGCGCGCTGCTCGGCGAGATCGTCCAAGTCTCCATCGGAGCTCGGCTCGGCCTCTTTAGCGCCTTGAATCAATTCGGCGCTGAGCTCCGCGTGCGTCATGATGCCGGTGCGGTTGAGCAATGTTTCCTGTTCGGTCGCTTGCGCTTTCATCGTGCTCGCTCCTTCTCACGCAATTTTCTTCTGCAGCCGCTTGATGTCGGGCGTTTCCTCGGCCAGCTCGGTGCCGGGCTTCCATTTATAGCCCGCCGCCACGACGTCGGAAGGCGAACCGTTGGAGTTCATCTGCTCGCGGTAGACGACGGATGGAAAATCCGGCTTCTCCTCTTTCTTGGGGATGAATTTCGGGCCGCGCGCGCGCAGATCGACCTCGTTCGCCAGCGTCTCACGCACGAAATCGCGGTGGCTCTTGTACTCGATCGGCTCCGGCAGCGAGCCGGGCAGCAGCTCTGCCGGATCGCGCTTCTCGTGCCTGCGAAAGACATCGAGGACAAAATGAAAATGGCCGAGCTCGTAGTCGCAGAAGCGCTGCCAGATCGCCTTCACGCGCGGATTGCTCTCATACGTGAGGCAGCTGTAATAGTTGTAGATCTCGGCCGCCTCGTGCAGCAGCCATTTCTCCAGCCAGGTCTCCTCCGGATCGATGATCGACTCGTACTGCGTCACGTGCTGCTCCTCGATCGAAGCGATCTCGGCGTAGAGCTGGCGCGCCAGCGGGTCGGCGAACATCGGGCCGATCGTCATGTAATAGTCATGGGTCTGGTGCTCGCCGGCCATGATCGTCGTCGCGTTCAGCTTCGTGATCGGCAGCGCCTGCTTGCGGTCGTAGGGTTTGCGCAAATCGTCTTCCGGCGCGCGATGCTCGACCGAGGTCGGACGCCCCGGCAGGATATCGGTATAGCTCTGCAGAATGTTATTGGAATCGCCTCCGCCGACGCGGTCCATCAGCGCGGAAAAGCGGTACATGTGGTCGAAATCTTCCAACAACCCGAAGCGAAAGACCTGCGCGAGGTAAGGATCGGGCTCGTGTTGCGCGACGCTGGCGGTGACTTCGATCGCGACTTGCTCGAAGCCGATCGTGGTCTCGAGCGGCGACAGGTCCGGCGGCAGGAGCCAATTGACCATCGTCTGCTGGTGCTGCTCGACGCGCCGCACCTGCGCGAGCGCGAGCTGAAGCTCTTTGTTCATGCGCGCGCACGCGTGCTGGAAGCGCAGCGCCTCGGACTCGATGCCGTTCATCAGGATGATGCGCACGCGGGTGAACGCGTCGTCGTCGAGCTTGCTCGTCGGCACCTGTACGATGTCGCGCCAGTTGAACTTCTGCCGGTCGAGGGGCACGCCCTTTTCCTTCATCAGATCGAGACTCATGTTGCCGTTCCTTTCTCCCGAAATCTTTTTTCCTCCCGAAATCTTTTTGACATCCTTTCGCTAATTCACCCTAGCCGATGACGCCGTCCTAGCAATTCGGTTCGATGCCGTAGCAGCGTAACCAAACGCGTCTCAATGGCGCGTTTCCGCGCCGGCCTCGCCGTTCGCGCCGCGGCCGACGGTATCGGCGACGTACGCGCGCCGCTCCCCCATCGGCTTCGACTCGCCGGTCGTCGTATCCTTTTTGGTCTGGTGCTCCGTTTCCGCGTTGATCTCCGCGCCGAGGAGCACGCTGTAGACCGAGAGCAAGAGCCAGGTCATGAGAATCACCACGACGCCGAGCGCCCCGTACGTTTTGTTGTACGAGGCGAAGTAGCCGACATAGAGCGAAAAGATGACGGAGCCCGCGAGCCAGAGAATCGTCGCCACGACGGCGCCGGGCGTGATCCAGCGCCACTTGGGCTCGGCGCGGCTCGCCGCGTA
>DASWZY010000382.1:0-11739 GCA_036407055.1 Binatia bacterium
GCGCGTTCACGACCTGGCGGTTTTCAGCCTGCGTTTTCCCGGCGTCAATTTCGAGCCCGACTTCCGCGGCTTCGCCGAGCGCTTTCAAGACCCCGGCGTCAAGCTCGGGCGCTTCTGGAGCTACATCGATTCGCGCGACGCCGCCGCGGCTTGCCGCCTCGCGCTCGAAGCGCCGCCGCGGGGTCATCAGGCTCTCGTCGTCGCGGCGCCGACGAGCACGGTCGCCGAGCCGACCGACGAGATCTTGCGCCGCTATTTTCCAGGCGTGAAAAAAGCGCGCGCGGAGCTCCGCGGCAACTGGAGCGGCGTCGATTCCTCGCGCGCGCGCGCAGTCCTGGGCTTCGAAGCGCGGCATGTCTGGGAAAAATACCTGCGGTAAGGCGCGCTCCCTTCGTCAAGTAAAACTCAATCCGTCGCTAAATAGTTTGAAATTGACATGATGTGCGCGCCTGCCTATTCTCATTGCAGACGATGGGCAAACAAAAGGAAAAAATCACGCTCGCCGATCTCGCCCGGGTCGGCCCGGGCACGCCTGCGGGCGAATGGTTTCGCCGCTACTGGCTCGCGGTCGCGAGCACGCAGGATTTGAAAGACATTCCGCTCGCGCTCAAAGTTCTCGGCGAAGAGCTCGTGTTGTTCCGCGACGGCCGCGGCGAAGTCGGCTTGATCGGCCTTCACTGCCCGCACCGCGGCACCTCGCTCGAATACGGCGACATCGAAACGAACGGCATCCGCTGCCCGTACCACGGCTGGCTGTTCGATGTCTCCGGGCAATGTCTCGAACAGCCGGCGGAGCCGGACGATCGCTTCGCGCGCAAAGTGAAGCATCGCGGCTATCCCGTGCGCGAGCAGGGCGGACTTTTCTTCGCCTATCTGGGGCCGGACGCCGACGACCCGCCGCCGCTGTCAAAATACTTCGCGCTCGTCGATCGGGCCGGGCAGCGCTCGCTCGAGCCGACGCGCGCTTACGATTACAACTGGTTCAACTTCATCGAGAACGGCGCCGATCCGGTGCATTTCTCGATCCTCCATCGCAGCGATCCGGGCGACGGCACGTGGCGCAGCTGGTTTTTCGATTTCAAAAACATCCCCTACTTCGACGCGGTCGAGATGAGCTACGGGATGAAAGTCGTGTCGCGCAAGCCGGGTCCGACGACGGATACCGAATACGTCGACGAGAAGAGCTTCGCGCTCCCGAGCATCCTCCAGATCGGCGACACGGAGTTCACGCATTTCAAGCAGCCGCGTGAAGCGCTTAAAGCAGGCTCGCACAACCGCCACTTCATGTTCCTTACGCCGAACGACGACGAGCACTTCACGCTCTTCACCGTCAATTACTATACCGGCCCGGACCGCGATTTTTTCAAAAAGCTCGCGCCGTCGCGCGAGCTGACGGCGCGGGAAGAAAGAAAACCGTACGATGGACGCCCCTTCGCGCCGTTTCGCGGCAGCGTCCGCCGCGAAGATATCGCGTGCCAGGGAACCCAGCCGCTCGTCGGCGGGCGCAAAGAGCAGCTCGCGACCTCGGACAAGGGCGTCATCATGCTGCGGAAATTGATTCTCGAAGGCGTGCGCGCGGTCGCCGAAGGGCGGACGCCGAAAGGCGCTGCGGCAACGGGCGTGGTCGAGATCGATTCGTTTACCGGCATTCGCGCGAAGGGCGGAGGTTGATCGACACAGCCCCGAACGGAAGTCGAGGTTATCATGCCCAAGCTCAGACATATCGCGTTCATCGCCGTGGCTCCTCCGCGTCTGTACGACTTCTATCACGCGCTGTTCGGCTTCGAAAAAGTCCGCACCGGGCCGATGGGAACCATCCACGTCAACGACGGCCTGGTGGACCTCGCGTTCCTGCTGCAAACGATCAACGATTCGGAGGTCGTCGGCACGCACCGCGCCGATGGGCACGAAACGGATCAGACGCAGGGCATTCACCATTTCGGATTTCAGGTCGGCGACCTCGAGGCTACGGCCAGTCGCTTGAGAAAGTCGGTCGAAGTCGGACAGACGCCCCAGAACGGCCGTCCGGCGGAGATGCGCGTCCTCGATCCTTGGGGAAATAAATTCGACGTCTCGTCGCGAGGCTTTATGGGCCGGGACGAGAGGAAATCGCCGGCGATTCGCTACGTCGGCATTCAGACGCCGGCTCCGGAATCGACGGCCGAGTTCTATAAATCCTCGCTGGAGCTCAGGGACGCCGGACGGACGGCCCGCGGAAACGTGCGGCTCAGCGACGGCGACGTAGTCTTAGACTTCGGGCAAGAACAGATACGGTCGAAATCCGGCATTCAATGCTTCGGCATCCATGTGGAAGATTGGGCTCGGACACAACAACGGTTCCAGCAGATCGGTTTGAAGCTTCCGCCGCCCGATGCGAACGGCGAGGCCCGAGTCGTCGATCCCGAAGGCAATCATTTCGTGGTATCCGAGCGCGGCTGGAAGGCCTAAGCCGGCCGGCACTTTGGACTTGAGCAAGCGGAGACAACTGTGACAATCACATCAAGGTCGATCATCTTTGGGGTCGCGATGTTTTTCGCCTGCGCCGCGCCGGTGGCCGCGGCGCAGAAAATCAGGGCGTGCTATTCGGCCGTTGCCGGGAATATGACGCCCCTCTGGCTCGCGAAGGAAAAAGGATTCTTCGCCAAATACGGGCAGGACGTGGACCTGACACTGATTCAAGCGGGTCCTACGGCCGCAGCGGCGATGATCTCCGGCGACGTCCCCTTCTGCATGTTTACAGGACCGACGGTGATCCAGAGCCGGTTGTCGGGCTCGGACCTCGTGATTCTAGCGGGAATCACGAATACTTTCGACTTCACGTTCTTCGGCGCGAAAGATCTCAAGTCGATCGACCAGCTCAAGGGCAAAAAAGTCGGCATCAGCCGCTTCGGATCGGCGACCGATTTCGCCGTGCGCGTCCTGCTGCAGAAACACGGCCTCAAACCCGGACAGGACGTCGCGCTGCTGCAGGTGGGACTTACGACCGAAAGAGTCGCCGCCCTCGAAGCGGGGTCGGTTCAGGCGACGCTGGTCAACGTTGTGTTTACCCCGACGATGCGCAAAAAAGGCTTTGCCGAGCTGGCGGAAAGAATCGACGCCGAGTACCAGCACCTGGCTCTGGTCTCTTCCGAAAGCTACATCCGCCAGAGCCGCGACCAGGTGCGCTCGTTTGTCCGCGCGCTCATGGAAGGTGTGAAATATTATCGCTCCAACCGCCGCGAGACGATCGAGGTCATGAGCAAATATCTGAGGACCGGCAATCCGGAAGTGCTGAACGCGACGTACGACTGGTACCTTGGGAGCATTCCGCAAAAGCCCTATCCGACCCTCAACGGCATCGCTTTTATCCTGAAGGATCTCGCCGCCACCGATGCGCGCGCGCGCGGCGCCGATCCGAAGAGTTTTGTCGACGCGAGCTTCGTGCAAGAGCTAGATGGGAGCGGATTTTTCGCCGGAGCCCGATAACGCATGGAACGACCCGGTCCGCACAGCGCAACGTTCGACGCCTCCTGGGGCTCGTACGACGCCGAGCAATGGTCCGACGCGATCGTCGCCGCGATGAAGCTCGGCGGCGTCGAAAATCTCTACTTCGTTTCCGGCTCGGAGATCGGTTTCTTTCAGGAAAGCATCGCGCGTGCACGGGAAGCGAATCGGCCGGCGCCGCGGCTGGTGACGGTCACGCACGAGGCGGTCGCTCTGAACGCCGCGCTGGGAGAAACAATGGTATCGGGGCGGCCCGCCGCGACCGTGACGCATGTCGACGTCGGGACGCTCAGCTACGGCGGCGGCATCCATAATGCCTGGCGGGGATCGTATCCGGTACTAATGCTGGGCGGCACAGGCCCGCGAGGCTATCCCGGCGCGATGCCCGGGTCGAAAAATAACGCCGTCCAGTGGGTGCAGGAGCCGAGAGACCAAGGCGAGATTCTACGGCAGTACACCAAGATGGATCATCGCCTGGAGCACCAGGACAATCCCGGCCTCATGATCAGCAGGCTCCTGCAAGTGGCGATGAGCGAGCCGAAAGGTCCGGTCTACCTGACGATTCCGCGCGAGACCGCCATGTTGAAGCTGCCGGGCAAGACTTTCTTTCCGACCCGTGACGAGCTTGGGGTCGCACGGCCTGCGTGGCCCGATCCGTCGGACGCGCGGCGCGCCGCGGAGTGGCTCATCCAGGCGACGAACCCTTGCATCTATACAGGTCAATCGGGCCGCGACCCCGAATCCGTCGAAGCCTTGGTACGGCTCGCGGAGCTGCTGGCGCTCCCGGTGATGGACGTCGGCCGCGTCGACCGGCTTAACTTTCCCATGAGTCATTTTCTCTACGGCACGGGACCGCAACCAAAAGACGCCGACGCGCTGCTCATCATGCAGACTCCCGTGCCGTTCATTCCGCCGCAGGGCTGCCCGAAGTCAGGCGCGAAAATCGTTTGGGTCGATGTCGATCCTGTGCAATCGCGCTACAAAACGATGGAGTTTAGAGCCGATCTCTGGCTGCCCGTTTCGGTCGCAGGCGCCGCCCGCGCCATCTACGATGCGGCGACCGCGATGCTTACCCGCAGCGACATGAGCCGCATCGAAGAACGGCGCGCCAGACTGGAAAACCGCAAACGCGAATTGATCGCCGCCTTGAATGCGCAGGCCGCAAAGGCCAGGGCGCGCAATCCGCTGCATCCGCGCTGGCTCGCCCACGAAGTCGGCAGGATACTTGAGCCGGACGCGATTCTGCTGAACGACGCCGTCAGCAGCTCCCCGGACTTGCAGAGATACGGCCGCCGCGACCAGCCGGGAACTTATTTTAAAAGCGGCGGCTCATCGGGCGGCTGGGGAGCCGGCGCCGCATTCGGCGCCAAGCTCGCCAAACCCGACCGTGACGTGGTGCTCGCGACCGGCGACGGATTTTTCATGTTCGGAACCCCTCTGCCCGCTCTATGGTGCGCCTCTCATTATCACGCGCCGTTCCTCACGGTCATATTCGTCAACCGCTCCTATGTAACGGGCACCGTCGACGTGAAGGAGACCTATCCCGATGGAGCGGCGGTGCGCGCCGGCAACTTCGAGGGCGGGCTTTTCGACCCGGCTCCGGATTTCACCAAGCTGGCGGAAGCCGTCAACGGATACGGCGAAACCGTCAGCGAATCGGAACAGGTCGGACCCGCGCTCGAGCGGGGACTGCGTCACGTGCGCAACGGATCCCCCGCGATCATCGCGGTTCAATTGCCGACGACTTTGGCAGAGGTGGAGCTTGGGTAACAACTTGTCAATGACAGCGTCAACCCAGACTCACCCGCCGCATCGAAAATTCGTCGCGCTCAAGCTGCTGCTCGTCGTTGCGTCGTTCTTTTGGAGCGCGAGTCTCTCGGCCGCGCCGATTCATGTCGCCTATAGCGCGATCAGCGGCGCGATGGCGCCGCTCTGGGTCGCGCAGGACGGCGATTACTTCAGGCGCGAAGGACTGGAAACGCAGCTCCTTTATATCGGCGGCGGCTCGCTGCTCATCCAGTCGATGCTCGGCGGCGACGTGCAGTTCGCCTACGGCCCGTCGGTGCCCGTCGTGAACGCGTCGCTCCGCGGCGCCGATCTCGTGCTCATCGCGAATACCGGCAACGCGATGGTCTTCTCGATCATGTCGCGGCCGGAAATAAAGAATCCTTCCGACCTGAAAGGTAAGAAGGTCGGCGTCACGCGTCTCGGCGGCTCGACCGATCTCGCGCTGGATTTTGCGCTCGAGCGCTGGGGCATAGCGCGGCGCGAGCTGACGGTCGTGCAGACCGGCGGCATGCCGGAGAGCCTCGCCGGGGTCGGCACCGGCGCGCTCGACGCCTCGGTGCTCTCGCCGCCGAGCAACTTCCGCGCGAAGAAATCGGGCCTCTACGAGCTCGCCGACGTCGGCCAGATGGGCATCGTTTTTCCCAACACGCCGATGTCGGCGCGGCGAAGCTATATCCGATCGAACCGCGATACCGTGCTCAGGTTTCTCCGCGGCTTCAGCGCCGGCGTCCAGCGGCTCAGAAGCGACCGCGATTTCAGCATCAAAGTGTTATCGCGCTACACGCGCGTCACCGACCCCGAGACCCTCGGCGAGCTGTACCAAGTGTTCGGTGTGCGCCATATCGGCGATCCGATCTCGTACGTACGTGTCGAAGGCGTCGAGCGCATTTTGAAAACCATCGACGCGCGCGAAGCGCGCGACGCCAAGCCGGGCGACTTCGTCGACAATACGCTGCTCAAGGAAATCGAGCAGAGCGGCTTTTTCCGCAAGCGCTAGCGCCGCCGATGAAGACGATCGTTACCGGCGGCGCCGGCCGGCTCGGCCGCTATGTCATTCAGGAACTGCTCGCGCACCGCATCGAGGTCGCCGCGATCGACGTCGAGAAGCCGGCGGAAACGAAGTGCGAGTTTATTGCCGCCGATCTGACCGATGTCGCGAAGCTAAGAAAAATCTTTGCCGGCGCGGGAGCCGTCGTCCACCTCGCGCGCCGGCGCTTTCCTTACACCGAGAACGGCTATGACGCCGCGACGGGCACGTGGAAAACGCCGGACGTCGCCGGCGACGCCGTGCGCTTCAACGATAACACGGCGATGATCTACAACGTGCTCGCGACCGCCGCCGAAGTCGGCGTGAAGAAAGTGATCTGCGGCTCGAGCCTCGCGGTGTACGGCTTCTATTATCCGGCGGCCGCCGTCGCGCCGGAATATGTTCCGATCGACGAGAAGCATCCGCGCCGGCCGCACGATCCCTATGGCTTATCCAAGCTCGTCGGCGAACACATGTGCGACGCGTTCGTCCGGAAGACGCCGATGCGTATCGCGAGCCTGCGCTTCTCCGGGATTTACGCGCCGGAGAACGCGCGCGTGCTCGCCGACCGGCGGAAGAATCCGGTCGCGCGCGGCGCCGGCGCGTTGTGGAGCTATGTGGACGTGCGCGACGCCGCGGCGGCGTGCCGCTGCGCGCTGGAAGCGGATTTTTCCGGCCATGAGGCGTTCAACATCTGCGCGCCTGTAACAATCATGGATGAGCCGACCGCGGAATTGCTGCGCCGCTTCTGGCCGCAGGCAAAAAAGATCGACCCGCGTCTGGAAGGCAACGCTTCCGGCTACGCGACAGCCAAGGCGGAGCGCATGCTTGGCTTCAGGGCGCGCCATTTATTTCACGACGGCATTCTCGATTAAACTCCGGAGGAAAGATGCAACAGGAAAAACCGTTCGACCCCAAACCGTACGAAGGCAAGACCTCATTCGACCAGTTTCTCGACTGGGAAGAGCTGCCGGTGACGAAAAATTTCGTCGTCGGCGATATCCGCAAGCTCGAAGTCGCGCCGTGGCGCCGGCGCGGCGGGCTCGCGCACTACATCATTCTCGGCCATCCGAAGGAGCCGCCGAACTCGGCGGCTTACGTCTGCGAGATCCCCCCGGGCCAGAGTCTCAAGCCGCAGAAGCAGATGTTCGAGGAGATGATCTATGTGCTCAAAGGCCGCGGCGCGACGACCGTGTGGCTCGACGGCGGGAAGAAGCAGACCTTCGAATGGCAGGAGCGCTCGATGTTCTCGGTCCCGCTGAACGCCTGGCACCAGCACTTCAATGGCCAGGGCGGCGAGACCGTGCGCTACATCGGCTACACGAACATGCCGATGGTCTTCAACATCTACCATAACTACGATTTCGTCTTTAACAACGCCTATCAGTTTCTCGACCGCTACCACGGCCAGGAGGATTATTTCAGCGGCAAGGGCGTCGCCGTCGACGCGCGCCGCGTCTGGGACACGAGCTTCATCGCCGATATCGAGAAGCTCAACTTTCACGACTGGACGAGGAAAGGCCCGGGGGCGACCAACGTCGAGCTGGAGTTCTGCGACAACATCATCTCCTCGCACATCACGCGCTCGCCGGTCGGAGCGTACAAGAAGGCGCACCGCCACGGTCTGGGCGCCGACATCCTCGTGCTCGAAGGCAAGGGCTACTCGCTCATGTGGCTCGAAGGCACGCCGCTGGAGCGCTACGACTGGGGCGAGTTCAGCATGTTCTCGCCGCCGCACATGTGGTTCCACCAGCACTTCAACACGGCGAAGGAGCCGCTGAAGATGCTCGCCTTCAAACCGTTTGGCCAGAAGTACCAGGTTATGGATTACGACCGCCTGTTCGAGAGCACGAAAGGCGGCGGGCACCTGATCGAGCTCGAGGACGAAGACCCGAAGGTGCGCAGTATATTTAAGGAAGAGCTGGAAAAAGAAGGCGTGCCGTTCAACATGCCGCCGGTGAAATACCGGCGCTAGAAGAGAAACCGGATGATTGCGCCGGTCTCTTCCGAACTCGATAGACGAGGAGTGCTTCGACGGGCTCAGCACGAACGGAAATTCACAGAGCTGCAAAAATCCGTTCGCCCTGAGCTTGTCGAAGGGCTCCGAAAGAAAGGCATTTCATGCACAAATTTTGTTTTTCATTGTTGCTCGCGGCGCTGATCTTAAGCGCCGCGCGCGCCGACGCGCTCGAGCGCGTGATCCTGGGCTACAGCGGCGTCGGCTCTGGCGAAGAGGTGCATCACCTCGCGAAGCAAGTCGGACTTTTTAAAAAATACGGCCTCGACGTCGAAATCGTCTATATCCCCGGCGGCTCGACGGTCGTGCAGGGCATGGTATCGGGCGAGATCCAGTTCGGCCGCGGCTCGCCGAGCGAGGTGGTGAGCGCCAATGTCGCCGGCTTTCATCTAAAGATGATCGCCGCGCTGATCAATAAATTCGTCTACAGCTTCGTGACGCCGCCGTCGATCACGAAACCGGCGGACCTGAAGGGCAAGAACGTCGCGATCTCGCGCTTCGGCTCGGGCTCGGACTTCATCACGCGCATGGCGCTCAAGTCCTGGGGCCTCGATCCGGCGAAGGACGTGACGATTCTCCAGATCGGCAACTCGCCGGAGCGCCTCGCGGCGGTCGCGTCGGGAAAGGTGCACGGCTCGATCCTGTCGCTCTCGCAGACACCGCGCGCGAAAAAGATGGGCCTTCGCGTCCTCGCCGACCTCTCGCAGGTGGACGCCGAGTATCCGCAGGGAGTGCTCTACGTTACCTCGACGCTGATCGAGAAGCGGCCGGATCTCATCCGCAATTTCATGAAAGCCTACGTCGAGGCGATTCGCGAGTTCAAGACGAACAAGCCCGCGGCATATGCCGTCATCGAAAAAAGCAGCGGGCTGACAGACAAGGCGGAGATCGAGGAATACCACAACGTACTCACGAAGAATTTTCTCCTCAATTACCCGATGCCGACGGTTGCCGGCATGAAAACCGTGCTCGACGACCTCGGCAGCAAGAACCCGAAAGTGCGCGAACTCAAGCCCGAAGATCTCATCGACACGCGGTTCTTGAAGGAGCTGAAGGATTCGGGGTTTGTGAAATAGACAAAGGATCGATCATGCGCAAGGCCGCCGCGGCATCTTCCCTGGTATTTTTTCTGGCCTCAGCCGCCTCCGCGTTGGCGCTGGACAAGCTCGTCATGGGCTACACGGGCATCGGCGTCGGCGCTGAGATCCACCAGCTGGCGAAAGACGCCGGACTGTTCAAAAAACACGGCCTCGATGTCGAGATCATCTATATCCCGGCCGGCTCGACGGCCGTCCAGGCGATGGTATCGGACCAGATCAGTGTCGGCTGGGGCAACGACGCCGCCGGCGTCGTCGCTTCGTACGCGGCCGGAGTGACCCTGAAGCTGACGGCGGTCCTGGCGAACAAGTTCGTCTACAGCTTCGTTACGCCGGCCGGCATCGCCAGGCCGCAGGACCTCAAAGGAAAATCGGTCGCCGTGAGCCGGTTCGGCTCCGGCTCGGACTTCATCACGCGGATGGCGCTCAAATCATGGGGCCTCGACGCGAAGGACGTGACGATCCTCCAGATCGGCAACTCGCCCGCGCGCCTCGGCGCGCTCGCCGCGGGGAGAGTGCACGGCTCGATTCTGTCGCTGTCGCAGACGCCGCGGGCGAAAAAAATGGGCCTGCGCGTCCTGGCCGATCTGTCGCAGATCGACGTCGAATACCCGCAGGGCGTCGTCTATACGACGCCCGCATTCATCGCCAAAAAGCCGGACCAGATGCTGCGGTTCACCCGCGCCTATGTCGAGGCGGTGTCGCTTTTCAAGACCAACCGGCAGGCGGCGCTCCCGGTCATCGAAAAGTACACGGGCCTAGCGGACAAGGAAGAAGCGGCCGAATACTACGACACCTTCGTGAAACATTTCCTGCAGGATTTCCCGCTGCCGAGCACGGCGGCACTGCGCACCCTGCTGGAGGACGTGGCGCGGGCGAGCCCTAAGGCCAAGGATCTTAAACCCCAGGACCTCGTTGATTTGCGATTTCTAAACGAGATAAAGGGCAGATAGTCATCAATGAAGGACAAAGCCGCTGAAGCGTTCGTAGGCGCGCTCAAAAACGCGGTAATCGATTTCGTCAGCTATCTGCCCGAGACGCGCCTGAGCGGGATTCTCCCGCTGCTCCGCCGCGACAGTACGTTCAAGGTCGTGCCGACCACGAGCGAAGCGGAAGCGGTCTCGATCGCCGCCGGAGCCGCGCTCGCCGGGCGCCGGCCCGCAGTCTACATGGAAGGAACCGGCGTATACGTCTCGGCCTACAGCCTGCTCACGGTCGGCGAGCGCTTCGGCGTGCCGATGCTCCTTCTCGTGTCTTACATCGGCAGCTTCGACGATAAAATGAACAGTGCGGCCTTTTCGCATTACGGCAAGGTCGACCGGCTGCTCGAATCGATCGGCATCGAGCACCGCGTCGTAAGCCGCGTGGAGGACCTGGAAGAGCAGATGGAGAACGCCGTGCGCGTGATGTACTCGTTGAAACTCCCCGTGGCGCTGCTTTTCACCGGAGAGTTCACGCGATGAAGCGCTTCGAATGTCTGCAGGCTCTGGCGCCGCTCGTCACCGACCAGATCGTCGTAACGTCGGGCAGCGGGCAGCGCGTCGAATGGGGACACCTGTCGCCGCACGAGGGAAATCTCTTCGTCGGCTCGCTCGGCTGCGCGCTCGGCGTCGGCCTGGGACTGGCGCTCTGTCTGCCGAAAAGAAAAGTCATCGTCCTCGAATCCGATGGCAGCCTGCTGCTTTCGCTGTTCAATCTGCCGACGGTCGCCAACGAAAACCCGCCGAACCTCATGGTGATCGTCTTCGACAATCAGGTCTACAGCGGCTCAAAGATCAGCCACCCCACGGTCACGGCGGGAAGGACCGACCTCGCCCTCACGGCCAGAGGGGCGGGCATCGCCGGCGCCGTCACGGTGCGCAACGTCGCCGCGTTCAAGAAGCAGATGACCGCGGGGATCCGCCGGAAGGGCCTGCGCTTCATCGTCGCCAAGGTTGAGGAGACGCTCGATCATCGCGGCATGGCCCGGCCGAACGTCGATCTGCTGGAGAACAAGTACCGCTTCGTTCGCTATCTCGAGCGCACCGAGGGCAGGGCGATTTTCCTTCACGAGAGAGGCGAGGGCAAGAAGCGTTGACGGCAGCAAGAACCCGAAAGTGCGCGAGCTCAAGCCCTAAGATCTTATCGACACGCGGTTCTTGAAGGAGCTGAAGGACGCGGCGTTTGTAAAATGATCAGCTCGCGTAGAGCTGATCGATGAAGCCGCTATCGTCGATCTCGCGCAGATAGTGCAGGTCCCACGGCTCCATCGGCGAGATGTTGCCCATGTTGGGATCGTGCGCAGCGTCGAGCTCGAAGACGTTCTGAATCGCCGCCGGCAGCGGATA
>DASWZY010000383.1:0-3319 GCA_036407055.1 Binatia bacterium
ACTTCGACGTCGACTGGGCGCTCAGCTGGCACGTGCGGCCCGACAAGGACGTCTACATCGAGCGCGATACGCAGTCGGTCGGACTCGACCCGTCGCAGGCGCCTAAACAGGTACCGCAGCACGATCCGATTCGCGACGTCGGCGCGCGCCTCGCCATCGACGCGACGCGCAAGCACGACTATCCGGCGATCGCGCTGCCGCCGAAGGATCATTTGGAGCGCGTCGCAGCTAAGTGGAAAGAGTACGGGATCGACAGCTAGGCGCGGCGCCGCATCTTCTCCGCCGCGGCGTGAATCGATTCGATAATTTTCTTGTAGCCGGTGCAGCGGCAAATATTGCCGTGCATGAAGTGTTTGATCTCTTCGTCCGTGGGATTGGAATTTTCCGCCAATAGCGCCTTCGCCGCGAGAATCATTCCCGGAGTGCAGAAACCGCACTGAAAGCCGCCGTGCTCGATAAAGGACTCTTGCAGCGGGTGGAGCTTGCCGCCCGCGGCGAGGCCTTCGATCGTCTCGACGCGCTTGCCTCGGGCTTCGAACGCCGGCAGCGTGCAGGAGCTGACCGGCCGGCCGTCGAGCAGCAGCGTGCACGCGCCGCATACCTCTACGTCGCACGAGCGCTTCGCGCCCGTGAGACCGAGGCGGTCGCGCACGACGTCGAGCAGGAGCTCATGCGGCTCGATCTCGAGCTCGTAGGTCTTGCCGTTGACCTCGAGGGAGACGGGAATCGTCTGCGCGCCGTGGGGGCGATTCGTCAAGCTCGTCATTCGTTTTCTCTCGTCACCGGCACTGCTCCGCCGCCTGCGCAAACGCGCGTTTTAGCAAAACACCGACGATGTGCTCTTTGTATTCTTTCGAGCCGTGCAGATCGCTGATCGCGTCGCTCGCGCGTCCCGCGACGGCGCCGGCCTCGTCGAGGCGGCGCGACGCTTCGTCGAGCGATTTGCCGCGTAGAAGCTCCTCCGCTTCGGAGACTCTGCGCGGCGTCGGTCCGGCGCAGCCGACCGCGACGCGCGCGTCGCGGAGCGCATTGCCGTCGAGCGCCAGAAAAACCGCCACGCCGACGCTCGGGCGCTCCAGATAGCCGAACTTCAGGTACGCCGCGGCCGCGCGCGCCGGCAGGCGCGGGACGCGAATCTCGGCCAGCAGCTCGTCTTCGCCGAGAGCGTTCTCGTAGGCATCGACGAAAAATTGTTCGATCGGGATCTCGCGGCGGCCGTTGCCTTTCGCGGCGACGACGGACGCGCCGAGCGCGAGCAGGAGCGTGCCCGGATCGGCGTGCGGCTCCGCGAAGCACAGGTTGCCGCCGATCGTGCCGACTTCGCGGACGCGAATATTCGCGACATTTTTTTCCAGCGCCACCAACGCCGGTAGATGCTGCTTCAGCAGCGCCTCTGTCGCAAGACGGCGATGCGTTGTGAGCGCGCCGATGGAAATCGAGCCGTTATCCGACTTTATCTGATCGAGGCCGGGAATTTTTTTGACGTTGACCAGCCGCTCGTAGCGTGCGAGCCCTTCCTTCATCACGAGCAGCAGCTCCGTGCCGCCGGCGTAGATGCGGGCGCTCTCGCCGTGGCGCGCGAGCAATGCGGAAGCTTCCGGAATGGTCTCCGGCTCTTCGAGGCGGAAGCGTCTGAGCATCTAGGCGTTGGCCTCGAGCTTCTGCTTGAGGTTGCCGGCGAACTGGTCCATGACCTGGTCGGCCTTGCGCTTGATCATGCTGTGGCCGAGCGTGGCGAGTTTGCCGAGAATGTCGACGTTGACCGCGAGCCCGAGCTTCGTCTGATCGCCCTCGCCGGCGAGACTCACCTCGAGCTCGACTTTCATGCGGCTGCCGATTTTGCTGTCGCTGCCGCTCGCCACCGCTTTGATGTAGGAAAGCTCGCGGCTCTCCTGCACGTCGATATTCATCGGGAACTCGACGCGGAACGGGCCGACTTTCTCCACCATCGTCGCGCTGTAGCGCTTTCCCGGCTCGACCGTGCCGGCCTCTTTACAGCCGGGAACGCATGCGATGAAGCGATCGACGTCCCAGAGAAAGCGCCATACTTTTTCTTTCGGGCTGTGAATCTCGATGTCGCGTTCGAAGCGCAAGTGAAAGTTCCTCCGGAGATATTTTCACCTAGCTATCAAATACGTCCGGAACGCGCAAGCAGAGCGGCGCGCGGCGGGGCAATCACGTGCCGGGCTCGTCAACGATGACGTCCTTGACGTCCTTCAATTCTTTGCTGAGATAATCTTTCAGGCGTTTTTTCAGACGCTCCTCGATCTGCCGCACACGCTCGCGACTGATGCCGTAGCGCTCGCCGATCTCGCGCAGCGTAAGCGGCTCCTCGTTGAGGAGGCGCTCGCGGAAGATGACTAGGTCCTTGTCCTTGAGGCCGCTCGCGAACTGCTCGATCTTCTCGCTCATCACCTGGCGGTATTCCGCGTTCGCGACGCTCTCCTCCGGATTCGCGCTGTTGTCCGGCAAAAAGCTCAAGAGCGTGGCCTCGCCGTCCTCGCCTATCGGCACGTCGGTCGAGAGGTCGCGGTTGGCGAGCCGCTGCTCCATCTCGATGACTTCGCCCTCTTTGACGTTGAGACGCTCGGCAAGGAGCTTCGGCCCCGGAGTGAAGCCTTCGGCTTCGAGCCTCTCTTTTTCCTTCTGGAGATTGAAGAAGAGCTTGCGCTGCGCCTGCGTCGTGCCGATCTTGACCATACGCCAGTCGTTGATGAGATAGCGGATGATGTACGCCCGAATCCACCAGACGGCATACGATGGAAAGCGGACGCCGCGATAAGGG
This sequence comes from Binatia bacterium, assembly GCA_036407055.1. Taxonomy (GTDB): domain Bacteria; phylum Desulfobacterota; class Binatia; order UBA9968; family UBA9968; genus JAJPJQ01. The sequence continues at coordinate 2,786 of DASWZY010000383.1, forward strand.
TCGAAATTCTTGACGGCCTCCATGAGGCCGATGTTTCCTTCCTGTATGAGATCGAGAAGATTGCGGAACGCGCGCTGATATTCGCGCGCGATCATCACGACGAGCCGCAGGTTCGCGGTAACGAGCTTGTAGGCCGCCTGGACGCTCCCCTGCTCTTTGTATTCGACCGCGAGCTTGTGCTCTTCCTCCCGGCTGAGAACGGGGTGGCGACGGATTTCCGCGAGATAGCGCTGCAGCGTATCGGTGGGAACCAGCGCGTTCGCGAACTTTTCTTCGGCGGCCGGGCCGGCCTCTTTGCTACCATCGATCGCTTCGGCGAGCGGAATGTCTTCGCGGTTATCGGGGCTATCGGATGGCTTGGCCATTACTATGCTCGAGGACGAACAGCGCCGGCAGCACTAAAGGCCGGCGTGCTTTAAAATTTTAACCCGGAACGGAAAATCTGGCAAGATTGAGAGAAACCGAAAGGAAATCGCCTCAGGCGGCCCGTCCGGCGGGAACGAGCGAGTTTTCCATCTTTTTAACTTTGCCTTC
>DASWZY010000384.1:0-7169 GCA_036407055.1 Binatia bacterium
TTGATGGTCACCGTGACGAGCTTCACGTCCAAGACTCCGGCGATCGAGAGGTTCAGCATCGCCGGGATTTCGGAGTCGGAGCCGACGACATTGCCGCCGACGAACGCCTGAGTTAAGACGCCGCCGCTGCTGAAGTAAACGCTTTTGACGTTGAGACCGTACTTTTCCCAGAGCTTGTCGCGCTCGATAATGCGTCGCAACGCCCCGGTCGAGCCCCCGCCGCTGTACCCCAGGATCACGTTGGTAAGCGCTTGTGCGCCGGTGAGCGACGATGTGCCGAGGATGCAAAGTAGCGCCGCAATTCCGGCAAGGATTGGTTTCATTTTTGTTCCTTGCTCCCTCGTTGATAGCACCGTTTTAGATACAGCCGTTGCCGACGACGATCGGCGGGCGCGCGCCCTCCCGCAGTCTATGCTCGCAGCACGCCGGAAGCTTTCGCGGCGTGCGTCGCGATAAAGTCCATCAAGGCCGGCGACAGACAGTCGTAAGGTTCGAGCCCGACCTCGCGCAGCCGGGCGCGCACCGCCCCCATCTTAGCCGGGTCGGTGCCGCTCTCGATGATCGAAGAGACGAAGGCCGCGAATTCGGGCGGCGACCAGCCGGACTGCGGCGACAGCTCGGTGTGGATGAAATCGAGGCCGTAGAACGGGTGCTTGGTATTCTCGATGCGGCCGTACATGTGCACGCCGCATCCGGTGCAGGCATGCCGCTGGATCGCCGCCGCGGCGTCGACCGCTTTGAGCTTGTTGGCGTTGGCGGTTACGCTCAGCTTGTCGCGCGGCACGACCGCCACCTGTGAGAATAACGCGCCTTTCGGCTTCCAGCACTTGGTGCACCCGCACGCATGGTTGTGCGCCGACTGAGATTTCACGGTGACCTCGACCGGGTCCTTCGCGCATTTGCAGACGAGGACGCCGCCCGCAAAATTCTTACCCGCGGGCTGAATGCCCGCGTCGATCTTCGGATGGATGGAAATCTTGTCTGCCATGTTACCTCCCACAGATTGCTTGGAACTTAACACTCGCTGCCGTTGAGAAATTCGTGAATCATCGTTCGACAGTTATACATTGTCAGACATGGGTTGGCTTTGCACGTTTCATTTTGGTGCAGAATGTGATCTTATCGGTTCAGTTATCACAACAAACTTACAACGGTCAATCAGGAGTGGCCGCCGGTCTTCGTCGGAAAGTCCGAAAGGAGAGCAAGACATGTCAAAAGCCGCCGTCGAGTTGGGTTCGGGTGAAAAAATCCCCGTCATCGATTTTGCCGAATTAACCCACCGCGAGCCGGCGCAGCGAAAGGCCGAGGCCCTCAGAATGCGCGAAGCGTTCGAGGACTTCGGCTTCATCTATCTGAAAAATCACGGCGTGGAGCAAAACATAGTGGATGAGATGTTCGCTCGAAGCATGGAGTTCTTTGCGCTTCTTCCAGCAAAGAAAGCCGAAGCCGGCGGTTACCGCGGACCGGGGGTGAGCGGTTTGGACCCGACGAAGCCCACCGACGTCAAGGAGAGGTTCAGGGCGCCCTCGGACGCCGACCTGCCGGCGGGCTATTGGCCGGAACGTTTTCCCGAGTTTCGCACCGCCGTTTCGAATTATCACCAAGCGGGCCTGTCGGTATTGCGGCAGCTGATGCGCGGCGTCGCCCTCTCGCTCGGTCTATCGGAAGATTATTTCGATGCGGCGCACGGACCGTCCAACGGCGCGGTGCTGTTGCTGCATTATCCGCCCATCACAGAGCCGTTAATGCCCGGGCAGCTCCGCTCCGGCGCGCACACCGATTTCGGGACGATCACGCTGCTCTTTCACCACGGGACTTCGGAAGGCTTGGAAATCCAGAGGCCGGGTGACAACTGGCTCCACGCGCCTTCGATTCCCGGTGCGGCTATCGTCAACGTGGGCGACCTGCTCAGCCGTTGGAGCAATCGTCAGCTGCGATCCGTGCTGCACCGCGTCATTCCACCTCAAGGCGAAGCCGCCCGACGCTCCCGCTACGCAGCCACTTTATTCTACGAGCCGAGGGATGAAGTCGTCATCAGCTGCCTGGAGCCGTGCCGCGGGCCCGGCAAGCCTGCGCTCTACCCGCCCGTCACGGCCGGCGAGCATCTCGCCGCAAGACGAAGGGAAACCATTCGTTCCGGCTACGAAAACTAAACGGGTTTTAGAGGGCGATATCAACTATGTTAAGTGCCAAACCCAGGATCACTGAGGCGAAAAAACAATCAGCCCAGGCCAACGGCTCGCTTACCGTCCTGTTTGCACTGGACGTTCTGGAAATCGTTTCGTCGAAGGGCTCTGCGGGCATTACCGAGATCGCGAAATTGTTAAGCTCGGACAAGAGCCGCGTTGTGAGAGTCATCAAAAGCCTAACTTCGCGCGGCTATGTCGCGCGCGATGAAGCGTCGCGAAGGTATAGAGTGGGACCCAAAGTGGCGGAACTTTTCGAGGCTTCCAGACAAAACAGCCGATTGGAAATTATCGCCCGGCCGATTCTCCACGAGCTCCGCGAGGCGTTTCAAGGAACTGCGGTGCTTCGTGTGTTCGATGGATATCACATGGTGACGGTGGCTTCAGAAGAAAGCGCGACCATTCTCAGAATTTGCCATCATGTCGGCGCGCGCTATCCTTTAACCATCGGCGCCCACAGCAGGGTCTTCGCCGCTTTCCTGCCCGAGCCGCTGGTTCGCCGCCTATTGAAGAAACAAAAAGATGCAATTTACACCAATAAAAAGGTACTCGATATCGACGGCCTCATCCGGGACCTTCGGCGGGTGCGAAAACAAGGCTACGGGTTCAGTGATGAAGACATTGCCAGAGGAGTGAGGACCATAGCGGCGCCGGTTCGCGACGTAACCGGCGATGTGATTGCGACCATGGGCATCAGCCTCCCGAGTTTCGCGCTGCCGAAAACCAGGATTGAGCCCGCCGCGAAAGTTATCAAGGCGGCGGCCCGCGCAGTTTCTCGAGAACTGGGATGGTCGGAGACAAAAGAATAAAAACCCAGCCGGCGCGACCTGCGTATTTTTCAACGACAATTGATTGCGGCTGCCCGGCGGCTCAATACCCCTGCCGCGGCGCGTCGAAGGCGGCTTGCAGACATACCCCGTGTAGATCGACGGCGGTGAGGCCGCAGTATTCCAGCGTGTAGCCCGGCCGCGCTTGCGCCAGGCCGTCTTCAATGAGCGTTTTCAACACCAGGCGGCGAAAGCTGCCGTGGCCCATGACGCCCTCGTGCTCTTTGAGGTCCGCCTCTTCGTGAGTGGAGAAGTAAACGGCCTGCTCGCGCGTCAGGCCGTAATGCGTCGTCAGCGCCTTGAAGAAATCCGCTGACCAGTAGCCCGTCTGCTCTTCGGTAGCACCGGCGGCGTAGAACTCGGCCATGGTGCCTTCCCACAACAGCGATCGCTTGAAATCGAGCTTGGCGCGGAACTCGGCGAGCATCGGCGCGAGGAATATCTCGTCCTCGGCGATGCCGAGGGCCTTGGCGGTCTCCACCACGACGTGCACGTGTCCCGGCGGCTTGGGGTGAATCAGCTCGTCGGCCAATTTTTCCGCCATGCGCGCCATCAGGTCTTTGTGCTTGCGGAAAAACGCGATGTGCTTGTGGTAGGTAGCGAGCTCGACGGTGTTGATCTCGATCGTATACGAGCCCCAGTTCCGGAAAAAAATTCTGAGCTGTTCCCGCGATAGTTTGCCGGCGCGCAGCTGCTGCATGAACGGCGAATCGGTCACGCGCGAGCGCCAGCGCGCGGCCACTTTGCGATAGTGCTCTTGAACGAATTGACCGGCGTCGTCGCTCGATGTCATGAGTCCTGCTCCATCATTTTATGCCGAGCTCGTGATTCACTTCGCGCTGGAGCGAAAAATCGAAAATTTTCGCGGCCGCGACAGGCTTCGGCAGCTTCAGCAATTCCGCGTCGGCCTTGAGAAACTCCTCGACCTCTTTATCGGAAGGAATGCCCTGGGTCGTAAACGCCGGCCGGGACATCCGGTACGACTCGAGCGCGACGGGATATTCGACGCGCTGGAATTTGGCCAGGATCTCGCTCGTTCCCTGCTCGTTTTCGAAAAAATAACGTCCCGCCTTCGCCCGCGCGCGTAAAATGTGCCGCAGCAGGTCGCGGCGCTCGGCCAGAAGCTTGTCGGTCACCGCGGTGCCGTTTTGCAGGTTCACGTCTTCCATGGCCGAGCCCAGGACCGTCATGTGGTATTTATCGCGCGCCAAAATAACCGTCGGCGGCGACAGCGCCGCCGCATCGATCGCTCCGGCGATCAAGCTTTGCAGCTGGGCGGGCACGTCGCCGCCGACGATCACGGTAACATCCTTCTCCGGGTCCAATCCGCCCTTGCGCAGCAGGCGCGCCGCCGCCGTGTGCTGGGAGCCGCCCAGCGTCGTCGTGCCGAGACGCGCGTTTTTCAGACCGGCGATCGACTTGATGTTCGGCCGGGCCACCAGCCAGAAAAGGTTGCGTTTGAGACTCACGGTCAGAGTTTTGAGCGGCAGATCGCTGCGCTCCATCGCCCGGATCACGGTGCCGACGCCGTTGCTGGCCTGCACCTGCCCGCTCAACGCAGCGGCCATCGCCACGTTGCCGCGGATCTGGACCAGATCGACGTCGAGACCTTCCTCGCGAAAGAAGCCCTTCTCTTTCGCGATGTAGAGATCGATGGACGCGATGCTGCGGCTCGGAATCGAAAATACGATTTTCTCGGGCGCCTGGCCCCACGCCGCCGCGGCACGCAGGAGTAAAAAGGCAGCGAATAGAAAACAGCGCTGCGGAACGAATTTATTCATGTGTGTTGACGCGAGCCTTTACTTCGATGCGACCAGCGCCGGCTTGTTTTCCGGGGGGCTGATCATGCCGCCGGAGACGATCAGCTTGAACGCCTCTTCCGGCGTCATCTGGAGCGTGACGACGTCGCGCTCGGGGACGAGGAGATAGAAGCCCGCGGTCGGGTTGGGCGTCGTCGGCACGAAGACGTTCACCAGGCGCTCTTCCGAGAAGCGCCTCAGCTCGCCGGCGGCGTAGCCGGTCGCGAAGCCGACGGTGAACATGCCCTCGCGCGGGAATTGGACGAGCACGACGCGGCGCGTGCCGTTCTCCTGGCTGAAGATATGCTCGACCAGCTTGTGCACGGCGCTATAGACGCCGCGGAAGACCGGGATGCGGATCAAAAAACCGTCCCACGCGGCGAGCGCGCGGCGCGTCACGGCCCGAGTGGCGAGAAAACCGAGGAACACGATCAGAGAGAGTGTAATGATCGCGCTGAGGCCCGGGATCGGCAGGTAAGTCCTCGGCCGGGCCATTTCGGGAAGCACGTCGAGCAAGCCGTCCATCACGCGAACGATCCAGCCGAGCAGCCAGACCGTGATGACGAGCGGGAGCACCACGAGGAGACCGGCGAAGAAGTAACGGCGCAGGCGTTCCTTGAATTTTTGCATTAAGGTCGGCGCGTAATTTGAATGGAAAAGCTTACCTTCACTACGTCTTCAGCAGCGCGTTGTCAATCAAACGCGCCGCGCCGACGCGGACGGCGAGCGCGAGCAGCGCGTCGCGCTCGATGCGCGGGATTTCCGCGAGCGTCTCGGAGTCGCAGATGCGGACGTATTCGATCTCGGCCAAGGGCTCGGCCTCGATCGCGGCGCGCGCGGCGGCGGCGATCCGCCCGGCGCAGCGCTCGCCCTGCGCGATCAATGCTTGCGCGCGCTCGAGCGCGCGGTTAAGCGACAGCGCCGCCTGGCGCTCGGGCGCGGTTAGATAAGCGTTGCGCGAGCTGAGCGCGAGGCCGTCGGCGTCGCGCACCGTCGGATGGCCCACGATCTCGATAGCGAAGTTCAAATCCTTGGCCATGCGCCGGATGATTTGCAGCTGCTGGTAATCTTTCTCACCGAAGATCGCCGCGTGCGGCCGGACCATGTTGAAGAGCTTGGCGACGACCGTCGCCACGCCGCGAAAATGGCCGGGGCGGAATTCGCCTTCGAGCAGCGGCGCGAGGCGCCCGACGTCGACATGCGTCTGATAGCCTTCGGGATAAACTTCGGCGGACGACGGATGAAACAGCACGTCGACGCTTTCGTTTTCCAGCAGCGCGCGGTCGCGCGCGAAATCGCGCGGGTAGGCGGCGAGGTCCTCGCCCGGCGCGAACTGCGCCGGGTTGACGAAGAGCGAGACCACCACGCGCTCGCCGAGATGCTTCGCCGCGCGCACGAGCGCCAGGTGGCCTTCGTGCAGCGCCCCCATCGTCGGCACGAGCGCGATGCTCCGGCCGGCGCGCCGCTCGGCGTCGGACCAGGCCTGCATCTCTTCGACGGTCTCGATGATGCGCATGAAAATAGCTTTCAGCAATCAGCGATCAGCCGTCAGCTAAAGATTTCTCGGAGTTTCTTAGCTGATAGCCGACCGCTGACAGCTATCCCGGCTACTAGTGGAACGAATGCTCCTCGTCCGGGAAGCTCCCGTCCTTTACCTCGGCGATATAGCGCTTGACGGCGTCGGTCATGATGCCCTTGAGATCGGCATAGCGCTTGACGAACTTGGGCTGGTACATGTCGAAGAGCCCGAGCATGTCGTGCACGACGAGCACCTGCCCGTCGCACTCGACGCCGGCGCCGATGCCGATCGTCGGGATCGTGAGCTTCTGCGTGATCTCGCGCGCGAGATCGACCGGGATGCCTTCGAGGATGACCGCGAACGCGCCGGCCTCTTCGACCGCGAGCGCGTCGCGCACGATGCGTTCGCCCGCTTTCCTGTCTTTGCCCTGCACTTTGTAGCCGCCGAAGCGGTGGAGCGACTGCGGCGTGAGCCCGACATGCCCCATTACGGGAACGCCGATGTCGACGATCGCCCTGATCGTCGCCTGCATCTCGATGCCGCCTTCGAGCTTCACGGCCTCGGCGCCCGCCTCGCTGAGGAATCTCCCGGCGTTGCGCTTCGCCTCTTCGATATTCACTTGATAGGAGAGAAACGGCATGTCGCCGACGAGCAGCGCGCGCGCCCGCCCCCGCGCGGCGATGCGCGTGTGGTAGAGCATCTCCTCCAGCGTCACCGGCAGCGTGGTCGCCTGGCCCTGAACGACCGAGCCGAGCGAGTCGCCGACGAGCAGGACATCGATGCCGGCGTCGTCGAGGATGCGCGCGAACGAATAGTCGTAGGCGGTGAGCGCTGTGAT